>DASYTD010000017.1:0-16796 GCA_036002655.1 Gemmatimonadales bacterium
GTGCTGCGGCGGCCGCCGGGACGCGAAGCGTATCCCGGTGACGTGTTCTATCTCCATAGCCGCCTGCTCGAGCGCGCCGCCAAGCTGTCCGACGAGATGGGAGGCGGCTCGCTGACGGCGCTCCCCATCATCGAGACGCAGGCGGGCGACGTCTCCGCATACATCCCGACGAACGTCATTTCGATCACCGACGGCCAGATCTTTCTCGAGACCGACCTCTTCTACTCGAACGTGCGGCCGGCCGTCAACGCCGGCATCTCGGTCAGCCGCGTCGGCGGCAACGCGCAGATCAAGGCGATGAAGCAAGTCGCCGGGCGGCTGCGGCTCGACCTCGCGCAGTACCGTGAGCTCGAGGCGTTCTCGCAATTCGGCTCGGAGCTCGATCCCGCGACGCAGCGGCAGCTGGCGCGCGGCGCACGCGTCGTGGAGGTGCTGAAGCAGCCGCAGTATCAGCCGATGCCCGTCGAGCAACAGGTCATCGTGATTTTCGCGGTCACCAGCGGGCTGATCGATGACGTGAACGTCCCCGCGATCAAAGAGTGGGAGAAGGGCTTGCTCGAGTTCATGGCGGCCCAGCATCCCGAGATCGGCGAAGAGATCCGCACGCGCAAGGCGCTGTCGGACGACGTGAGCGGCCGGTTGCGCAAAGCCATCGAGGAGTACAAGGCGCTGTAATGGCGAAGCCCCGCGAGCTCAAGCGGCGGATCCGCTCGGTGCAGAACACGCGGAAGATCACCAAGACGATGGAACTCGTCTCCACGTCGAAGCTCAAACGCGCCCAGGATCGCGTGGTCGGCGCGCGTCCCTACGCGCGAGCGCTCGCCGAGGTGATCGGTGACCTCTACTCCAGGGACTTGGCGGAGCGCTTCCCGCTCCTGCGCCAGCCGACGCACGACGCACGACGCACGGCCCTTGTGCTCATCACGTCGAACCGCGGCTTGTGCGGCGCGTTCAACGCGAATCTGATTCGCGAGGCACGGCGGCGGCTCGAGGAGTTGGAGGCACAGGACGTCCATACCGAGCTGCATCTCGTCGGCAAGAAGGGCATCAGCTACTTCAAGTTCACGAAGCGCAACATCGCGTCGCAGCGCGTGGACATCGGCGATCGCCCCACCATCGAGCATGCCGTGGAGCTGGCGAAGCCGCTGATGGACCGGTTCTCGGCGGGCGACCTCGACGCGGTGGATATCGTGTTCGCGAAATTCAACAGCGCGGTCTCCACCCCACCCACCACGCTCCGCATCCTCCCCGTCACACCCCCCGCCCGGGCGGACGGGCGGTCGGGCGGTCAAAAAGCAACTGCGGCGGTCAATTACATCCTTCAGCCGTCGGCGGGAGAGATTCTCGAGGAGCTGTTGCCGCTGTACGTGCAGAATCAGTTCTACCGCGCGCTCGTGGAGACCGCGGCGGCAGAGCATGGCGCGAGAAGGACGGCAATGAAGAATGCAACGGATGCGGGTAGCGACATGCTGACGATTCTGCAGCGCACGTTCAATCGTGCAAGGCAAGCTCAGATAACTCAGGAATTGGCGGAGATTGTTGGCGGGGCGGAGGCGTTAAAAGGATAAAACCGGAGCTACAATGGCGACTAGATCTCAAGAAAAAGCGAAGACCGCCGGCGCACCGAATATCGGCAAGGTCGTGCAGGTGATCGGCCCCGTGCTCGACGTCGAGTTCGAGCCGGAGCAGCTCCCCGAGCTGTACAACGCGATCACCGTGACGGCCGACTCCGTGCGTCTGGTCGCCGAAGTCGAGCAGCACATCGGCCGCAACCAGATCCGCGCGGTCGCCATGAGCTCCACCGACGGCATCGTGCGCGGCATGGAGGTCGTCGACACGGGACAGCCGATCACGGTACCCGTCGGCAAGCCGGCGCTGGGTCGCATCCTCAACGTGATCGGGGAGCCGGTGGACGAAGGCGCGCCGATTCCGAAAGACGCCGAGCGCTGGCCCATCCATCGGGGCACGCCGAAGTTCGTCGACCTCGAGCCCAAGACTCAAGTGTTTGAGACGGGCATCAAGGTCATCGATCTGATCGCGCCGTTCGTGAAGGGCGGCAAGATCGGATTGTTCGGCGGCGCCGGCGTCGGCAAGACGGTCGTCATCCAGGAGCTGATCAACAACGTCGCCAAGGCACACGGCGGCAAGTCGGTCTTTTGCGGCGTCGGCGAGCGGACGCGCGAGGGCAACGATCTCTACCTCGAGTTCCGCGACGCGGGCATCCTCGAGAACGTAGCGCTCATCTACGGACAGATGAACGAGCCGCCGGGCGCGCGCCTGCGCGTCGGGCTGTCGGGTCTCACGGTCGCCGAGTATTTCCGCGACGTCGAAGGCCAGGATGTGCTCGTCTTCATCGACAACATTTTCCGTTTCACGCAAGCCGGGTCGGAAGTGTCGGCGCTGCTCGGGAGGATGCCGTCAGCCGTCGGCTATCAGCCTACGTTGGCGACGGAGATGGGAGAATTGCAGGAACGGATTACGTCCACCAAGAAAGGCTCGATCACGTCGGTGCAGGCGATCTATGTGCCCGCTGACGATCTGACCGATCCCGCGCCGGCGACCGCGTTCTCGCACCTCGATGCCACGGTCGTGCTCGACCGCGCCATTGTCGAGCTCGGCATTTATCCGGCGGTGAATCCGCTGGCGTCGTCGAGCCGCATTCTCGACGCGCAGTATCTCGGCGAGCGCCATTACAAGGTGGCGGTCGAGGTTCAGCGCATTCTCCAGCGCTACAAGGATCTTCAGGATATCATCGCGATCCTCGGGATGGACGAGCTGTCGGAGGAAGACAAACTCCTCGTCGCCCGTGCCCGCCGGGTGCAACGGTTCCTGTCCCAGCCGTTTTTCGTCGCCGCGCAGTTCACGGGCCTGGAAGGCAAGTATGTGAAGCTCGAGGACACGATCACGTCGTTCGAGCGCGTCGTGTCCGGGGAGTTCGACCAGCTCCCGGAGCAGGCGTTTTACATGCAGGGGGCAATCGACGACGTCGTCGCGCAGGCCAAGAAGATGGCCACGGCCTGATGCACGTATCGGTCATTTCGGCGGAGCGTTCGGTATTCGACGGCGAGGCGGAAGCTGTTGTGGCGCCCGCGTATGACGGCTTGGTGGGCATTCTCCCCCGCCATGCGCCGTTCATCACACTCCTGGGGCAGGGAATCGTCAAGATCCGCCGATCCGGGGAAACGACCAGATTACGGGTGGCAGGCGGGTTCCTCCAGGTCGCGAAAGACGTGATTCGCATTGTGGCGCGAAGCGCCTCCCATCAGGACTCTTGACTTCTAGAGGGGTTTTTCCAACTGTGTTGCCGGTCTAGAAGGTCCTCAAAAGCCCCTTTTCCCCCGGAGGGTTAGGTATGAAGCGGTTCGTACTAGCCATGATGGCAGTGGCGATGATGTGTATCGTCGCTCAGCCTGCGTTGGCACAGAGCGGCACGCGGCTCCAAGTTGGCGCCGGTTTGGTTCTGCCCATGAGTGATTGGGGCGATGCAAATCTCCTCAACGACAAGATGGGCTTTAATGCAGGTATCGGCGCGAGCTTTGGTCTCGGCACGGCGCCGATCCGTCTGCGCGTAGACGCGTCATGGACGCAGACGAGCCATCAGACGGGCGTCGACGGCAACACCAGGCTGCTCGGCGGCATGGTGAACGTCGTTTATCCGTTCCCAACAGCTGGAGCCATCAGACCCTACGTCTTGGCGGGTATCGGCGTCACCAGCACCAGACTGAGCGACGGTACGTCGGACACCTCAAAGACGGCAGTCGGCTTCGGCGGTGGCGGTGGGTTGCAGTACGCGATGTCTTCCGCGAACCTGTTCCTCGAGATACGGTATCTGAGCACGAAGGCGTTTGATCTCACATTCGCGCAGGTGCCGATCACGGTGGGCGTCAGCTTCCCGCTCGGCGGCAAGAAGTAAGCGCTTCTTTGTAGCCGTGGGCCCGTCAGCGAAAACGCTGGCGGGCCTTCGGCATTTTAGAGGAGGCGTGTCCTTTCACGTCCGTGCAAAGTAGGACGACCTCCGGCAGCGTGAGCCGCGTCACCAGATGGCGCCTAACCCATGGCCCGTCAGGCAGCTAGCCGGCGGGCCGCGGCGTTTCTGGGAACTCACGCTTGACAGAAAATGCAGTCGTTCTTAACGATGTGGCGGTTTTTACCACCCCAACTGGAGGTCCTCGGTATGCGGAAGCTCTTCGGCGGGATGGTTTTGGCGGCGCTCGCGCTGTCTCTCCCCGCTACGGCCATGGCGCAGCGGCGCGCAGCGGCGCCCGCTGGCGGCGCCAAGCATGAGTTCGGTGTCGATCTCGGCCTTGCTTACGCAAAGCCGAGCGGTGGTGATGGCGGGATTGAGATCGGCACGCCAGTTGATGTGCGATTCGGCATCGTTTCACGCGGCGAGCTCATGTGGGAGCCGCGCCTCAATTTTCAATTGTCCAGCGTCGGAGGCGAGACGCAGTACATCATCACGCCAGACGTTAACGTCCTGTACGCGACGAGCCCCGGTCGGCACCGGAACGGTATGTACTTCACCGGTGGCGCCGGTTTAGTGCTTGTCGACCTGGGAGCGGGTCCTGCCAGCAGCGGCACGGCGTTCCAGTTCAACGGCGGCATCGGCTGGCGGAAACCGTACGAAGGCGCGGCTTGGCGTTACGAGCTCGGCTTCCGCTGGACGTCGGAGAGTGACGTCACCGCGAGCACGATCGAGATCGGCGGCCGCATCGGTATTTCACTCTGGCACTAAGCCTTCATCTGTGGCGCGGCGTTCCGGAACACCGGAACGCCGCGCTGTTCGTCGGGTAACCCCTCGCACCAAATTCTCGAGGAGCATGAAATGCGTATGTCTCGCGCGTTGTGGCTGCTCGTCATCGGCGGGGGCATGGCCTCCAGTGCGGCGGCACAAGCGACCGGGGTTCCCAGCTTCAACGCGCCGTATCGCGCGTTCCGTCGCTCCGAAATCGGATTAGCGATCAGCTTTCCGGACGGCGGCGGCACCGCCTTCGAAGGCGCCTACCGCCGGTCGAGCGGCAAATTCGATCTCGGCTTTCGCGGCGGCATTTTCACGCCGGGCGGGAACGGCGACTCGCGCCTGCTCGTCGGCGCCGAAGCGCGGCAGCGCGTCGTCAGCCACACCGAGGACTTTCCGCTCGATGGCGCGCTGATCCTCGGGGTCGGCGGACAATTCGCCAGCGGGAACTCCGCGTTCATCGTCCCGATCGGGCTGTCGCTCGGCCGGCGCCTGGATCCCAAGGATTCCAAAATCAGCATCGTGCCGTACGTCCAGCCGACAGGATTTCTCGTTGCCGGGGACCAACCGTCGGACTTCCTGTTCGCGCTCGGTTTGGGCGCCGATTTCCGGCTCTCGCCGCGGTTCGACGCCCGCATCAGCGCGGGCTTGGGCGACTTGGAGGGTGTGTCACTTAGCGCCGTGTGGGTGCATTAGGAACCCGGGCTAAGAGCCCGGGCTCGGCGTGTGTGCGCCCTGTAAAGGGCGCACGTTGCAGCCGAGCGCGCCCTCTCAGGGCGCGTCAACTCGGTGATTGACTTGGCGAGGGCGACTTCCTACCGTAAGGCCCGTCAGTTGGGCCGACGCGGGGAGGCGGACGGATCAGACACTTGAACCCACGATGTGGAGGATATCAATGAGGCGCTTGCTCACGGTAATGGCGGCAGCCGCGTTCACCGTTGCACCGCTCGCGGCGCAGTCGCTCGGGATGCCGAACTGGAGCAATCCCAAGGGCGGCACCGGTGTCACAATCAGTGGTGATTTGGCGATGCCCAACGGCGATTACGGCAAGGGCACGGCATTCGGCGCACGCGGGTCGGTCGGCCTCGGGACGATCACCCTCACCGCCGGTGTGGCGTCGTGGAAGCCGAAGGGCTTGAACGACAGTTACACATCGTTCGGCGGCCAGGGTGCGTTCCGCGTCATCGGCGGAAGCTTGATCCCCGTCGCGCTGAGTTTGCAGCTAGGGGTCGCGCGCGTGAGCGCAGCCAATGGTGACTCGGCGCTGACGCGGTTAGGGCTGGGGGGCGCGGTCAGCGTGAACGTGCCTACGCCTGGGTTGAGCATCGAGCCGTATCTGGCTGTGAACAACCGCTGGTACAAGTACTCGGGCGTGAGTGGGACCGAGTCGAACATCGGGTGGACGCTCGGTGCCAACGTCGGGCTTGGCATGATGGGCCTGCATCTCGCCTACGATTCCGAGAACGTCGGCGGCGGCACGACCTTCGGTGTCATCGGCATTGGGGCACACTTCTCGTTGAAGGCTCCCATCGGCATGTGAGACGCAGTAGCTTTGGGGCGCGCCGCCTCCTGGGGCGGGCGCCCCTTTTGCTTCCCGGGAGAATCGTGATTCGTTCTGTAACACGCGCGGGCCTGGCGGCGCTGGCCCTCACGGTGAGTGGCTGCGCCCTGACATTCGACGCGACCGACTTGGGCGTTCCCACGTCGCTCGCCGAGTCGGCGCAAACACCGCCGCAAGGCGCGGCCTTTCAGGTCACCAAGCGTCCCGTCTTTTTGTTATGGGGATTGGTCGCCGCGTCACGTCCCAATGCCGAGGACATACTTGCCGGGCAGGCCGGCACGGGAGCACGGATCGCAAATCTGCGGATCAAGGTGCGGGCGCGCTGGACCGATCTGCTCATCACCGGGCTCACCGCCGGCCTGATCAGCCCCCGCTCGGTCACATTCGAGGGAGTGGTCGTTCCTTCATCTATAAGGCCGTGACTTCGTCCACATCGCGATGACGCCGCAGCCGGCGTTGGATCCACCAAACTCGGCAGGAATCTCGCCCGTCCCCCGGTAGACCTCGATTCCATAGACATCCCGGATCGGCGTGTTCTCGTGGAACGAGTGCACCTCGATCCCGTCGATGTACCAGGTCGGATGACAATTGGGCGTGCGCGCCATGACGGCGAAGCACTCGAATGCCGACTGGTCGCACTGAATGCGCACGCCGCGGATGGTGCGGAGCGCGTCGCCGACGGAGCTGAAGCTTGCCTTCTTGAGATCGTCCCAGCGCAAGAAGGCGCCAAGCTTGCGCAGCCGCCGCCGTTCGAATTCGGCGTAGCGTGGCTGCAGGACTTCGGCGCGCGCTTGCACCACGACCTCCGGCAGCATGAACCCGTTGAAATCGAGGGTGAAGTCTTGACGCATCACCCCGGAGTCCGGCATGAACAGGCGGTACAGCCCTTCCTCGTAACCGATCAATCGGATCCGAATATCGATCATGCCCCGGGCGAGTTCCGGCACGCGGAAGAAACCCAGCGAATCCGTCATGATCGACGTGGTATCGGTACCGATACGCACCGCAGCCCCGGCCAAGGGGTTTCCCATCTCGCTGTCCAGGACGCGGCCTCGCAGGGAGGCCTGCGCGGCCAGGGGCGGGGCCCCGGCGGCGATGCACAAAAGGGCGGCGAGTGCGGCTTTGGCGAGCGTTCGGTTACACCTCTAGCGGGACCCCTAATACAAGGTAGAATGGACCGTAGGCGCCAGTACCGGGCCAGCTGAACCCTCGATGTCTGAAGGCCGTCACGTCCGCCCATCGGACGTGGACCAAGGGGGTTTGCATGAGGCGTTTTACGACTGCCCAGTGCAGTTCCTTCCGTGTTCCCTCTTCACAACAGAGGCTGCTTATGCACGTGCCGAAGTTGGTAGCGATCGCATGCTTCACCGCCATGCCGCTCGCGGCTCAGGACGCCGTCATCAAAGGCCGCGTCACCGCGGTTACCGGTGACCCGCTGGGTGGCGCCAACGTGGTGGTCGCCAACACGAACACAGGTGCCGTCACCGCCGCCAACGGTGCGTACACGCTGACCGTCGGCGCGAGCGCCGTCCGCGGTCAGCAGGTGATCCTGACCGCGCGCTACATCGGCCATAAGCCGGTCACGCGGACGATCACGCTCAGCGCGGGCGAGCAGCAGCAGGATTTCTCGCTCGAGTCCGATCCGCTGCGACTCGAGGAAGTCGTGGTGACGGGCGTGGCCGAGGCGACCGACCGCCGGAAGCTTGGCTTCACGGTCGGTTCAATCAGCAATGAGCAGATGAAGGCGGTGCCCGCGACGAACCCAATCGAAGGAATGCAGGGTCGGATCGCCGGTGTGCGACTCGCCCCGCAGTCGGCGCAGCCGGGGAGTGAGCCCGCCGTACGCCTGCGTGGCGCCACCAGCATCTCGGGACGGCAGGATCCGCTGTACATCGTCGACGGCGTGATTTCCCGCTACGGCCTCGCGGACATCGCGGCGCAAGACGTGGAGCGGATCGAAGTCGTAAAAGGAGCCGCGGCGTCCTCGCTGTACGGCTCCAACGGAGCGAACGGGGTCGTGCAGATTTTCACGAAGCGCGGCAACTCCGTTCCCGAAGGGTCGATGCAGGTGACGGTCCGCACCGAAGCCGGCGTCAACACCATGCCGCGACGGATGCAGTTCTCGAAGTCGCATTTCTGGGAAATCGAGCAGACGCCGGGCTACTGCGCTGCGACCGGTCTGGCCCAGGACGATCCCTCGACGCCGGAAGACGAAAGTCAGATTTGGACGCCGGACGCGAACGATTACTACTGCCTGAAGGACGGGACCGGGCGCATCGCGAGAACTGATCAGGTCTCGGCGACTCCGTTTCCGGTCTACCACGACCACTGGGGCGCCATGGTCAACGCGGGCCCGTTCGCGACGCAGTACATCTCGATCGGCCAGCGGCGCGGGACCACCAATTTCAACGCCTCGTTCGAGAACACCCGCAACAAAGGCGTGATCTTCGGGCTGGCGGGCTATACGCGGCGGAATACCCGGCTCAATCTCGACTATCAGATGCGGCCGAATCTGGACGTGTCGTTCAGCACGTTCTATGGAACGTCGACAAACGGGCGCGCCGCCGAAGGAACGGGCTCGCCGTTCTTCCAGCTCATGTTCGTCCAGCCGGACGTCGACATCACGGCGTGCTGCAATCCCGATTCATCGCCATATGTGGCGAAAGTGCCGCTGAGCGGCGATGTCGCGAACGATCAGAACCCGATGTATGAGCTGAACACTCGGAAGATCACCCGGGACCGGAACCGGTTCACGGGAGCCGCGAAGCTGCGCTGGCGGATGCAAAGCTGGCTCTCGGCGGAAGGCAGCTTCGGCTACGATCAGGAAGGGGACTTCTACAAGGATCTGTTCCCCAAGCCCTACTACGACCCGTCGGGATTGCCGGATGCGGGCTCGCTGCGCGAGCGCACGTTGACCGGCTACCAGTACAACACCGGTGTCACACTCACGAGCATCCGGCGCTTCAGCAACGTCACCAACACGATCAAGATCGGCACGGTCTACGAGCATGAGCGCATCCGCGGCTTGGAAACGTTCGCCGGGAAGTTGCGAGTAGGTGGTGTACCGGAGTTTGGCGGCGTGGACGTGTCCAGTCTCGCCGCGGGTTCAGCCGATACGGTCATCAAGAATTTCAACTATTTCGGCGTGACGACGTTCGACATCAAGGATCGTTACATCATCGACGCGCTGGTGCGCCGGGACGGGTCTTCCCTGTTCGGGGAGAACAATCGGTGGGCTACATACTATCGGGTGTCCGGGGCCTGGCGGTTGACCGAGGATATGCGGGTTCCCGGGCTCGACGAGTGGCGCCTGCGGGCATCCTATGGCACCGCCGGTTTGAGGCCCGGATACGACAACCAGTACGAGATTCTCAGCGTTACCTCGACCGGTTTCAGCAAGGTCATTCTGGGCAATCCGAACCTCAAGCCCGCCCGCGCGTCCGAGCTGGAAATCGGCACGAACTTCGATCTCCGGGGCGGGCGCGTCAGCATCGAGTACACGTACGCCCGGAAGGACAGTAAGGATCAGATCCTGCTGGTGGACCTCCCGGCAGTCACCGGATTCGCCGACGGCCAGTGGCAGAATGCCGGCGGTCTGTTGGCGAACACGCACGAGATCACGCTGGCGGCCCGGCTGATCAACACAGCGCGCACCGGACTGACGTTGAACATCGTCGGCGACCGGACGCGCCAGAAGATCACGGACTGGAGCCTGCCGGAGCGGCTCTATGGCTTCCAGCAGATGCCCGCCGCCTTCTTCCTGGGCAGGAACCGGGATCTCGGCGTGCTGTACGGCAACCGCTGGGTGCGGAACATCTCCGAGCTGTACGACGACCCGGACAAAGCGGCGCAGAACGGAGTCGGGCAGGCGTGGAGTTCCGACAGCGTGATGATCAACGAGGATGGCTACGTCGTGCGCAGGAGCACCTACGGCACGAAGGACGAACGGGCGATCAAGTACGTGTACTGCAAGCGGCCCGGACCAGCGGGCACCTGCCTCGGCACGGACAACCTCGTGGAGATCGGCAGCGCCAATCCGGACTTCAACCTGAGCTTCAACCTGGCGTTCAACCATCGCCGCCTGGCCGTGAACGCGTTACTCGACTGGTCCTACGGCGGCGAGCTGTATAACGGGACACGACAGTGGGCGTTCCAGGCGGCGCGCGATCGCGTTCAGGATCAGGCCGGGAAGGCGCCGAACGACGCCACCTGCGGCGTCGTATCCGATCCGATGCCGTCGTGCCCGCGAAAGGCGGATGGGTATTACGGGGTCGGATTCTACAACGGGCTCGAGTCGAACGATTTCTTCATCGAGAGCGGGTCGTATGCGAAGCTGAAAGAGCTCTCGCTCAGCTACACGCTCAGCAGCGACCAGCTGCGGCGGATCGGCTTCCTGCGCAGTGTGCGCGAGCTGCGCCTTGCGTTCATCGCGCGCAACCTGTTTACGATCACCAAGTACTCGGGGCTGGATCCCGAAGTCTCCGGGTTGAACGGCGATCCGTTCCAGGTCCGGATGGACTGGTTCCAATATCCCCAGTTCCGGACCTTCACCGGCAGCATCGAGCTCGGGTTCTGAGGAGAGCGACCATGAAACGCTATGAGAGAATCGCCGGGCTCGTGGTCGTCATCGCGATGGCCGCGTGCGACCTGAACGTCGGGAACCCCAACGCGCCCGACGCACCGCGCGCGTTCAGCGATCCCGCGGGCCTGGAGCAGCTGCTGTCCGGCGCGATCCGGACGTGGGTCGAGACGCGCGAGAACTACTTCCTCATGGGGCTGAACGCACAGGCCGATAATTACACTGCGTCCTGGAACAATGCCGCAATGCGTTTCTACAGCTCGGTGGGCTCCGACTGTCCGTCGCGGTGTGGCTGGACGAACAGCTCGACCGCGCCGGAGGCAGCAGGCGGCCCGACCGTTGAAGCCGCGTGGTACGGGTACCACACGGTGCTCTCGTCGGCGAACGACGTGCTCGGGGCGGTCGGTCGCGGTATCTGCTTCGACGATGATTGCAGCGTCGACAGCTCCAAGACTTACCGGGCGATCGCCCTGGCGAAAATGCTGCAAGGCATGGCGCTCGGCGGCATCTCCATGCTGTACGATTCCGGCTTTGCGGTGGATGAGACGACGGATCTCAGCAATCCACGCGCGCTGCCGTTCGCCTCGAGGGCGGCGGTGCGCGACTTTGCGCTCCAGAAGTTCAACGATGCGTATGCGGCCGCCGGCAACGCGGTGTGGAACAGCGACAACGACTGGTTCGGATTGGGCGGCAAGACGTACTCCAGCGTCCAGATCCAACAGCTGATTCGCACGATGCAAGCGGAGCTCATTGCGCTCTGGCCGCGGAACGGTGCGGAAAACGCCGCGGCCGACTGGGCGTCCGTGGTCGCCTATGCATCGCAGGGTGTCAGTTCGGGAACGCCATACGATTGGTCGTACTTCGTCGACATCAACGCGGCGGAATGCGGCTCCTTCTGCATCAAGGCGTGGGGCAATTCCGTCGGTACGGTGCGGGTGGACACGCGCGTCGCTGCGATGCTGGCCTCGAACCATGCGGACCCGTGGCCCGACCCGGGCGGTAATCCCTGCCCAACGATCTCGGCTGATCGTCGCGTCGGGGACGGCTCGTGGGGACCGGAGGATGACTTCAATGGCTACGCCACGACGGCCGCGACCGCAAATGCGGGAACCGATTTCGCCTGCTCCGGCGTCGCTCCGTTCAACCCCGCGCGAGGCCAGTACCACCAGAGCAATCTGGCGCACATCCGCTACAACCATCTTGGCGGCACGGGCGAGCGGCTGCCGGAAGGCGATCCCGACTGTCCATTGTCCGCGCCATGCGACGGTTCGGGTGACGATCCGCTCTACACGACCCAGATGAACGACCTGCTCTGGGCCGAGGGATTGATTCGGAGCGGCGGCGACAAGAATCTGGCGGCGACGCTGATCAACAACAGTCGCGTGGGACGGGGCGGTCTCACGGGTGTAAGCGGGGCCGATGCCGACACCGTCCTGTTCGACGCCCTGCATTACGAGCAGGAAATCGAGTTCATGGGGCAGGGCACCACGCCACTCTTCAACCGACGGCGCAGTGGTACCCTGATTGCCGGAACGCCACGGCAGATGCCCGTGCCCGCAAAGGAAATGGATGTGCTGCTGCGCGAGGTGTATACGTTCGGCGGGCCGACCGGCCCTGACATGTCGGCCTCGGTCGGAGGGACGCGCATCCGGTCGGTCGGCGAGATCTTCAACGACTACCGCCAGTTGGCGCGAGAGTACACGCGGAGAAGGCGGTAGCGCCGGTCCGCAACTAAGAAACAAGGGGGCGGGAGCGTTCCCGCCCCCTTCTTATCGCTGTACCGTGAGTTCCCGCTGCCCGGGACGAAGCGGAACGACCTGCTCGCGCCCACCGGGCCAGCGAAGCCATAGCGCCGTGGGTGTGGCGCCTGCCGGCGCGCCCAGGACCTGCACGGCGCCGTTCTGAGACCAGTAGCCGGATCCCGCCTGAACTTCGCGCACGGGACCCGAGGCGTCACCAAGACGCAGCCGCATTTGCGCGCCGACCGCCGTCGGATTGGCCGCCGGCCCCACGAGACGGACCCGGAGGCCGGGCGTGCCCCCCACATTCCGGAACAACCGCGTGCGCGCGCCGTTCTGGCTCACCGCGAGATCGAGCCGACCATCGCCATCGAAATCGGCGTAGGCGGCCCCCCGCTGCTCTCCGTACACGAAGAGTCCGGCGCGCTGCCCCGGGACCGGCTCGAGTTGTCCCGTCCCGTCGCCCAGGAGCAGCAGGCCGCGACCCGCATCGAAGCGCGGCGTGCCGATCTCGGTCGCGAAGAAATTCTGGCTGAGGACGAGATCTTCGTTCCCATCGCCGTTGAAATCGGCAATCCCTGCATAGTAGGCGGGGGCCAACTGCGCTTCGGGCGGCAGCGGCCGCGCCTCGAATCGATCTCCGCGATTGAAGAAGACGATGTGCTCCAGCGTGGTCGCGCCCAGGGTGGTGACGCCGGCCGCCGCCGGGCCCAGCACGTCTTCGATCCGGGCATCCGCATAAGCGCTGAACGAACGGATCCGGTTCGTGGCGCCAGGGAACGCCTCGGTGAGTCGATCGAACGTCGTCAGCGGCGCGACCGCCTGAATGCGGGGATCGTGCTGCGCCAGCAGAATATCCGGCCGGCCGCGGCCCGTGAAAAAGCCGACATACAGCAGCAACGGCCGTGCAGCGGTCGCCGGGTCGTCGGTATTGCGCCCCCAGCTCGTCGCGACGATATCGAGCCGGCCATCGCCGTCGAGATCGCCGGTCGCGAGTCCGTTCCAGCGACTGTGCGATTCGGAAAGACCGGCAACATCGGTCGGGGTGAAGCGCCCGCGCTCGTTGCGGAAGATCCGCACTTTCCCCCACTCGATCGCGACCAGCAAATCCGGATCCCCGTCGCCATCGATATCGGAAAAAAGCGCCGCCGACACCATTCCGAGCTTGTCCAGCAGACGCGAGTTTGCCGAATCAAGAGCAAACCCGCCGTACGTGTTGACGTACAAGCGTGATGAGGGCGAGAGCGGGTAACCGGCAGGATAGATTCTCGCGCCGACAAAGAGGTCGAGATCCCCGTCCCCGTCGTAGTCCGCGAGCGCCAGCGGGCCGACGCTCGCGGTATCGCCGCCGATCAACGGAGTCATCGCTCCCGTGCGCGCCGAGTACGCGACGACGCTGGGCATGCTGCGGGCTTCCCGGGTCGAGGTCGCTTCGTACGCCGCGACCCCGGCGATCACCGCATCGGACCAGCCAAGGATCGTCGTGAGGTCCCCGGCAGCGGCGGGCGCGCGCACGGCGGCCGGCTGAAGTCGTGTCCCCGTGTTGCGAAAGAATGCAATCCTGCCGGTGCGTCCCGTTCCGACGATCAAATCCTCTCTGCCATCGCCGTCGAGATCCGACCAGGCAACGCCGGGGCCAAGCTGACTAAATGCGTTGGGCAGTAGCGGCTGGCGACGGTAGTCGTCGAAGTACGGCTCGACGTGTTTGTGACCATCGAGTTGGTCTGTGATGTCTTCGAATAGAACGTGCGTCGTGCGTGGTGCGTCGTGCGTGGACTGCGCGTCTTCAGACTCAGTGATCTCGTACTCACGATTCGGAACTGCACTGTCGATTACAGTCCGCCGGCCGTCGCGCCAATCCACCTCTATGGTCACCGATTTCGCCGAGCCGGTCGCGAACGTCCAGCTCGCGTCCGAGCTCGAGAGATAGAGACCGCCGGCGATGATCTCACGGTCCTGGCGCGGCACGGCTCCGCCGAGCACCCGCACCCGGCTCCCGATGCCCGCCGTATTGGGTGCGGCCCCCCGCAACCGGACCGCGATACGCCGAGCGGTGGCGTCGTTGCGCAATACCGCCGCCGCCTCCCCCAACCGGTTGATCACGACGTCGAGGTCGCCATCGCCGTCGAGATCGGCGAGCGCCATTCCGTGCGAGATGTCGTCGCCGATGTCGAACCGCCACGCCTTGCTGACATCCTCGAACGTCAGGTCGCCGCGATTACGAAACGCGACGTTCGGCAGCAGGAGCGGCGGATACTCAGCCAGAATCCGTCGCCAGTCTATCCTGGTCAAGTGCCGGCGCAGGCGGGCTTGCGTATCGCCGTCCATCACGTCCCATACGTGCCCGGTGCCGATGAGAATGTCCTCCCATCCGTCGAGATCGACATCGAGGAACACGGTGGACCACGACCACCCCGAGCTGCTCACGCCGGCGAACCGCGCCACTTCGGCGAACGTACCGTCGCCACGATTGAGTTGCAGCGTATTGCGCTGCATCTGCGGTCGCAGAGCGCCCACGCCGGGCTGCTTAGCCGGCGGCGTGTGCGTCGGAATCTGAGTCCTGCGGCGGTGCGAGTCGCGGCTCAGCATATCCACTTCGAAAAGATCAGGCAGGCCATCACGATTCATGTCGCCGACGGCCACGCCCATCCCCGCATTGCTGGTTGCGCGGATCGCGTACCAGGGGGCGAGACGGAAATTCCCGTGCCCATCGTTGATCCAGAAGAGGTCCGGGTCCTCAAAATCATTGACTACATACAAGTCTGGTGCTCCGTCGCCGTTCAGATCGGCGAACGTCGCGGCGAGACCAAAGTCCTCCGGTTCGGCGCTGAGCGCGTTTCCGTGCTCGTCGGTAAAATGCGAATTGTTGGCGATGGATTCGCGCACGAAATGGCCCGTGCCGTCATTGCGGTAGAAGAAGTCGGGATCGGCACGTTGCTCGAGACTGAAGCCACCGAGGTCAGGACGATCGACCACGCGGTACTCTCGCCGGTATTGCTCGCGGACCTGGTAACCATTGCCCACGGAGCGGGTGATGGCGTCGAAGCTTCGCTCCTGCGGCGACATGCGATCGAGCATCGTGTACGCCTTGTAGTTCGCCACGTAGAGATCGAGGTCGCTGTCACCGTCGACGTCCGCGAGGGCGAGCGTCGTGCTGCCCGCGTCCGACTCGAGGCCTTTCCTTTCCTCGCTGAAGTGTCCGGTGCCGTCGTTCCGGAAGAGCGCATTCGGACCACCCGCCGAAACGAGCAGCAGATCTTGGTCGCCATCGCCGTCCAAGTCGGCGAAGGCGCAGCCCGTCGCATGGCGGTCCGGCGCCGCGACTCCCGCCTGCGTCGCGATGTCCTCGAAGCGCCAATCGCCAAGATTGCGGTAGAGCGCGCTCGGCCCCTCGGTGTGGGCGAGGAATACGTCCGGACGGTCATCGCCATCGACATCGGCGAGGCAGACACCGGCGCCGTCCGCCAGGATCCGATTGTGAGCGAGCAGAGAATCGGCGACGGTGTTGGTGAACGTGATACCGGTACGCGACGGCGTGAGCAGGGTAAAACCCACGGCGCTTCCGCCCGGCACGTCGAGATTTCGCCAGCGGTAAGCGTCGGCGTCATGCCACGCGGTGTCAGTTGTGGAAGAAATGCGACCACATGCCGCGACGACCGCCGTAAGTGTAAGGAGGAAAGAGAGGACCTGCCCGCTCGATGATGTTCCCACCCTGAAGGGTGGGCCCAGTGAAGCACTGCCCCTAGGGGCCGTGTCTTGTTGGGCCCAGGCTTCAGCCTGGGAACAACTGATCGATGCGGCGAGGGCCCTCAACTCTCCACTAGCCCCCACACGAGAGCCGCCGTTCGCTCGGCGGCTCCGCGACCGTCCGCCACCATTTTCTTCGCTGCCTTGCCCGCGGCGCGGCGCGCCGCGGGGTCGTGGTGCCAGACCAGCCACTGCGAGTGCAACGGATGGCGCGCGTCGGCCGGCAGCGCGACGCCGCCGCCCTGGTCGAGCAGCAGCGCGGCGTCCCGGCTCATGCGCCAATGGGGACCAAACGTGATCGGCACGCCGAACACCGCGGGCTCGAGCACGGAGTGGAGACCGGCGCGGTGGAAGCCGCCGCCGACAAATGCCGCATCGCCGAGTGCATAGAGATCGGCGAGAATGCCGACGCGATCGACGACGATCACCGGA
>DASYTD010000018.1:0-18799 GCA_036002655.1 Gemmatimonadales bacterium
CACCTTCCGTGAGCTCGGCGTCAGAGTGGTGCGCACGATCCCCGCTGACCTGCCCATGGTCGCCTGCCCCATGGCTCAGCTCACCGAGATGCTGACCAAGCTCCTCGACTTCTCGCTGCGGCGCCTGCGCGCGTCACAGCCACCGCGCGAGCTGCGTCTGGAAGTGATTGCGACGGGGCCGTCGGTCGTGGCGTCGCTCTGGGATTCCGGCACACCGCTGGCGGTCGAAGCGGAACAGCGGCTCACGTCGCCGTTCCGGTTTACGCAGTCGGGTGGCGGTGGTGAGGTGGAATTCGCCCTCGCCCGCGCGCTCGCGCAGTCAGCGGGCGGCAGCCTGCGGCTCCGGCCGCGCGGCGGGGGCGCGGGCGCTGAAGTCGTCGTGACGCTGCCGCGCAGCCTGCTCGGCGCGCAGACGCCCCTGGCCACGCACGCGGAGAACCTGCCCCGCATGCGCATCCTCGTGGTGGACGACGATGCCGTGAACCGACAGGCGATGGTGCTCCTGCTGGAGCGCGAGGGCCACCAGGTCGTCGCGGTCGAAAACGGTCTCGAGGCGATGGAGCGCATCGGCGATCGCGATGGCGCCTTCGATGCGATCGTCACGGACCTGCAGATGCCGCGGCTCGGCGGGCGCGCGATGTACGAGCAGCTGGTCAACGGCCGGCCCCTCGTCGCCAAGCGCTTCGTATTTGTCACCGGCGATCAGGCGCGGGGAGAGACGCGCGCGTTCCTGGAGAACTGTGGCCAGCCCTCCGTCACCAAGCCCTACGATTTGAGCGATCTGATCAACGCGATCGGAACGGTGTCCCGCCGCAAGTAAACGCGCTCACAAACGAGCGCTTGACGCTCCCTTGATGGTCCCGCCGGAGATTCGCCCCATAGCAACGACGCATTCACTCTCCAGGGGCGACCATGATACGCTCGATCTTTCTAGTCCTCGTGCTGGCCACATCCGGCGCCTGCAAGCTCTTCCCCGACCTCTCGGAATTCTGTTTCACCTTCTCTGGCGAAGGCTGCCCTTCCAGCGGTGGCAATGGAAACCAGATCACCTACGTCTATCGCGCGGTCACGATCGGTCGCGGCGGCATACTGGCACCGGACACGCTGACAATGAGCGCGATCACTCCCAGTCAGCTGCCAGTGATCGAGTGGGTCAACTTAGACAGTCGCACACATCGCTTGGTGTCCGATACGCAGCAGTTTGACAGCGGGAACATCAATCCCGACGCCAAAGGGAATGTCGTTTTCACCTTACCTGGGACGTACACCTACCACTGCGCGATTCACCCGAGCATGGTGGGAAAGATCTTCGTGCCTTGAGGGCTTATGAAGCGGCTAGTTCGGCGCGTGAACCCGGGGCCCGCCGTAGTCCCGATCTCCACCGATGCCCGGACCGGCCAACTCGAGCCCACCGCGGTCATTGTTGATCCGCGCGATGACCTGACGGACGGATCCCGGAAATGCTTGCGTCCGGCCGTGCCGGCCGAACGGGTCGGTGTACCATACCTCCGGACCCGATTCATTGGAAATGAAGTTGGAGTTGACGTCTACCACGCGGTCCGTGCCGTCAAAGACCGATCGCGGATCGTCGAACGTCACACCTACCACGGTTCCGTTGCTCGTTGACCTGGAGCAGGCGCCACCGCGCGCCTGCTCGCCCGTCGCCGTGACCTCGTAGCACACGTCGATCGGCCGGCCGACCGTGCCAGTGAGCGCGGGATCGTAGAACCGGCTCGGCAGCGACACCTGGAAATACGGATTGAAGAAGGCCAGGGTGTGGCCATCCTCGCGGCGGACCGAATTCGAGGTCTGCCAGCTCTCGTGCAAGGTCCCGAAATCGGAGAATTGTCCGGCGGGAACGAGCATATCCTGATCCACGCAGGTGCGATCCGGGATGATCCGCTCGCCGGCGCCCGCCGGCGAATTGGGCGGTGTGGCCGGACCGACCACGACCGTGACGCCGTCGCAGCTGCGCACGAACTCCCCGGGCGTGCCGATCGCCGCGAACATCGTGATGTGCATCTCGGTTCCGTCGCTGCAGCGAATGTGATAGACGAGCTCGTGCAGATTATTGGTGAACGCATCTTTCGAATGCGTCCCTTGATGCAGCTTGGTGAGCACGTCGCAGTGAACCTCGAACAGCGCGTCCGCCGCGTCACTCCCGAAGTGCATCGGCACGTTGTTCTGCCATTCGACCTTGTGTCCGAAGTGATCCTCGTGACGGGTCGTCAGGGGATCGTAGACATCGAGCTGCTCGTTGGCGTAGCCGAAGGGGATCGGGCCGACGGTGCGATACAGCGCCGAGCCGCGCGGATCCCGGCCGTGATCGTGACCGAAGGAGCATCCGGTCGCCGGATCGATCGGCGGGTGCCACGTCGGGTAGCGCTTGTGATCGGGACCGACGACCGAGTACGCGTCGTGCTGGGCGGCCGTGCAGTCGTCGTTCGCGCCGGGCGTCCAGAGACCAAAGGACGCAGCATTGCCGGTCGCCGGACCGTAGTCCGGCGCGAGCGAATCTTCCTTACAAGCCGCGGCCAGCACGGCGAGAAAGAGCAGCAGGAATGCGGGTTTCATAGGGTTCCTATTCACGTTGGCCCGATTCCAGGGCCGGCAGCGGTGACCGCTATCACTCCCAAATGGGCCGCAGCAATTGAGTTATAGTGGCGATATGCGAGCGCCTGCGATGATCCTGCTCACTCTCGTGGTGGCGAGCACCACTGGCGTCGCCGCGCAACGGCGTGCCGGCTCGGGTCTGTGGTACAGCGTCGGGTTGGCGCCGGGGTGGGCGCGTGTCTCCTGCAGCATGTGCGCCGGCCGCCGCCCGACGGGACTCTCGGCGTTTGGCGCCCTGGGCGGCAGCACGAGCCGCGCAGTGCGGATCGGCGGAGAGCTCGCGGCCTGGCGCGAGCGCGATAACGGCGTCACGCAGACACTCCTGTCCGTTGGGACGGCTGTCTACTGGTATCCGAATCTGCGACGGCGTTTCTATCTGCGTGGCGGCGCAGCACTCGTGGTGCACCGCGCCAGCGACGGCACCAACGTCGTCACCTCATCGGGAATCGGACCGCAGATGGGCGTGGGCTACGAGTATCCGGTGAGCCGGTCGTGGTTGCTCGCGCCGTTCGTGCACTACTCCGTGGGCGTGTTCGGCGGCGACGTGAAGTTCAACGGCGCCCAGGCCGCCGGCAGCGCGACGGTAAGCTTCTTTCAGGTGGGATTGAGCCTTACGCGTCGCTAGGGCGACGAATGGGCCGACTCGGAATCGAACCGAGAACCTACTGATTAAGAGTCAGTTGCTCTGCCAGTTGAGCTATCGGCCCGTGCGGGGGCGGCGGAAAAATCATCAGGGCCGGGGGCAGAGGCAAGGGAACGCGTCGGCAGTCCAATCTTGGTGCCCCACTCATCCGTCAGCTTGAACGTCTCATTCATCGGAAATCGCAGCACCCAGAGCCGCCGCGCCAAATCCTTGAGCGACCAAATGACGGTCCGTTGCACCTCGACCGACGACCATTGGCCGAATTCGTTATGGGCCAGATCGGCCTGCAGGGCCTCGGCGATGCTGGCTGCCAGTTCCTGGTGCTCTTGGCTCGGTCCCGCTTGCGGGACCTTTTTGGTTCCCTTTTTGGGACCTTGGCCCTCGCCCCAGAGGACCCACTCAAGGCTAACATCCGGGATGCCAAGCTCTTTCGCCTTGGTCACAATCAGCCGGGCGACGTCGGCCGGAAACTTCTCCCTGTGCGGCCATTTCTTTATGGCTGCCTCAGTTACAGTACCGCCCAACGCCGCCGCGAACTGCCGGTAGCTCAACGAGATACCTTCCCACGGGCTGAAAACGTCCAGCAGCACGGCCAGCCGTCCAGCTACTGGGACCCGTTTCGGGCCTGGTTCGGGCTTGACAGGTGACAAACTGGGCCTACTTTCGTGTCGTTATCTAGCGGCAAAGGGACCAAATCGGTCTCGAATAGTGCCGCTTGGGAGCACCCCAGTCAAGTCGCCCTCGCAGTCACTTTGGGACCGGAGCCGTGGAGATCCACATGATGGTTCGCCCTTCACTTATGGTGTTCGCCCTAGCGCTATCGGTGGCGCGTTGCGCGGACCAACCCACAGCGGTGCAACACGCGCCCGCGGCCCCGCAGTTCCTCCAGTGGGCGGGTAATGCAGCCCCGCAGTTCAGCGCGCGAGCGAGTCGCCCGAACCGCGCCGGAACCGCGGCGTATCTGACGCCTCCCCTGGGCCTCGATAACTACGTCGTGTCGTTCTGGGCGGTTCGCGGCGAATCGCGCTCCGTGCAAATCAACTACAGCAGCTCGATCGACGGCGGCAACCACCCGTTCCTGCTGCTCACGACGACCGATCCGCAGTTCGTCCCGGGAGTCGGCGAGCTGGCCATGGGTGACTCCGTCCTCATCACCGTCACCGTTGACACCACCAAGATTGGCGTGTCGATGGAGCCGAGCGGCCTGCAGTTCGGCGCACCTGCCGAGTTGAGGATCTGGTATGGCGGCGCCGGCGGCGACCTCAATGGCGACGGCGTGGCTGACAGCACCGATGCAGCCATCGAAGCGAAGCTCCTTGGCCTTTGGTATCGCGAAGACCAGGCTGACCAGTGGACCCGTCTCCCGGCTGCGCAGTCGCTCGACGAGAAGTCGTTCACGTACGCCCTGCCTCACTTCTGCGAGTACGCGGTCGCAGAAGTCGCAGCAGAATTGTTGGATTGGTCGATTAGCTGGTAGGCGGGGGGACTCCATTTCCCATGTCTAAAGACTCTTCGCGCGATCAACGCTTACTTGAGGCGTCTCCCGTCCTCGCGAAAGCACGCGCACTAGCGGCAGCCGGCCATCACGCCGCAGTCGTCGAGTTCCTCAGCACGCGCGAGCAAGGCGAGCTGCAGGATACTCCGACGCTGGCGTTGCTGTACGGCATCGCGCAGGCGCGGCTGGGGCGGCACGAGCAAGGCCTCCAGTGGATCGATCGGGCGCTGGCCCATGCCCGCCAGCGCGGTGAGCACGGCGTCGAGCGCCATGCGCTCAACGCGCGCGGTGCCATCGCCCTCGTCAGCGGCCATCTCAGCGAAGCCGCGGACTTCTGTACGCAGGCCCTCATGGCGGCCAGTCGCGATGGTGATCATGCCACCACCGGGCGGGCTTCCAATAACCTTGGGATCATCAGCTATCTCCGCGGCCGCCACGCCGAAGCCATTTCCTCGTGGGAAATCGCGGCCGCCGCGTTCCATCGGGCCGGCCTCCAGCCGGGCGTCGCCGAATGCCATCACAACCTGGCCAACGCCTATCGCGAACAGGCCGCATACGACAAAGCGCTGGCCGTCGCCGATCAGGCCGTGGCCGCCGCCGAAGCCGCCAAAGATGAAACGCTGTATGCGCAGACCCTGCGCGGCCGCGCTGAAGTCCGCGTCGCCCGGAGCGAGCCGGAGCTGGCGCGCCGCGACATGGACCGCGTACGCGTGGTCCGCGGCGAGATGCCCGATCCTGTCGCCGAGGCCGAGGATCTCCGTGTCCTGGCGTTAATCCTGGTCGCAGAGAATCATATGCCGCGCGCCGAGAAGTCGCTGCGCGAGGTGATGGGCCGCGCCGAGCTGCACGAGCGGCCCCTGCTGCTGGCCGAAGCGACCCGTGACCTCGCCATGATATTGCGGCGCTTGGGCCGTCAGGCTGAAGCGCAGGCCGCGGCGCAGTCCGCCAAGGGCATCTTCGCCCGGATCGGCGCCGAGGGCGAGATCCGCAAGCTGGCCGACCAGGGCTGGCCCGAGGCGTTCGCGGCCGAGCTGCGTGGCTCGCTCGCGCCGCTCCACGTCGCGCAGCAGTTCGCCGACGCAGGCCGCTACGCCGAGCTGCTCACCTACCTCGAGCAGCGCTCTAGGGACGAGCTCGAAGAGTCGGCCATGCTCACCCTCCTCCTGGGCATCGCCCACAGCCGGCTGGGCCGGCTCGAGGTGGGCCAGCAATGGGCCATGGTCGCGCAGCTGCGCGCCCGCTCGCTCAAAGACCGGATGATGGAAGTGCGTGCGTTGAACGTCTGCGGCGCCATCGCGTTGGAGCGGGGCGGCATCGACGAAGCCACGTACTTCTTCACGCGCGCCCAGGAAGAGGCGACGGACGACAACGACATGGCGACCGTCGGCCGCTGCGCCAACAACCTCGGCATCATCGCGAACATGCAGGGCGACTATAAACGGGCCGTCATCGCCTACACGCGCGCGATCGCCGCGTACGAGCAGGCGCACTTCGGCCGCGGCGTCGCCGAGTCCCGGCACAATCTCGGTATCGTCTGCCGCGCCCAGGGCCGGTTGGACCGCGCCCTGGAGATTGCGACCGCGGCGATCGCGGAAGCGAAGCGCTTGGGCGATGCGCAGCTCACCGCCCAGGCCGTCGCCGGCCTCGCCGAGATTCATGTCGCGCGCGGCGAAACCGAGCTCGCCCTGTCCACGGCGGAACGCGCCATCGCGGCGCACCGCGATCTGAAGGATCCCGTACGGGAAACCGAGGATCTGCGCATCATGGCTGGCGCCCTCGCGCTGGCCGGACGGAACGAGCAGGCCGAGACGATGCTGCGCGACGTCATTGACCGCGCGACACAGCACGGCCGTCCCCTGCTGCTCGCGATGGCGGAGCGCGATCTCGCGCACTTGCTGATTAAGAGCGGCGACGCCGCCGCGGGCAAAGCCGCAGCGCAGCGAGCCCGGTCCACCTTCCAGCGGCTGTCGGCGCGGGCCGAAATTGACAAGCTGGACGACCTGCTTGAGGCGCCATGAGTTTCCAGCGCCACAAGCTCTCGAACTATGCGATCGGCTGGTAATCCCCCCCCCCCGCCCCCCCCTCCCTCCCCCGTGGACGAGCGGCGGAGCGGGATGGACCGCCGGTCCGGAGCCGAGCGCCGCGTGACGGCGGTCGCGGAGGAAGCCACGTTGCCGTTGCAGCGCGTCTTCCCGCACGCGCGGCTGAGCGACCGCGAGGCCGCGGAGCGCGCGGCCGCGATCGAAGCGCACCGCCGCGAGCTCGGCTCACGCCTGGGCCGCAACGTCGGCGCGGTGGTCGCGGCCGTGGACTACATGCTGAACATCAGCGGCGACCTCGTGGCCCCCACGATCGTCGAGCACGAGGCACTGGAGCTGCTGGAACACCGCTCCGTGACCGATCCGCTGACCGGCCTGTTCAATCGCTACCACTTCGACGCGACGATGGTTCGCGAAATCGCCCGCTGCCGCCGCTACGGTGTGCCGCTGTCGGTCCTACTCGTCGACGTGGACCGCCTGAAGCTGCTGAACGACCGCTGGGGCCATCACGCCGGCGACCAGGCGCTCGGCCGGGTCGCGGTGGCGATTCAAAAGAGCCTGCGCGGCACCGACATCGCGGCCCGCCTGGGCGGCGATGAGTTCGCGATCATCCTGCCGGACACCGATGCCGTCGCGGGATTGATTGTGGCGACGAGAATTCGTCGCAATCTGGTGGAGAACGCCTCGACCATGGTCACCGTCAGCGGTGGGCTGGTCGAGCTGCCGCGCGATGCGACGCAAGCATCAGCCGCCCAGCTGATGCTGGTGGCCGATCATGCGCTGTATGCGGCGAAGAATTCCGGCGGTAACTGCGTGGTGCAGCGGGAATACCACGCCCAAGAATAGTCTCAGCTCCCTGCTCCCTTGAAGATGCCCCCAAGGGGAATCGAACCCCTGTTCCCACCTTGAAAGAGTGGTGTCCTAGCCGTTAGACGATGGGGGCTGCGAGTAGCGGTAACGGGATTCGAACCCGTGTTTGAGCCTTGAGAGGGCTCCGTCCTAGTCCCCTAGACGATACCGCCGCGGGCGGGAGCGCGTGAATATCGCCAGTCCGCGCGCAGGTGGTCAACCGGGGCGTCGACACGCTGATGGCCAGTTGACCTTCTCATTCCTAGACGTACCGTTACTGGCCCGATGAAACGCATCTTTTCCAAGCTCATTCCCGAAGTACCGATTCTCGTCGGCGCCGCGCTGCTGCTGACCATGCCGTCACTGCGTGGCACCGCCGCCGGCCTCGCCACGGTCTTCCCGTTTACCGTCCTCGCCGCGGCACTGCTACTCGGCTGGCGCTTCAACCGCTCCCGCCTGGTCTTCGCGATCGCGCTGCTGGCGCTCACCGAATACGTGCTGCTGAACGGCCTCGATACGCCCCGCGATCGCGTGCTCTTCCATGCGATGACGTTCCTGCTGCCGATCAATCTCGCGCTCGTCGCGCTGCTCCCCGAGCGCGGCACGCTCACGGCCGCCGGATTGACGCGTTGGGTATTGTTTGCGGTACAGGTCATCATCGTCGCATTTCTCGCGCGGTCATTCCCGCAGGAAAGCCTCAAGTACCTCACGCTCCGCGTACTGCCGGCGCGATTCACGGCCTGGACGCCACTGCAGCAGCCGTCCATCATCGCATTCATCGCGATCAGCGTGCTCCTCGCCATGGCCTGGCTGCGCGAGCCGCAGTCGCCGGTGCGTGGCTACTTCTACGGCCTGTTCGCCGTGTTTGCGTCGCTGTCGTGGAAGGCCACGGGACCGGGCCAGGAGATCTGGCTCGCCACGGCGGGGCTGATCCTGGTCGTCCTGGTGATCGAGGCGTCGTACTTGATGGCCTACCGCGACGGTCTGACCGAGCTGCCGGGACGGCGCGCGCTCAACGAAGCGCTGCCGCGGCTGAGCGGTCAATTCACGGTCGCGATGGTGGACGTAGACCACTTCAAGCGCTTCAACGACACCTACGGCCATGACGCGGGCGACCATGTGTTGCGGCTGGTCGCCGCGCGGTTGGCGCAAGCACCTGGTGGTGGAACGGCGTACCGCTACGGCGGCGAGGAATTCGCACTGGTCTTCGCCGGGAAAGGCCAGGAAGAGTGTTTACCGTATCTCGAAGAGCTCCGCGAGGCCGTGGAGACCAGCCGGTTTACCATGCGCCGGCGATTCCGGCCGCGCGTGAAGCCAAAGAATGACAAGGGGAAAAAGAGCCGTCAGGCGATCACGATCACGGTGAGCATCGGCGTCGCCGAGCGGAATCACCGGAACGCCAATCCCGATCAGGTCGTTCAGGCGGCCGATAAGGCACTCTACCGAGCCAAGGAAGCGGGCCGAAACCGCGTGGCGACGTGAGCGGTAGCGGGGGCCGGTAGCGGGCCGTAGTTTCGCCCCATGCGACTCGTTTTTGCCGCCTCCTTCTTCATATCTGCAGTCGCAAACGCTCAGGCACCTCCTGCTTCGCGTTTATTCCCAAACGGCACTCCCCCTCCCCTGACGCTACGGCTCGAGACCGATCTGCGCCGGCTGTTCCGCGACCGCGGGACAAAACGCACCGAGCATCCCGCCACGCTGCGCTTTCGAGACTCCGGGGACAGCGGATCGGTGCAGGTGGATCTGCGAACCCGCGGCATCTTCCGGCTCAAGAACTGTTCGTTTCCGCCGATCCGCATCGACCTCCCCGCCAAGAAGCTCGAGGGCACGCCCTTCGCCGGTCAGGACAAGCTCAAGCTGGTCACGCACTGCCAGAGCGACGACTCATTTGAGCACAAACTGCTGCGCGAGTACGCGTTGTATCGCGTGTTCAATGCGCTCACGGACACGAGCTTCCGTGTGCGGCTGGCGCATGTCACCTACATCGATTCGGCGCGCGCCGACACGATCACGCGATACGGGTTCTTGATCGAATCAGACGCGGAACTGGCGCGGCGTCTCGGCGCCGAGGTGCTGGCGAGCGGCTATGTGCACGATCTGACGACCGAGCACTCGTACATGACGTTGGTGGCCGTATTCGAGTACTTCATCGGCAACACCGACTGGTCGGTACCCGGCCGCCACAACGTCGCGATTCTCCGAGAAACCGGAGCGTCTCCGATACTGCTCGCGGTGCCATACGACTTCGATTTCTCCGGCGCCGTCGGCCAAAACTACGCGGCCCCTCCGCCGCAGATTCCGATTCGCTCCGTGCGGGAGCGCTATTATCGCGGCTATTGCCAGCCCGACAGTCTGCTGGCGGGCGCGCTGGACCGGTTTCGCACCGCGAAGGACTCGATCTACGCCGCCGTGCGCGCCGTTCCGGGCCTCCCGGAGCGCGATGTGCGCTCGCTGCTCGATTACTTCGACGACTTCTACAGCACCATCAACAATCGCGGGAACATGCAGCGCGAGTTCGTCGGCAAGTGCCGGCGCGCCCCCCAATGAGCGAACGACTGCGTTGGGATGCTCCGGGCGAACGAGAAGTCGCGCTCGTCGCGGTCGAACACGGCCGAGTGGGTCTCTGTCGTGCCGGTAGCGAGCTGCGCCTGCCGGTGCAGCGCGGGAGTGGCGAAGCGACCTGCCGTGCGGTGCTGCGCGAACTCGTCGGGAGTGGTGAGGGGCAGCTGCGACTGCTCGGCGTCGTGCCGCGGTCGGACGACCGTGTTCCGCTGGAGGTGTGGACCGCACGGCGGCTGCACCGCAATTCGGATTATGGTTCGAACCTGCAGTGGTTCACGCCTGCCGAGCTGATGGCGCGCGTGGGGTCGCCGCTGCTGCGGGACCCGGGGACACTGGCCGCGCTGACCGTCGCAGCGTGTTCGCCGCTGCTACCGGAATGGTCGGGGACTCCCTTCGGCCCCCCGCCCGAGCCAACCACCGAGGAAGCGGAGGCGACAGCGCGGGTGAGTCGCGTGACGCTGAGCGAGCTGCGCGTCGCGTCGATCTCCGAGGAGGCCAAGGATCCGGCGCGGGTGGCGCCTGAGCAGTTCCTCAATCCGGAGCTCTCCTGGGTCGAGTTCAACGGGCGCGTCCTCGCGCTCGCCGAGGACCAGCGCACGCCGCCCGCAGCGCGCGTACGGTTCCTCGGCATCTTCTCGACCAATCTCGACCAGTTCGTCATGACCCAGATCGGCGCGCTGAAACAACTCGTGGCCGTCGCACAGAACGTCCCGTCAGCGGACGGCGGCGGCCTCCGGCCGCAGGAGACGCTTGATGCCATCGCGGTGCGGTTGCGGCCACTCATGGCGCGCCAGTTTCGCGCATTTCAGGCGCTGGCGCCCAGCCTCGCCATAACGCGCTGGGACGAGCTGACCGGTGACGAACGTGAGCAATGGCGCAGGCGCTGCGCCGAGGAAATCCTTCCGTTCGTCAATCCGAAGGCGCTGACCCGGGCGCCCGGCCATCCGTTTCCCTTGGTTGGCGATCGCCGGATCGCACTCTTCGTCGCGCTGCGGGATCGCACCGGCTCTCCCCTGCATTACGCGATCGTCGAAATCCCCCGCGATCTCCCGCGTTTCCTGCGCGTCTCGGATGACCACCGCCTCGTTCCCGTTGAGGATCTCGTTCGCGCCAACCTCGATCTCGTGTATCCGGGCCGGGTCATCGCCGCCGCACATGCATTCCGTCTCACCCGCAGCGGCGATCTCCAGCTCGACGAGACGACGACCGCCAACTTCTTGCAGGCGATCGAAGAGGAGCTGGGGCGGCGGCAGTCACGTCCTGTGCTGCGCATTGAGTTCGAAGCCGGCACGCCTCAGGCGTTGCAGGATCTGCTCCAGCGCGAGCTCCGGTTCGAAGAGAGCGAGCGCGACAGCACGCTGAGCGCGGCGGATGTGTACGTCTCCGAGGGTCTCATCGATTTGGGAGGCCTCCGGGAGATCGCGCCGCCGGATTCGCTTGCTGATTATCCCCCATTTACTCCCGCCGATCCGTTCCGTGCCGGTCGTCCGGTGCTCGAACAGCTCGACGAGCGGGACGTGCTCGTGCACCATCCGTCGGATTCCTTTCCGGCAAGTGTCGAGCGATTCATCGCGGAAGCGGCAGACGACCCGGACGTGCACGCGATCAAGCTGACGCTGTATCGGCCCGGAGGGCCATCGAGCGGCGCGATCGCTGAATCGTTGCGTCGAGCGGCGGCATCGGGGAAAGACGTCTCCGTGGTCGTGGAGGTCAAAGCGCGATTCGACGAGGCAGGCAACATCAGCTGGGCCCGCAGTCTCGAGCGGGACGGCATCCACGTCGTGACGGGGCTCGTCAGCCTGAAGACCCACGCCAAGCTCGCGCTCGTCGTGCGCCGTACAGCAGGCCGCGTGCGCCGCTACGCCCACATTGGCAGCGGCAACTACAACCCCGACACGGCGCTGGTCTACACCGATGTGGGCTTGTTCACCGCCGACCCTCGCATCACCGCCGACGTGCACGCGCTGTTCAATGAACTGACGGGCTCGAGCAGCGCGCCGCAGGCGCAAGTGCGGCATCTCCTCGTGGCGCCGACCAACTTGCTGGAGCGTCTGCTCGCGCTGATCGACCGCGAGACGCAGCTCGCGCTCGCCGGCCGGCCCGCGCGCATCCGCGCAAAGCTCAACGCGCTCTCCGATTCGACCGTGATTCAAGCGCTGTACCGAGCGTCACAGGCGGGCGTCGTCGTGGATTTGGTGGTACGAGGCATCTGCACCCTTCGTCCCGCTGTCCCCGGACTGTCGGAGCAGATTCGTGTGGTCAGCATCCTCGGTCGCTTTTTGGAGCATGCGCGCATCTACCACTTTGCGAACGGCGGAGCGGACGCCGAGGAGTACTACGTCGGTTCAGCCGATTGGCGGCCGCGCAACCTGCGGCGCCGGGTCGAGGTCATGGCGCCGGTGTTCGATGCCGAGGCGCAACGCAAGCTGGACACCTTGCTGACCAAGGAGCTCAACGACCCGACAGCCTGGATTCTCCAGTCCGATGGCGCGTACGAGCGCTTCGACCGTTAAAACGCCGCAAAAACGCCCCTTCGTGCCGCAAAAATACCCCTAAGTCGTGACACGTGACCTTGCGTAGCTCGTAGGACTCTTTAATCGTGCTGTATGAGTAACTCGGCGCGGGCGGGTCAGTTATGCACCCGAGTCGCGGTGATTGCCGCGGCCGCAGTCGCGCTGAACAGCGTGGTCGTGCTCGCGGGATGGGCAGCAGGCTGGTCAATCTTTCTCACGCCCTCCCCGCGCTTCATTCCGATGGCCCCCACCACCGCGCTCGCCTTTCTCGCCTTAAGTCTCGCCCTCATCGCTCGCCTCCTGGCACCGCGCGGTTCCCCGCTGCGCAACACCGGCACGGTGATCTCGTGGGTCGTCGCGACGATGGCTGTCGTCAAGCTCGTCCTGCCCTCGGTGCTCGACCAGATCCTGGGCGGCGCCACCGGCCAGTTCGGGCGCGTGCGACTCGGCGTGATGTCGCCCGTGACGGCCGCTACGCTCGTGCCGCTCGCACTCGCTATCGCCGCGACCGGGCCGCGCCCACAGTACGCCGGCGCGTTGGCGACGCTCGCTGCGATCGTCGGCTCGACCGTCGCGCTCGGCTACGCTTACGGCACTCCGTTGCTGTACGGCGGCGGCACAATCCCCGTCGCGTTGCCGACCGGCCTGAGCCTGCTTTTCCTCGGTGTGGCCACGATCCTCGCCGCGGGGCCCGACGTGTGGCCGCTCGAGCCGTTGCTCGGCGATGCGCCGCGCGCGCGGATGCTGCGCGCGTTCTTCCCCGCGACGGCAGGCCTGGTCGTACTGATCGGCCTGCTCGATGCACGCTTCAGTGGATTGTTCGGCGGCGACCGGGTGTTGATCGCCGCCTGGTTTGCGGTGCTCGGCACAGCGCTGGTGACGCTGCTTGTGTCGCGGCTGGCCCGTCGCATCGGGGACGAAATCGACGGCGCGTATGCGGAGCGGCATCGCGCCGAGCAGCGCTACCGCGAGATGTTCGACCAAACGCTGGCAGGCGTCGCGACGACGCGGGTCTCCGACGGCCGCATCCTGTTGTGCAACGAAGCCTTTGCGCGTTCGTTTGGATATGACTCGCCTGCCGATCTGATGGCGCGGCAGGCGCACCAGCTGTACTGGGAGCCGGCCGACCGCGATCGCGTGCTGGCATCGCTGCGCGAAAAGCCGGCGTTGCGGAACTTCGAGCTGCGGATGCGACGCAAGGACAGCAAGCCCGTCTGGGTGTTGGCCAATCTCACGCTGCACGAGTCGGAGGGTGAGGCGCTGATCGAGAACACGATCATTGACATCAGTGATCGCAAATCGCTCGAGCAGCAGCTGTGGCAGGCGCAGAAGCTCGACGCGCTCGGGAGTCTGGCTGGCGGCGTCGCTCATGACTTCAACAATCTCCTAACGGCAATCATCGGCTACGCCGACATTCTGCGGGACGACCTCGGGTCGAACTCCCACCATGCCGATGATCTGAACGAGATCGTCAAGGCGAGCAAGCGCGCCGCGGCTTTGACGCGCCAACTGCTGGCGTTCAGCCGCCAGCAACCGTTCGATCGGAAGCCTCTGAGGCTCGATGAGCGGGTGACCGACATGGAGAAGATGCTGCGCCGGCTGCTCGGACCCCCGGTGCGCCTGGTAACGGCGACGGACGCCGATCTCTCGGCAATCATGGCCGATCCCAATCAGATCGAGCAGGTGGTGCTGAATCTGGCGGTGAACAGCCGTGACGCGATGCCGCAGGGCGGAACGGTCACGATCGAGACCCGCAACGTGCGAATGGAAGAGCCGTATGCCCACGGCGCGACGGCGGTTCCGCCAGGGTCGTACGTCATGCTGGCCGTCAGCGACACGGGATCCGGAATGAGCCAGGAGACGCTCGCGCGCCTGTTCGAGCCGTTCTTCACTACAAAGGAAAAGGGCAAGGGCACTGGCCTCGGCCTATCCACAGTCTACGGGATCGTGAAGCAGAGTCAGGGCCACGTGATCGTCTACAGCGAGCCTGGGGTCGGCACTACGTTCAAGTGCTACTTCCCGCTCAGCGAGATTCGTCCCCGGGTGTCCCGGCCGATGCAAGTGCCGGTCGAAGTCAAAGGCACCGAAACGATCCTGCTCGTGGAAGACGAGCAGCCGATTCGCGTGCTGGCGGCCACTGCCCTCGAGCGGCTCGGCTACCAGATCCTGGCTGCGAGCGACGCCAACGTTGCGATCACCCTCGCCGCGACGCACGAGGGCCCGATTCACCTGCTCTTGTCCGACGGTGTCTTGTCCGGCATTCGTGTCCCGGAGCTCTTACGCCGCTTTGTCGCGCAGCGGCCCGACACCAAGATCCTGCTAATGTCGGGCTATTCGCAGGAGGCGGTCTTCCAGCACGACATCGTCGCGCCCAACACGGCATTCCTCCCCAAGCCGTTTACCATCCGGCAGCTCACCGAGCGCGTGCGCGAGGTGTTGGATTCCTGACATAAAAAAGGCCGCGAAGATTCGCGGCCTTTTTTAGAACGACCAGGGCTAGGACTTAGCGGTTGGTACCGCCGCCCTGCCGGCCACCCTGCTCAAAGTCCTGATCTTGGTCCTGCCGACCCGGCTGCCGGCCACCCTGCTGACCGCCACCGCCCTGCCGACCACCCTGGCCGCCCTGACCACCCTGACCGCCCTGCCCACCCTGCTTCTCACGGTCACTCTGACCGGGGTTACTCGGGTTTGTGCTTCTCACAATTTCCTCCAATGCGAAAGGTCAACGTCGACTCTGGCGAACTGCTTGTCGAATGTCGTCTCGCAAGCACCTAGGTCGCATCCATCATCGGGATGAAAAATGGCTTAACCCCCAAACGGAGCGTCGGTAATCGCCCGGCGCTACGCCGATGTGTCGCTTGAACGCCCGGGTGAAATGGCTTTGGTCGGCAAACCCGGCTTGGAACGCGATTTGCACGATTGGGATGGCGGTCACGGCGAGACGCTCGGCAGCCCACTCGAGCCGCAGGCGTCGAACATACCGCCCTATGGGCTGCCCGAACCACGCGCGAAACGCGCGGGCGAGGTAGTCCGGATGCACGCTCGCGTCCGTCGCGAGCTCGCCGAGCGTCGGCGGATCGAGGAACCGGTCCTGTAGGCAGTCGCGCACCCGCGTCAGCCATCCAGGAGCCAGCCGACCGCGGCGTACTGCGCGGCTCTCGCGCAAGGCGAGCGCCACCATCTCGAGCGACAGACCTTCGACGGCGAGCAGCGTCACGCTGTCAGGCGCGCGCAGCTCGCGCACCATGCTCCACGCCAGCACGGCGAGCGGGCTACGCCGAGCGTGCCGCACTTCATCGAACAGCTCGGCGCACGGACCGAGTCGATCCGCGGCACCTGGCTCCGGCTGGATGGCAAGCACATGCGCGCCCGCTCGACCAACCCGGTTGCTGTGGCGTTCCTCCACCGGCTCGGCAGCCACACTACCAGGCTCGCACGGATAGACGCGACGGGTGATGCCGAGGTCGAAGGAGCCTTCCAGCATCACCGCGAGTGAAGCGCGGTCATGCACATGCGGGCTCAGCCACATGTCTGGCGCAAAGCGCAGCTCGCTCACCAGGAAGCTACCGGCCGCGAGTGTGCGGGCGCCGGAGCTGCCCATCGTGATTGGCACTATGGCGCGACGAACCATGTCTGAACATACGCGCAAAACAGCCAACCCGGCGTTCACGCGCTGATGACCGGGCTGGCTGATCGAACCAGGGCGTTACGGCTAGTTGGCCTGGTCCGACACTCGTGCGCTACGGCCCGACGCTGATGGTTCCCGCGGTCACCGGCCAGGTGCGGGCGTTGTTGTCGGGCCAGATGCGGGCGGCGCAGTATTCGGGAGACGTCTGGATCCCCGCGGCGCCTTTGAAACCGGTGAACGATGTCCGATCCGGGCTCGCGCCAGATCCCTCTCCTGCGTCCCACACGCGGAACCAGACGTCGTCCCCTACTTCGTGGATGTCGGTCTGCAGGTCGGGATCGGTGGACGTGTTGCGCGTGACGAGGGCACCGATCCAGGCACGATGATTTACCGGATCCTCGGTCATACAGATCACTGCGCCGGCGACATCAACCGTGAGACCGCCCCCTTCATCTGCGAAGACGTTGAACTGGCCAGCCGCCTTGCCGCCTGATGTTTGGACGGCTGAGAAGGCGAACCGGACCGGGAGACCAGCGATATCGTAGTAACCGCCGCCGCTGGCGCCGAGGTTATCTACGGCTGAGCGCGCGAGCACAGGGTCGCGCACCGCTGTCGCCGAGGTGAAGGCATCGGGGTCTTGGCAGGCGGCGAGCGAAAGACCGACGAGCGCCGCGCTGAACGGACGAGGCAGGAGCATACGGGTTCCTCCGGAGGTGTGAGCACACTGGCTGTCTGCCTCTACTGTGGAGGAACGCAGCGCGGGTGTCTTGCATGAGAGGGAGCGCGTTTAGAACGAAAGCGACTTCGACTCTTCTTCGGTATATTTTCGGTATGGGTCGGATTCTTCTGGTCGATGCCGATGCCTTTTTCGTCGGGGTGGCGCGCCTCGTCGATCCCGCGGGCGCCGGGCGGGTCACGCTCCTGATCGTCGGCGGCTCCCGCGAAAGTCGGGGCGTCGTGTGCTCGGCTTCTTACGAGACGCGGAAATTCGGCGTCCGCTCCGCCATGCCGATCGCCCGCGCGCTGCGCCTCTGTCCCGGTGCGATGTGCGTGCCCGTGCCGTACAAAGCCTGCGGCGTGAAGAGCCGCGAGATCCGCGCGGTGCTCGAGCAGTACGCGCCGATCGTCGAGATGGCCAGCGTCGACGAGTGGTACCTCGACCTGAGCGGAACCGAGGGTGTCTACCATCACGAGCCGCTCGACACAACCGCGCACCGCATCCGCACGGCGGTTCGGGAAGCCACCGGCATGACCATCTCGATCGGCGGCGGGTCGAACAAGCTGATTGCCAAGCTCGCCGTCGACCGCGCCAAGCCGAGCCGAGACCCGAACAGCAGTGGGGTCTACATCGTCGAGGCCGGCGCGAAAGAAGAGTTTCTGCGATCCTGCACCCTCGCCGACATTCCTCTTGTCGGGCCGAAATTCCAGGAACGCCTCGCCGCACGCGGTCTCGTCACGGTGCAGGACGTGTTGCGGCAGGGACTGGAGTCGCTGCGGCACGGCTGCAGTGATCGTGAAGCGCGCTGGTTGTGGAACCGGGTGCACGGGATCGACGCCGGGCCGGTCAGAACGCGCGAGGTGGCGCGGGGCCTCAGCCGCGACGAAACGTTCGGGAAAGACCTGCACGAGGATCGCGACATCGAGCGTGAGCTGCTGCGACTGGTGACGCGGGCCGCTGCCGACATGCGCGGCGACGGGCTCACCGCGCGAACGGTAGCGGTGCGGGTGCGCGATTGGGACTTTCGGACGCGCTCCGCGCAGCGCACGTTGCCTGAGCCTGTGATCTCGGACCGGGTGATCCTGCGGATCGCGCGCGAGCTGCTCGGGAGCTTGCGGGCTGCGCGCCGGGTGCCGGCGCGGCTCGTTGGTGTGCGGCTCTCGGGGTTAGCGGCGGCGCGGCAGGTCGATCAACTGACGTTCTTCACGATCCCAGGAGCTTCAGGAGAGTCGGCGCGGGACCGGCGGCTGTCGGAGGCGATCAACGGGGTGCGGGAGAAGTTCGGAGCGAAAAGCATTCTGCCGGGAGGACTGACGCCGTCAGGCTCCGCGCGCGATCCTTAACGCATCCTCAAGCTCGGGTTTGATCCGCGCGAGCTTCCCTTCACACAGAGTCACCAGTTGCTCGAGCTCTGCCACGAGCGCTGTGGGGGGCTGTTCGTCCTTGGTCAATCGTTTGCGCATGGAGACGAGCGCGAGGTAGAGCGAGCTCGACCTGCTCGTCTCGGGATGGCGTTGCTGCTCAAGCGCTGTGAGCAGCTTTTTCGCCTGATCCCGGGCCGTGCTGACGGCCCGCACCAGGTCCTCGCGAGGAGTACTCAAACAGGCCCGGCAGGAATCGAACCTGCAACCCCCGGTTTTGGAGTCCCGTTTGAACGGGCCTTCACGGGACACCGGAGCACGCAAGTCCCGCTTCCGTCAGCCTATCGTCGCCTCGCTCCACGCGCAAGGGACAGTGGT
>DASYTD010000019.1:0-17957 GCA_036002655.1 Gemmatimonadales bacterium
GGCGTCAAGCTGCGTCGGGCCTTCGGGTTTGGCCGCACCAGCGACTTCGACCCGTTCCTGCTGCTCGACGATTTCCGCAACGAGCACCCCGAGGATTACCTGCCGGGGTTTCCGTGGCATCCGCATCGCGGCATCGAGACGATCACCTATGTGCTGAGCGGCAGCGTGCAGCACGGCGACAGCCTCGGCAACAAGGGGACGATGGGCGCGGGCGACGTGCAGTGGATGACAGCCGGAAGCGGGATCTTGCATCAAGAGATGCCGAAAGGCGACGAGCGCGGCCGGATGCACGGCTTTCAGCTGTGGGCGAATCTGCCGCGCACCTTGAAGATGACCGACCCGCGCTATCAGGATATCCACGCGCAAGAGATTCCCGAAGTCGTGGACGACGACGGCACGCGCGTCCGTGTCGTGGCGGGTGATTTCTGGGGCAAGACGGGGCCGGTCGAAGGCGTGGCCGCTGATCCCCGGTATCTCGACGTCTGGATTCCCGCGCGCGTGCGCAAGACGATTCCCGTGGAAGCGTCGCGGCACGCGTTCGCCTATGTCTTCGAAGGCAACGGGAGCTTCCGGGACGCCTCAGCGCCGCACGGTGTCCGCACCGACCGCGTGTCGGCTGGCGGACGGGACGCCGGCAGCGAGAGCGCGCAGGAAACGGGAAACCGCTCGCTCGTGCTATTCGATTCGGGCGACGCAATCACCGCACAGGCGGGTGAGCAAGCCATGCGGTTCTTATTGGTCTCGGGCCAACCGCTGCAAGAGCCGGTGGCCTGGCAGGGCCCGATCGTGATGAACACCCAAGACGAGCTGCAGCGCGCTTACGACGAGCTGCGCCGCGGGACGTTCATCAAGCGCTGATGTTGGGGTGGGCGCGCACGTGCGCGGCTGCGCTATCCACTCGCGCGATGTAATCGCGTAACGTCTCGTCCGCGCCGCGCGGCGGCAAGACGAAGTGGCGATCGTCGGGCTGCGAACTCTGAAGATCATCGACCATGAGATCGCCACCGCGGGCTTCCACGGCGGCTTCAAAACGCTCGACCGCCGACAACAAGTCGGCCAGCTCTTCCGGCCGTTCAGCTCCACGCAGTGGAATCCCGCGCCGCCGCAACCGGGCGGCCACCTCATCCGCGACGTGTCGTATCTCGGAAGCCATGCCTCAGGCTATCCCCACGGACGGCGTTGGGGAAGGGGCCGTGCAGTTTCGGCGTGGCTGGCTTTCTGGCGTATCTCGGCGCCCTGGTATTACTGGCCGCGGTGATCCTCGGCGTCATCACAATCGGCCTCGCCGCCCTCACCGTATTGATTCGGCGCTTCCGCCGCGCGCGGCGCTAGCGGGTTTTGTTTGGGGGCGGTTATCCTTACGCCGCCCTATGTGGACCTTCCTCCGGCGCATCAGCCTCACGCAGTGGATTTTGATCGGCATGCTGGTCGGCACGCTCATCGGTTGGGCGGTGCCCGATTTCGCCACGTCGTTGCGGCCGCTGTCCACCATGTTTCTGCGAATGATCAAGTCGATCATCGTGCCGATCATCTTCGGCACGCTGGTCGTCGGGATCGCCGGTCACGGCGACGACATGAAACGCGTCGGTCGCCTGGCATTCAAGTCACTGGTCTATTTCGAAATTGTCACCACGCTGGCGCTGTTCATCGGCCTGCTGGCGGTGAACCTCGTACGACCGGGCGTGGGCGTGCAGTTGCCGCCCCCGGCGGCGGGGACGCCGATTGCCGGCGGTCAACAGCCGACGTTCTCGAGCGTGCTCGAGCACATCGTGCCGCAAAGTTTCTTCGAAGCCGCCGTCTCGAACCAGGTGCTGCAGATCGTTTTCTTCTCCGTGATCTTCGCGGTGGGCCTGTCGCAGGTGCGCGCCAAGCCCAAAGAAGCCATGCTCGGTTTCTGCGAGGGCTTGGCAGAGACGATGTTCAAGTTCACCGCCATCGTGATGAAATTCGCGCCGATCGGGATTGGGGCGGCGATCGCCGTCACGGTGGGACACAGCGGGCTCGACGTCCTGAAGAACCTCGGCCTGTTGGTACTGACGTTGTATGCGGCGCTGGTCGTGTTCGGGCTGGTGGTCTTGCTGCCTGTGGCGCGCGTGGCGCGAGTCCCGCTGCGGGCATTCCTGAGCGCGGTCAAAGAGCCGGCCCTGATCGCGTTCTCGACGACTTCCTCCGAGGCCGCGCTGCCGAAGGCGATGGAGCGGATGGAAGCGATCGGCGTACCGCGCCGCATCGTCGCCTTCGTGATGCCCACCGGCTACTCGTTCAACCTCGACGGCAGCACGCTCTATCTGGCCGTGGCCTCGATCTTCGCGGCGCAGGCGGCCGGCGTACATCTCACGCTCGGCCAGCAATTGCTGATGATGCTCACGCTGATGGTGACCAGCAAAGGCGTGGCCGCCGTGCCGCGCGCGTCGCTCGTCATCCTCGCGGGCACGCTCGCCTCGTTCAACCTGCCGCTCGAGGCCATCGCGGTGATCCTCGGCGTGGATGAGCTGATGGACATGGCGCGGACGACCGTGAATCTCATTGGCAACTGCCTCGCCACGGTCGTCATGGGGCGGTGGGAAGGCGAATTCGACGACAGGAAAGCGGACGCGTACACGCAGCAGCAGCAGCCGGCGGCCGCCGCGTAGCAACTAACGCGTTACGCGTCGTCGAAGTCCCGCAAAGACTCCATCCCTAGAAAGCGACGCGCCACTCCAGGCGGGTGCCGTCAGGATCGACGAGAAACCTGGGAGGGCCGAGGCCGAAGATGTGCCAGCGGCCCTCGATGACTTTCGCGGTGGTGATTCCTACCGTTGCCCCCGCCAGGACGTCAGACAACCAATGCCGTTTGTCGTTGAGCCGCGACCAGGCCGTGCCCGTAGCGCCGGCATAGAGCGCCGCGGTCGCCCACGGACGGTCAATCTCTTCCGACAGCGACGTCGCCAACGCAAACGCCAACGTCGCGTGCCCGGACGGGAAGGCGTCGTGGTGGGCGAATGGCTTGAAGCGATACGGATCCGAAGTCTCGCCAGGCCGCAGCCGTCCCACGGCCGCCTTGATCACGGCGGTCGTCAGGCCCGCGACCGCAACGGACGCGAGCACGCGTCCGCCGCGCCGCCGCTGGTCCAGCCGCCCGCTCACCACGCCCGCCGCGAGGATCGCCCCGCTGAGACCGAAAACGACCTCGGGTTGTCCGCCGTTGCGAAACACGCGGGCGACGTCGTCACTGCGGGCCGAGCGATGATCCTGGATCCAGTCGTTCGTGCCGCGGTCGGCCAGGCTGACGACGCCCACGGCGCCGATCGCCACCGCCGCTTCCCACCAGCGCACGCTGTGGCTTTGGGCCTCCGCGCGTGGCGCGAGCACGACAGCGCACGCAATCGCGAGATGAAAGCATTGCACGCGGGCACGATAGCTTAATCCCATCGAACGGGCTAACCCCTCTCAACTTTGCGGGCGATCCAATCCGCGGGGTCGCGCGAATACACTTCGCCGAGAAACCTGAACCCCTCGAGGTGAAACCATGCTGTCATTACTGCTCATCACGGCGTTAGCGGTGCAATATCCGCAGCCGGCGTCAAAGCCTGCGTCGCAGGACACGACGGCGCCGAAGCGGACCGCCACCGCCACGCCTCGCACCGGCACACAGGGTGCCGCTGTTGGTCGTATGGCCTTTCACGATCGAATGCGCGACTTATGGTCGGATCAGATCGTGTACACCCGCAGCTTCATCGTCAGCGCGACGGCTGGGCTCGCGGATACCACTGAGGTCTTGCAGCGTCTGCTACGCAATCAGGACGAGATGGGCGAAGCGATCAAGCCGTACTACGGCGATGCCGCAGGCAGCCAGCTCGCGTCTCTCCTCCGCAATCACATTCAGCTCGCGGGAAAAGCGTTGGTGGCCGCTAAGGGCACCTGCACGGCGATGCATACCGGGATGAACATGGACGCGTCCGGGCAGTATGTGTCGAGCCAGTATGGCAACCAGACCCGGATGGGCGATACGGTCTCGGTCACATTGCGCACCGACTCGGCGCAGGTAAAAGCGAGCTCGCAATATCCGACGGCGACGGGCCGGATGAATGATACGACGAAGGCCAATCGCGCAGCGAACGCCAAGCAGCCGAATGCGCGCGTTACCGGCGACACGATGAGTGCCCGGCTACCGTCGAATCAGTATGGCACTGTGCGCACCGGCGACACGACGCAGCAGAACGTGACGCCGCAGGGCAACGTGTCCGCGCAGGGCCAGATGCAGGGGCAGGCGCAGGTCGACTCGGTGGCGCTGAAGCAGGCGATTGCCGATTTGAAGGCCAATGGCGACAGCATCGCCATGTTCCTGAGCACGGCCAATCCACGCGGCTTCGCGCGGACGACGATGCAGGGCGCGATCCAGATGCACCTCAACCTGCTGCTGCAGGAAGTCACCGCCCACCTGAAGAAGGACTGGGCGGGTAGTGTGGCGGCGTTCGATGAAAGCCAGCGTCAGGCCGCGCAGATGGCCGACATGCTGAGCGAAGGAATCATGAAGCAGTTCCCCAGCCGCTTCAGCAACAAGGCTACCACCGTCTCTTCGCGGTAGTCTACGATCGACCAGCGACCCCCTGAGCTTTTGGGCTCAGGGGGTCGTTGCACGTCCGAGACTAGGATAGCGCGGCAAAGAGTGCGATGACGGCGATAACCAAGCCGAGCGCGATCTTGACGGCTGCTGCCGCGGCTCGGCCCACCAGCGCCCCCCAACCGGCGCGAGTGGCAACCCCCGCGTGCCGGGAATAGCTGAACTCGAAGAGCGCGGCGCCGACGAAGGAGCCGAGAAAGGCGCCAATCACGCTGCCGATGATCGCGATCGGGACGCCGATCACGGCGCCCACGATGCCGCCGACGAGTGCACCCCATCCCGAGCGGCTCGACCCGCCGTAACGTCGTGCAAATCGGAACCCCAGCCAGCTCTCGACGACTTCCCCAAAAAACGCGATGCCTAGGACGATGGCAATCGTGGCGATGCCCACGGAGCGGAAGCTCGTGAGCCACCCGTAGACGAGTATGCCGCCGACCATGATCCAAAGGCCGGGCAGGCCCAGCGGGATCATCGCCAGACCGGCGAGCACCGCCGCGCACATGATAACGATGGCGAGTAGCTCCATACCGGGACGTAAGGCGCGCTCACGCGGCAGGTCAAGTAAGCACTAGTTTTCTTGTTAACGATGCAGCTTGCCGTACTGGTCGTCCTCGCCCAAATCGCGATTCCTCCGCCCCGCGGGTACGTCAACGACTTCGCGGGCGTGCTCGATTCGCAATCCATCCGTCACATGGAAGCGGTCATCACGGAGGTGCGCGAGAAGACGCGCGGCGAGATCGCCGTCGTCACGCTCCCCGACATCGGCGACCGGTCCGCGAGCGATGTCGCGCTACAAATCGGCCGGCAATGGGGTGTGGGGGCGACCGGTTCGGCGGGTGATCCCGCCAAGAACCTGGGTGCGCTACTGCTGCTCGTGCCGCTGAAAAACCACCGACCCGGAACGGGACAGGTGTTCATCGCCACCGGCCGCGGCGCGGAGGGGTTTCTCACCGATGCGCGCGCGGGCCGCATTCGCGACGCGATAACGCCGTTCCTCGCGCGCGAAGAGTACGGCAAGGGTCTGTCGCTCGGCACCGATCTCATTGCCCAGGCGTTCGCTACCGAGTTCGGCGTGACGCTCACCAATCCGGAGTACGTTCGGCCGCCTCCCGCCGCTGCGCCGCCCCAGCGAGCAATCCCGCTGGGGTGGTTGCTGATCGTGATCTTCCTGCTGATTGTCGTGACAAGGGGACGGATCTTCCTGCTGCCGTTCTGGCTCAGCGGCATGGGCGGGGGCCGGGGCTGGGGTGGCGGTCGTGGAGGTTGGGGCGGGGGCGGTAGCGGAGGCGGGGGCTTCGGTGGGTTTGGCGGTGGTGGTGGCTTCTCAGGCGGCGGTGCGGGAGGAAGGTTCTGACATGGCACGAATGTCGCTGCAAGCGTTTGCGGATCAGATCGCCCAGGGACTCGGGACTCGGCTCGTGACGCTGCTCCTGTACGGCTCGGCGGCTCGGCAGTCTGAGGGAGGGCCTGATCCGGGGGGGGCGGTGGCCGCGATGAATACGCTGCTGATCGTGAGCGGCTCGGCGGCCGGAGGCGACGGAGAGCTGTTCGGACGGCTCGTGACGCCCGTGCGGAGCTGGGTCGCCGCGGGGCACCCGCCGCCGCTGATCATGACCGAACGGGAATGGCGTGACTCAGCGGACGCGTTCCCGGTCGAATATCAAGACATCCGCGAGGCGCATCGGGTGCTCGCGGGGCGAGACCCGTGGCAGGGCATCAGTATGGAACGCGACCACGTGCGACGCCAGCTGGAGCACGAGCTGATGGGGAAGCTCATGCATCTGCGCCAGGCCTACGCCGCCGACTGGAACAACCCCAAGCGCCTCGGCGCGGTCGTTCAGGGAACGCGGGCGGGCTTTCTGACGATGCTGCGCGCGGTGCTGCGCCTGGCGGGACGTGCCGCCCCCGCGGCGCCTGAGGCCCTGGTGCGCGAGGCCGGCGCGCTGATAGGATTCGCGGCGGATCGACTGACCGAGCCGGTCGCGTATCTCGACGCGGTGACGCGCACGGCGGAGTACGTGAACCGTATGGAAAGGAACTCTTCGTGAACGCGCCCAGACGCCGCAGCGCAGCCCTGCCGCTCGCACTCTTGTTCCTCGCGGGCTGCGGCTACAACACGATTCAGACGCTCGACGAGCAGGTGAATGCCGCCGAGTCGCAGATCAAGGTGCAGCTCCAGCGGCGCGCCGATCTGATTCCCAATCTGGTCGAAACGGTGAAGGCGTACGCCAAACAGGAGCAAACGATTTTCATCGCGGTCGCGGAGGCGCGCGCCAGACTTGCGGGCGCGGTGCAGAGCGGCAATATCGATTCGATGGCGGCGGCGAACGCGGCCCTCAACGCGCCGCTGGGACGGCTGCTCGCCATCGCGGAGAACTATCCGCAGCTCAAGTCGAACGAGAATTTCCGCCAGCTTCAGGACCAGCTCGAAGGGACGGAGAATCGCGTCGCCGTCGCTCGACAGGATTACAACGAAACGGTGAATCGGTACAACGCGTACATTCGCCGCTTCCCACAAGTGATCACCGCCAAAGTGCTCGGCAAAAAATCTCGACCGTACTTCGAGCTCCAGACGCCGGGGGCGGCCGAGGCACCGAAGGTCGACTTCTCGCGCTGAGGAGGTTACAATGCATCTTATGCCGCGCCTAGAAACTGCAAAACGGCCAGCGAGTCGAGAGCGTCCCCACGCGACCGCGTCGGATCGCGATGCGGTGAAACGCTGTCTGGTCGCGATCATCGAAGACGACTCCGAATTCCGCAACATGCTGCGCGAGCTGCTCGAGGAGGAGCAGTACCGCGTCGTGGCCGTCGCGAACGGCGCCGAAGCGCTGGAAATCCTGCGCGGCGAAACGACGCCCAATGTGATTCTGCTGGATGTCTCGATGCCCGTCATGGACGGCTTCGATTTCCTGCGGTTCCGTAACGACGATCCGCAGCTGGCGGCGGTACCGGTCGTCCTGGTCACGAATGCCAAGCCGCACGAGCGGCCCACCATCGGCGTGAATGACGTCGTGCGGAAGCCCATCGACATCGACGAGATCTTGTTCGCGATTAAGCGTTATTGCGTTTGAATTCCGGCGGCTAGCGGCAGCGTAAAGAAGAAGGTTGTGCCCTCGTCAGGCCGGCTTTCGACCCAGATTCTGCCGCCCAGCGCTTCCACCACGCCTTTCGCGATCGTCAATCCCAGCCCGCTGCCCAAGCGGGCTTTTGGCGTCGCCTGCCAGAAGCGGTCGAACACGTGCGGCAGCTGCTTGGGCGAGACCCCTACGCCGGTATCGCGCACCGTAAAGAGGACTTCGTCATCGTACGGCTCCGCGCTGACCTGCACGGCGCCGCCGTCCGGCGTGAACTTGATCGCGTTCCCGATCAGGTTGCCGAGCACCTGGAGGACACGCTCCCGATCGCAAATGGCCTCGATCTGCTCGGCGCTCACGTGCGCTTCCACCCGCAGCGACTTTTCGAGCGCCTGGCCCCGGCACGATTCGATCGCCTCGATGATGATCGGCCGCACCGGTTCTTTGCGCGGCTCCACGAACAGCCGTCCCGATTCGATGCTCGCGACGTCGAGGAGATCGCCGATCATGCGGTTCATGCGCTCGGCGGAGCGGCGGATCGTTTCGACGTGGCGGCGGTCGCGCCGTCCTTCGCCGTCCGGCGGCAGGCTGCGCAGCAGCAATCCCACGGCGGTGAGGACGGTGTTCAACCCGTTCCGGAGATCATGCGAGATGGCCGCCAAGGTATCGTCGCGAGCGCGGCTCGCCTGGCGCGCCTGCTGGTACAGCCGCGCGTTGTCCGCCCCGAGGGCGGTGCGTTGCGCGACGTCTTCGAGAACCGGCAAGTCGGATTTGCCGAACCGGCGGTCTGGCCGCGTCATGCCCAGCGTCAAGACACCAAGCAGCCGGCCTCTGCCGGTGAGGGGCAGCAAGACGAGCGAGTGGATGCCGGCCGCGCGGATGGCGGCCTGGCCCTCGGCATCCGGCGCAATCGCGCCGAGCGCGGCCTGCGTGACTTCTGGAATCAGGACGGTCTCGCCGGACCGCAGCGCGGGCGTGGGGGCGAGCCGCCAGTCATCAAGCGTGGTGTCCACGCGCTGCACGGAGCCGTCGTCCTCGACGACGTCCGCGAGACACACGTCGCCCAGCCGTGGCACCAACAGCCGTGCCACGGCCGAGAGCATGGCACGTTCGTCCAGCGCCGAAGCGAGGATCTCGGCGAGGTTCGATAGGAAGCGCTGGTCGTCCTGCACCGGCTTCGCGACCGGCGACATGCCGCTCCGTACTTTCACATCCATCCCTCTCACCGCTCCAATATCGCGCTGCAATGCGGCAGGCTCCGCGCCCCAGCTCCGCGCCCGACGGGAGTAATCAGGTCAGCAGAATAATCAGCAAAACGGCCAACAGTACCAGGCCCAGGGTTGAAAGGGTAATGACCGTACGATCGGCGGCCGCGGCCATTGCCGGCGCCGTAGCCAGGCACGCTACGGCGGCCAGCAGGAATAGGATGTGACGAAACATGAACGTTCTCCTCGAGAATCTTCGCTACACGACTTGTCGTCCCTGTATCAGCCGGATGACGACGACGACGAGTGCGATCACGAGCAGCAGGTGAATGAGGCCGCCGAAGGTATACGACGAGATAAATCCCAGCAGCCACAGCAGGATGAGAATGATGGCGAGCGTCCACATAAGTCGTTTCCTCCCAGGAGATCACGGCAGCGGCTGGCCGACAACCCATTTCACGATGCGGCCAGGTTCGAGTGGTGTGGTGGCATCTACCTGATTGATCAGCGCGAGCGTCGCGACAGGAACCGGCGACGGATGCTGGTGCGCGAGCGCCGTGATCGTCGTGCGCCGGTCCACCGTGATGACGTCCACGTGTTGCGGCTGCACGTTCAACACCGCGGGATCCGTTACCGGACCAAAGCTCTGCAGCGCGCGCTGCGCGGTATTCTCATAGCCGGACCATTTGGCTTCCGGGCTGTAGGCGAGCAGCCGGTACACGCTGTTGCCGTATTCGACGAACATCGCAGTGCCGCGCACGGTGCCGCCCTGCGTGGCCGCGGCAAACGGCGCGGCGGACGTGGTGAGGCCGTTGACGCGGCCGCGGCTCAGCGTACCGCCCTGCATCCCTTCCTCCGACAAGAACGCGCGCGCCGCCTGATCGGCGCTCGACGCCTGCACGAGCGTCAGTTCGATCACCGCATCCTGTTGCGGGCTCTGCGCCGCGACGGCCTGCTTGCCGTTGAACGTCTGCCAGCCGCTCGGGAATGCGATGTGGAACCGCAACTCGGGATGATAGAAGTCGCTGCCCTTGAAATAGCCTTCGCGCGGATTCATGCCGAAGATGATGCCGTCGAGACGCCGCTCGTAGGCGTCGCGGTTCACCATCGTGCCCGCGAAATCCTGCTGCATGTGCGAGATCATCGTGTTGATGTGCTCGAGCCGGTTCCCGGGATTGGGGTGCGTCGCGAGCCACTCGGGCAAGCGCCCGCCGCTCTGCGACGAGAGCCGGTCGAGCAGCCGCATGACGTTCGCCATCTCCCGCGAGTCGTAATTCGCGCGGCTCGAGTAGCGCACGCCCAGCTCGTCCGCCTGATTCTCGTTGTCGCGTGAGAATTTCAGGAACATGAGGCTCAACGCCTGGCCGGCGAGGCCGGCGTAGCGCTCGATCGACGGACTCGCGATGCTGCCGATGGCGAGGCCCAGCCCGGCGAGCTGCTGTTTGGAAATTTGCGCCGCGGTGTGGCGGGCCGTGACGTGTCCGATTTCGTGGCCCACGACGGTCGCGAGCTGCGCTTCCGATGTCATGTGTGCGAGAATGCCGCGCGTGACATAGATGAATCCGCCGGGGAGCGCGAACGCATTTACCGCCGGATCATCGACGACGCGGAACGTCCAGGGGAGCTTGGGCCGCTCCGACGTCGCGGCCAGCCGCGATCCGAGCTCCTGAATGTACGTCTGGAGCGCGGGGTCGGGATACAGTCCGATGGACGCGATGACTTCCTTGTCGTACTGCTGACCCATTTGGATTTCCTGCGATTCGCTGACGAGCATCAGCTCCCGATGCCCCGTCGCGGGATTGCGCGCGCAGCCGGCGAGCAGCGCGCTGGCGACGAGTAGTGACGGTGCGAATCTCATTAGTCCTCCAGCTTTTTCTGAATTTTGCCGCCGATGTTCTGAATCGTGCCGGCGACCTGATCGTCCAAGCCTGCCGCTTCGAGGCGGGCGTCCTTCCGGAGCCGCCCCGCTGTTTGCTTGGCCTTGCCCTTGAGCTGCCGCAGCTTGCCCCGGACCCGGTGTTTCGTGCTGCCTTTCATAGAGGCACTCTCTGGTGTCGGTGTTTTGGGAATCTCCAGAAATTTCCACTCCCTTTCGCGCCAAATGCATCGCTCAGCGGGATGAAAAACGGGCGTCAATTGGAACGGTCGGAGGAGCTAAGCCCTGTGCGAGGCGTAGCTAGCGCTGGCTTCCCGGTCGTGAAGGGGACTCCGGATCTCGATCGGGTCGGTGACCCGGTAATGCGCTTCGAGCCGTTGCAACTCCGTCTCGAGCCGGTGATTGACCGCGCGGTTCTGTGCGGGACTGTCCGAGACGACGAGAATCTGCGTGCTGCGCTGCTCCAAGATCAGCTGCGCGGCCCAGGCGCGCGCATGCTCAAACGCCGACGCGTTCTCAGAGTCCAGGAGCTTGCGAATTTTCCCTAGTCCGTCGGCTGGAGGGGGCGGGACGACGCGGTACGCATACGCCCAGAGTTGGCGCACGTCCTCATCCTCGTGCACTGGACGCGAGGCGACAATCGGGCTGAGGGGCTAGTCCTAGCGGACGAATTTTCGGCGGTCCCCTTTGGGCGGCGTTTTCTTGTGGGCGTGCGCCGCGATCTGCAGACGACTGTGCAATGCCAGCTTCTCTAAAATATTGTGCACATGGCTTTTGACGGTGTACGTCGCGATGTTCAGCCGCTGCGCGATCTCCTTGTTGCTCATTCCCTCGGCGATCAGATCGGTGATCTGCTGCTCGCGTTTGGTCATCCGCACCGACGCCATCATCGGCGTGTTGCGGAGCACGGAGGCCTGCTTGGCGATGTGTGAGAGCAGCGTGCCCGTCAGCGCCGGCGGGACGACGTCGCCACCGTTGGCGACCTGGCGGATCGTGTTGACGAGGTCCTCGAGCGCGGCGTCCTTGGCGATGAAGCCGTTGGCGCCGCGCTTGATGAAATCGATGACGTCTTCTTCTTCCGGCTGCATGTCCATCATGATGACCCGGGAATGGGGTGCCGCCTCTTTGATGCTTTCGACCAGGCGCTGACTGCGGTTGCGTCCCAGCGCGGCGTCGACCAGCACGACGTTGGGCTTGGACTCCTGCAGCCGCTGCAAGGCGGCGGATCCGCCTTCGGCGGATGCCACAACCTTGAATTCAGTCTGTGAGTCGAGCAAAGCGGCGAGACCATCACGCAAGAGGCGATTGTCTTCGATGACGAGAATTTGGATTTTCTTGGTCATTGTTACTGACGGCCCTCGTTCCGGGACGAGAGTGCGAGGCTGAGCAAATATGTTGGCCGATTCCCAAGGTATTAGTCAAGACGGGCGGGAAGGTTCCTGCGTCATTCTTTGGGATGAGTGGGCAAAATCGGCGTCTAACCCTCCTCGCGGGTGCTTCCGCTTGCCTATTCGGGGTCCCGGGTGAATCGTAGAGGGCGCTCCCGCGCCCGAAGGGAGGGTGGCCTGTGTCCCAGATTCATTGCCACTTTTGTGGCGGCGTCATCCAGGATGTCGCGACCATCGAGTATCGTCCGCCGCGCGTCAGCGCGCAGTTCGCGATGCCGCAACAGACCCCGTGCACCTGCTCCCCCCCCGTCGTCTACGAGCATCCGCCCGTGCTGGGCGGCCCCGACGAAGACCAGACACCCGACGGAACCGCCTGAAAAACAACACGGCGCCCCCTCGTCGGGTGGCGCCGTGCCGCTTCAGGTGCCGTGGGTGGTTACAGCTTCACGACGTTCTGCGCCGCGGGGCCCTTTTGGGCCTGCACGACTTCGAACTCGACGCGCTGGCCTTCGCTCAGCGACTTGAACCCTTCTCCCTGAATCGCGGTGTGATGCACGAAGCAGTCTTTGCCGCCGTTTTCGGGCGTGATGAATCCGAAGCCCTTGGCGTCGTTGAACCACTTCACGGTACCGGTGATGCGTGCCATCTGTTCGTTACTCCCTAGCTTTTACGGTTCCGACGGCGAGCAGCTTTGCTCTTACGCCGCCGTTGAACGGCGGGACTCTCGTAGAAGCGTTTCTTCTTCATATCCTGGAACAGTCCTGCCTTGGTGACTTGGCGGTGGAATTTCTTCAGCACCAATTCCAGCCGGTCGGTCTCGTTCAGCGTGACTTGCATCCGGACCCTTCCAGAAGTGAGAGCTCTCTCCAGAAAGACGGCGAGGACCGCAGGCGGAAGCCCAGGTCCCCGATCAGTCCACTGGTGTCCAGCACACGGCACCATGCCGTGGCCCCTTCGCTCGTTCCAAGGATCATCAGGGGGTAGAGCTAAGTCAATGGCCGCCCGCGCGGTTGTACGAACGCGCCACCGGGTGCAAGTTAGTCGCCCTATGCGCCCCCTCCTTCTTGTGGCCGCACTGCTCGGTGTGGCCTGCAAGCCGCCACGTTCCGCAAACGCACCTCCGGTGCGCCCGCCTCGCGATTCGGTGCGAGTCGTTCCTCCCGCGCCGGCGATGGTGCGCGACACGGCGCTGGAGCAGCGGGCCGCCCGTCTCGAATTGAAAGTGCTCGAGCGCGAGGCGCAGGTGGACGAGCTGCAAGGCCGTTTGGATGACGCGCGCCGTGAAGTCGTCCGCGCGATGGCGAAGCTGCAGTCGCTCGCGACGCGGGCGGAAGCGGCGTCCGGAATGGCGGAGGCGGAAATCGAGCTCCAGGCGCTGCGCACGGCGAACGGCAGCAGCTCACCCCCGTCGCCGGAATTGGAGCAGGGGACTCAGCTCCTCCAGCTCGCCACCACCGAGTTCGACAAACAGAACTATGCCGGCGCGCTCTACCTCGCGACGGAAGCGAAGAACGCCGCGGCTGCGGGACGGGGGCGGGTCGGCAGCGCCACCCGCGAGACGACGCGCGCCGGCGAAGTCCCGTTTGCCTTACCGCTCCGGCTGCAAACGACCGGGCGCGCGAACGTGCGGGAAGGGCCGGGGGGCGGTTTCAAAGTCTTGTTTACGCTGGAGCCGGGCGCGTCCCTCGTCGCGTATGCATACGTCGATCCGTGGGTGCGCGTTCGCGATGAGACCGATCGGCCCGGCTGGATCCATCAGACGCTGGTCGGCCGCCGGCAGTAGATCTCGGGTCAGGCCGCCGGAACGGAGGGACGCGCCGCCGCGACCACACGATCGCCGCCGGCGCGTTTTGCCAGGTAGAGTGCAGCGTCAGCCTCGGCGATCAGCTGGTCGGGTGCGTCGCCGTGCATCGGAAAGGCGGACACGCCCAGACTCAACGTGATCTGGCCGGCAGGCAACGGTTCGGTCGCCAGTTTCTTGCGAATCCGCTCCGCGAACTCCGTCGCGCCGTCGATCTCCGTCTCCGGCATCACGATGAGGAATTCCTCGCCGCCGTAGCGCGCCACGAAGTCCACATCGCGGCTCGCCTCGCGCATGATCGCGGCCACGCGCTTGAGCACGATATCGCCGGCGGGATGGCCGTAGTCATCGTTGTAGCGCTTGAACAAATCCACGTCCGCCATGACCACGGCGAACGGGTGACGCATGCGCCGCGAGCGGCGCACTTCGTTCTCGAGCACCTCCATCATCCGGAGGCGGTTGGACAGGCCGGTGAGCGCATCGGTCACCGACAGGCGCTCGAGATCCGTGCGGCTCTCGCGCAGCCGCGCCACCATGTCGTTGAAGACCTCGGTCAAATAGCCCACCTCACCGCCCATCGTCACCGAAAGACCGACGTCGAGGTCACCCTTGGCCACCTTGTCGGCCGCCTGCCGGAGCCGATTGAGCGGCCGCACAATCAACAGGCTGAGCAAATACGCGAGCGCGCCGACGACCGCGAGCAGCAGCGTCACGATGCCGAGGGTGACGTTGCGCAGCCGCGCGACCTGGCGGAACGCTTCGGCGGTGGGGATCTCGGAGACGACCAGCCAGTCGAGGGCGGGCACCGCGCGCACGGTGCCGACGACGCGGTCGCCCGTGAAACTGGTGAACTGTACGGCGCGGCCTTCGCGCGCCGCCAGCCAGTTCGCGATATCGCGCCCGAATCCCTGCCGCATCAGCTCCCTCGAGCTGCCGCGCGAGCTGACGATCACCCGGCCGGTCCGGGTCATCAGATAGATCTGCCCCGACTCACCCGGAGCAAATTGTCGCAGCGTGTCGGCGACGCTGCGCAGATTGACGCGGGAGGCGAGCGCGCCCAGGAGGGGCGTGCCGCCCGCGCGGCGCCCGGCTCGGCGCCCCAATTCGATCGGCACGGACACCAGCATCTCGGCGTGGGTGCCCGTCGAGTCCCAGTACGGGGCGCCGAGCGCCCAGTCATTCCGCGTCAGGTCCTCAGCCCAATCGGGAGCGAGCGGCACCGCCCGCGGCTGGGAGGCGGTTGTCGCGACGACGTGCCCGTGCGGATCGAGGACGAGCAGCTCGGCATAGTTCGGGAAGCGGGCTCGCACCGAATTGAGATAATCGGTGAGCCGGTTGAAGTAGATCCCCGCGCGCGTGCGCTCCCCGTTCACCTGCGGCAGGCGCTCGAGGTTTTCGGTGACTTCGTAGGAGATCGAGAACACCCGCAAATCGTAGCGCAGCTCTTTGGTCCAGAGATCGACTTCGCGGACGGCCTGCGCGCTCACGCCGAGCAGCTCTTCGGACGCCTTGGCGGTGAGCGCGCGTTTGTTTTCGATGTAGGAAATCCATACCGTCGTCAGCGACGGCAATAACGTCGCGACGACGGCGAACATCAGCAGCTTGGTGCGGATGCTCGCGAACCAGGATTTCTTTCCGACAGAGCTCAGGACGCGTTCCCTCCGCGGGTTGCCACAAGATTCACGCGGTGCACGTTACCGCAAGATTCGCCAGCACTTGTGATCTGGCGCACATCGGCAGGCGGCCTCAAACTTGGTGGCTCACACCGGAGAGTCAAATGCCCGAGCGCTTGAGCCGCCGTTCCTTCCTTCAATATGGTGCCGCCGCATTCGCCAGCACCGCCCTGGTCGAACCTGTAGGGGCGCAGCATGCTGCGCCCCTACCTAGCGTCGCGAGCGACTTCGACCTCGAAGAGGTCACGATTGCGCAGCTGCAGGACGCGATGCGCAGCGGCGCGCGCACGTCGCGGTCGATCACCGCCGCCTACCTCGCCCGCATCGCCAAGCTCGATCCCCAACTGCACTCGGTGCTCGAAACCAATCCCGACGCGCTGACGATCGCCGAACGACTCGACAGCGAACGCCAAACGGGACGAGTGCGCGGGCCGCTGCACGGCATTCCCGTGCTCATCAAGGACAACATCGCGACGGCGGACAAGATGATGACGACGGCCGGCTCACTCGCGTTGGCCGGCGTCACCCCGGCGCGCGATGCGGCGCTCGTCGCGAAGCTCCGCGCCGCGGGCGCCGTGATTCTCGGCAAGACGAATCTCTCCGAGTGGGCGAACATCCGCTCGAATCAATCGTCGAGCGGCTGGAGCGCTCGCGGCGGACAGTGCGCGAATCCGTACGCGCTCGATCGCAATCCGTGCGGGTCGAGCTCCGGGACCGGCGCGGCAATCGCCGCCAACTTTGCCGCGGTCGGCATCGGCACCGAGACCGACGGCTCGATCGTGTGTCCCTCCGGCGCCTGCTCACTGGTAGGCGTGAAGCCGACGCTCGGCGTGATCGAGGGCGCAGGCATCATTCCCATCGCGCACAGCCAGGACACAGCGGGACCGATGACGCGCACCGTAGCGGACGCCGCGGCGTTGCTCGGCGTGCTCGCCGGTCGGGACTACAGCGCGAGCCTCGATCCCGGAGGGTTGCGCGGCGCGCGCATCGGCGTCGCCCGAAAAAAAGTTTTCGGCTATAGTCCGGAAGCGGATGCACTCGTAGCAGCGGCGATCGACGTGCTACGCCGTCAGGGTGCGGTGATCGTGGATCCCGCCGACATCCCACACCTCGGGGAGTATGACGATGCGGAGCTCACGGTATTGCTCTACGAGCTCAAGGCCGACCTCGCGGCGTACCTCGCCGCGTGGGCGCCGACCGCGTCCGTGAAGACGCTCGCCGACGTGATCGCGTTCAATGAAGCGAACAAGGCGCGGGAGATGCCGTACTTCGGACAGGAGCTGTTTCTCCGGGCACAGGAAAAGGGGCCGCTGACGGAGCAGGCGTATCGCGATGCGCTCGCCTTGGACCAGCGGCTGTCGCGCGGCGAAGGACTCGACGTCGTCTTCGGCCAAAACAATCTCGACGCGATCGTCGCGCCGACGGGAAGTCCGGCTTGGCCGACCGATCTCGTGAACGGCGACCATTTCCTCGGTGCGAGCTCGACGCCGGCCGCGGTCGCCGGCTATGCAAGTGTCGCGGTGCCCGTGGGCTATTCGTTCGGGTTACCAGTGGGCATGTCGTTCATCGGTCGGGCCAATAGCGAGGCGACGTTGCTCAAGCTGGCGTACGCGTACGAGCAGGCGGCCAAACCGCGCAAGCCGCCGCGGTTTCTTCCAACGGTCCTCACCCCCTGACCTCACCCCCTGACGATTCTGTAGGTGTCGTTCCCCTTCTCCACATCTGTGGAGAAGGCGTCAGGGGATGAGGACTACCGCAGCGGGGCGCCCGCGGCGATCCAGCGCGCGAGCAAGGCGCGCTCATCCTCAGTCATGCCGGTCTTGTTCGCGACTGGCATCGTCTTCGTGTCCACGGCCCGGACGCGGATGCGTTCCGCCAGCCGCGCGATGCTCTCCGGCGTGTCGAACGTGACGCCACCGGGTGCGGGCCCAAACGTGCGATCGCTCTGATACTGCGAATGGCACGGCTGGCAGCGCTGCTCGATCACGGAGCGCACCGCTGCAAACGGGGGGGTGGAATCGCCGGCGACCGTCGGCACTCGGGCAGTTGCGCCCTGCGGTGTCGAGAAGAACATCGCGCCCGCCAGCGCCAGCGCCGCGGGCAGCAGCGCCCAGCGGCTCGACGCGCCCCGCCCGATCATCGCGTGCCGCGCCGCCGCGCCCGCGACGAACAGCAGGAGCAGCACCAGCCAATTGACCGGACTGGCGTAGGTCGCGGGAAAATGATTCGACAGCATGATGAACAGCAGCGGGAAAGTCATGTAACTGTTGTGCACGGATCGCTGTTTGGCGCGCTCGCCCAACGTGAAATCGGCCGGTTGGCCGGCCCGCGTCGCCG
>DASYTD010000020.1:0-5420 GCA_036002655.1 Gemmatimonadales bacterium
GACGGCATCGTGTTCGTCGCCGACAGCCAGATCGAGCGGATGGAGGCGAATGTCGAATCGATGCAGAACTTGTACGACAACATGGCGGAGTACGGGTACGACCTGACCAAAATCCCGTTCGTGATTCAGTACAACAAGCGCGATCTTCCCAATGCCGCGCCGATCAAGGACCTTCAGGCCTCGCTGAATCCCGGCTGGCCCATCGAGGACGGGACGCGCCAAAAGGCGACCCCCGATCCGGCCCATCCGGGTGAGAGCCTCGTCGAGAAGGTGGGCGGCGAATGGGTCGGGCACGCGCCCTACCACGAGGCGGTGGCAGTGCGCGGCGACGGCGTCTTCGATACCCTGAAGGCGGTCAGCAAGCTCGTACTCAAGACGCTGAGCTGATATGCCGGGGGCCGGTCCGATGCGGTGGACACTGCCGAACATCATCACGCTGGCGCGCATCTGCCTCACGCCAGTGGTCGCTCTCCTGCCGTTCATTCAGGGGTACTGGCCCAAGGTCATCGCCTTCGTCGTCTTCCTGATCGCCGCCTTCTCGGATCTCGTGGACGGCTACCTGGCGCGCCGCTACGGCACGACCAGCGAGCTCGGCATGCTGCTCGATCCGATCGCCGACAAGCTGCTGCTCTTCGCGACATTGATTCCGATTTTCTGGATGACGCGCCATCCCACCATCCTCGTGGATTACCGCATCAAATGGTGGGGCAGCTTTCCCGTGTGGGTCGCGCTTCTCCTCGTGGGCCGGGAAGTGCTGATCACGGCGTTCCGCTTTTTCGCCAAGCGCCGCGGCATCATCATTCCCGCGGCCGGCGCCGGCAAGTTGAAGGCGGTCGTGCAGAACATCTTCATCGGTGCGACGATCGCCTGGTTCGCATGGAAGGACGCCATCGCCGAGCTGCGCCTCGCGGGGGCGTTTCGCAATTTCTGGGACGAATTTCACGGCTGGTTCGTCGCCGTGACGCTCGCCGGCGCGATCGTGCTGACGGTCTACTCTCTCCTCGTCTACCTCTACCGCTACCGGACACTCCTCAAAGTCAGCAAGTGAAGCTCGAGGTTGTCACGATCGGTACCGAGCTGCTGCTGGGCCTCACCCCCGACACGAATGCCGCCGAGCTGGGCAGGGCGCTCGCCGGGGCGGGCGTGGAAGTCGTGCGCCACACAGCGGTGTCCGACAGACCGGAGGCGATTCGCGCCGCCGTCGCCGAGGCGCTCGAGCGCACCGGCTTCGTGATCACGACCGGCGGCCTCGGCCCCACGCGCGACGACATGACCAAGCGCGAAGTCGCAGCGCTGTTCGGCACGCCGCTGCAGCTGGACGAAACGGTGCTCCGAGCGCTCGAGGAGCGCTTTCGCCGCCTCGGCCGGCCCATGCCGGCGGTGAACCGAACGCAGGCCGAGGTCCCGGCCGGCGCCACGGTGCTGCCCAATCCCCGGGGCACGGCCCCGGGGCTCTGGGTGGAGGATCGCAACGGGCGCGTTGTCGTGATGCTGCCCGGCGTGCCATCCGAGATGCGCGGGCTGCTCGCGGAAGAAGTGCTGCCGCGCATCGCCGCCCGACTGGAGCAGGGCACCGCGGAGCGGCGCGTCGTTCGCTCTCGGACGGTGCGCACGACGGGTGTCGCGGAGTCGGCGCTCGCCGAGCGTGTGGGATCGATCGAGGAGGAAATCGCGCCGCTCACGCTCGCCTATCTGCCTTCGACTGAAGGCGTGGACCTGCGGGTAACTGCGTGGACGCTGCGTGAAGACGAAGCGGAGCGTTTGCTCGCGGCGGCGACAGCGGTGCTGCGCGAGCGCGCCGGAGAGCACTGCTACGGCGAAGACGGCACCGATCTCGCCGCCGCGGTGATCGAACAGCTGCGCTCGCGCCACGCCCGGCTCGCCGTCGCCGAGTCGTGCACCGGTGGATTGCTCGGTGGACGGATCACCGCGGTCGCCGGCGCGTCCGATGTTTTCGTCGGCGGCATTGTGGCGTACGGCGATGAGGTGAAAAGCGCCGATCTCAACGTTCCGCTCGAGCTGCTCGCCGCGCACGGGGCGGTGTCGGAGGAAGTCGTGCTCGCCATGGTACACGGCGCGCAACTGCGGTTCGCGGCGGAGGCGGCACTCGCGATCACGGGGATCGCGGGTCCGGGAGGAGGAACGCCGGAAAAGCCCGTGGGCACCGTGTGGCTGGCGGCGCGCTTCGGATCCCAACACCGCGCGTTGCGCCGGATCTTCCCCGGCGATCGCGGCGAGATTCGCGCGCGCGCCGCGCAGGCCGCACTCGACTTGCTGCGCAGACTCCTGTGAATCGCGTCAACGCACCCGACGGCACGCCGCTCGTCTACGACGCCTACGAGCCCGCAACACCCGCCGTCGCGGTCCTCTGTCTGCACGACTGGGGACTGGCGGAGCGCTGGGGAGAAGCGGGAGCGCTGCTGCGAGAGGCGGGATGCGCAGCCTATTTCCTCGACCAGCGCGGGCACGGCCGCTCGGGAGGGCGGCGCGGTCACTTGTCGCGCTTCAGCCAGCTGCTCGGCGATTTGCAGGCGTTTCGCCGCGACGTGCGGCGCCGCCAAGACATTCCCCAGGTTTTGGTCGGTCACGGTTTCGGCGGGCTGGTCGTATTGCGCTATCTGGAAACTCAACCCGGGGAGCCGCCGGCCGCGGCCGTGATTTCGAGCCCCTGGCTCGCTTCGCGCGTCCGTCCTGCCGTGTGGAAGCTGCTCGCGGCACGGCTCGCCGATCTTTGGCCGACGCTGCCGACGGGACGGGGGAGCGAGTTCATGACGGCGGGAGCGCGGGCAGAGCTACAATGGGCGCAACGGGCCGTCCTGGCGGATCATCAGCGTATCGAGCGGCCGCTGCTGTTCATGCTCGGCGCTCAAGATCACATCGTCGATCCCGCTGTGGCGCGCCGCTTCGCCGACAACCTGGGCCCGCATGCGCAGGTGCAGTGGTATCCCGACCTCTCGCACGAGCTGTTCAGCGTGCGACGCGTCATGGAGGATCTGACCCGCTTCATCGCCGGATATCGTTCCTTGGATTCCAATCCAAGGAGGGAGTAGACGCTGCACCCAATGCGTCTGCGCTTTCGCCTGCTGCGCGTTTATAGTCCCCACGAAATAGCTGTCATCCACAACAAGGAGCCTCAATGAAACGGATGTCTTTGAGCGCGCTTGCCATCGCAGTAGCGCTGTGTGCTGCGATACCACTGCGCGCGCAACTCATCCAGCGGACGGAAGGATTCAGGTTTGGTCTCGGCCTGGGTGCCACCATGCCGATGGGTGACTATGGTGATCTCGATAAGATGGGAATCAATATCCTCGGTGTGTTCGAGACGCCGATTGCCAACAGCCCGCTCTATCTGCGCGTCGACGGGATCTATTCCTCGACGTCGCATGAAGGAGTGAGTGGCAGCACGTCGGTCCTGGGCGGCAACGCCAGTGCGTTGTACCACTTCAGCGCACCGGCGGCACAAGCGCGCCCGTACATTCTCGGCGGGTTGGGCTTTTACAATGTCGATGCGGGTGACTCCGAGACGAAAATCGGATACGGTCTCGGTGGCGGCATCACGTTCAACCTGGCGGGCTTCAATGCGTTCGCGGAGGCTCGGTACCTGAGCGTCCAGACGAGCGACTTCTCCACGAACTTCGTGCCGATAACCGTCGGCCTGATGTTCGGTTACTAAGCAAGAGACTTTCCAGCCCCGGGGCGCTTTGCAGACCAAGTGCCCCGGGGTATCTTGTTGTCAGACCGAAAGTTCCCAAATCAAATGACCAATAAACGTCACCCCCATCAGCCACAGGCCCCCTCGCTCGACCCGGACACGGGTGAGCCGCTGGGGAACGCCGCCGCGCCCGCCGCGCCCGCCGCTCCCGCCGCTCCTACCGCGCCGGCTGGGGCCGATGGGCCAGTTGTCGCAGCAGCCCCGTCGGAGGTCGATGCGTGGAAGGATAAGTATCTGCGACTCGCGGCCGAATACGACAACTTCCGCAAACGCACGAACAAGGAGCGCGCGGAGACATGGATGCGCGCGCAGGCGGATTTGATTGCGCGAATCGCGGATGCACTGGACGATTTGTCGCGCTTTGCGCACATCGATCCGGGCGAGATCGATTCTAAGACGCTGCACGACGGCGTGGATCTCGTGGAGCGGAAGATTTGGAAGGAGCTCGAGAACGCGGGCGTGACCCGCATTGACCAAGCCGGCGTGCCGTTCGATCCGAACGTGCACGAGGCGGTGACGGCGCAACCCGCCGCGAAACCGGAGCAGGACCACACCGTAGGCCAGGTGGTGCAACCCGGTTACAGGATGCGCGACACGCTGCTGCGGCCGGCCCGGGTCGTCGTGCTCACGTGGCAGGATAGGTAATGGTGGCACAGCGCGACTACTACCAGACGTTGGGAGTCGCTGAGACCGCTTCGACGGACGAGATCAAGAAAGCCTTCAGGCGGTTGGCCAAGCAGCATCATCCTGATCGCAATCCCAACAATCCGCAGGCGGCTGAGCGCTTCAAAGAGATCAACGAAGCGCATGACGTGCTGAGCGACAGCGACAAGCGCAAGAAGTACGACCAGCTGCGTCGCTATGGTGCATTCGCCGGTTCCGGTGCCGGCAGCGGTCGGCGGGGTGGCGGCGGCGCCGGCCGCGGCGCGCCGGAAACGGGTGACTTCGACATCTCCGATCTCGGCGGACTGGGCGATCTTTTTTCCTCGATCTTCGGCCGCCGCGGGGCGGAGATGGGGCGGGACGCCGAGCCCGAAGAAATCGAAACCAACATCACGATTCCGTTCCGCGTCGCCGCACTCGGTGGCGTGGTGCCGATCACGCTGGCGATGCCGGAGGTGTGCCCGACGTGCGGCGGCAGCGGCGCCGCCAAGGGCGCGACGGTCAACACCTGCCCGGAGTGCAAAGGGCGGGGCACGGTGTCATTCGGGCAGGGCGGCTTCGCGGTCAATCGTCCGTGCCCCGTGTGCCGCGGGAAGGGGACGGTTCCCTCGCAGCGCTGCCCGACCTGTCAGGGCAGCGGCGAGATGCGCGTCGAGAAGCGTGTGAACGTCGAGATCCCGGCGGGTGTGGAGGACGGCACTCGCCTGCGTCTCAGGAATCAGGGTCCGAAAGGCCGCGGCGATCTCATCGTCCAGATCCAAGTCGCGCCCGACCGTTTCTTCCGGCGCGAAGGACTCGATCTGATCGGCGTGGTGCCGATCAACCTCGCGCAGGCGCTGCTGGGCTCGCGCATCAAGGTCAAGACACTCGACGATAAGCGCGTCGTGTTACGAATTCCGTCGGGCACGCAGCACGGCCAGAAGTTTCGCATTCCCGGGCATGGGATCGAAAAGAACGGCCGGCGCGGGGACATGTACGTGGAGGCCCACGTCACGCTGCCCGAGAAGCTCAGCGCCGAGGAGCAGGAGGCCGTGAAGAGCTTTGC
>DASYTD010000021.1:0-10687 GCA_036002655.1 Gemmatimonadales bacterium
AGATCGTGACGTGTTACGAGGGCGGTGTGTCCTATCCGCTGCTGCTGCGGGACGAGCTCACCAATGCGCTGCCGTACCTCAAGCCGCGCTTTCCCAAGTACTCCGACTACGCGGGACAGACCGTCGAGCAGATCTTTGGGAGCTCCCTCGCGGACGCGGTCGTGAAGCAGGCTGAAACGTTCGCGACCGCGCTGGCGCGGAACAATGGCGACGGCTCGTTCACGCTGGTGCCCTTGCCCCGCGAGGCGCAGATTGCCCCGGTCTATGGGATCCTCGCGTCCGATTTCGACCACGATGGCAAGCTCGACCTGCTCGTCGCCGGGAATTTCGACGGCGTGCCGCCGGCGCTGGGGCGGATGAGCGCGAGTTACGGGTTGCTGCTGCGGGGCAACGGCCGCGGGAATTTTATGCCCGTGCGGGTCGACGAGAGCGGGTTCGTCGTGCCGGGGCAGACACGCGACATCGAGCGACTCCGCACGCGTCGCGGCGATCTCTACATCGTCGCCCGCAACGATGATCGGCCGCTGTTCTTCCGATCCGGTCCCGCGCGCCGGCCGTTAGCCTCGCTTGGTCCGGATGATGATCACGCCGTTGGTGCCGCGCGACCCCCAGGCCGCGGTGGCAGCCGCGTCGCGCAACACCGTGATTGACTCGATGTCCTCCCGGTTGATCGCCGAGAGGTTGCCACTCGCATTCGGACCGAGGGCAATGCCGTTGACGACGACCAACGGTTCTTGTTCGCCCATCATCGAGGTGGTTCCCCTGCGCAAATGCAGGATCGTGCGGCCGTCGCTCGCGCGAACGAGCTCCAGACCGGGCACATGTGCCAGCAGCAGCTGCTCGAGCGACATCCCAGGCGAGCGCTGAATGTCTTCCGCGGTCAGCACCACTCCCGCCGGCCTCGGCGCGGCTGGCCTCCCGGTGCGGGCGGGGCCAGGACAGCCAGTGAGCAGGATAACGACTGGCAAGCAAGCGCGAGTGGCGAATCGGATGGCGCTCATAAACATCCCCCCGTGGGAGTGGAGTGACTCATGAAGGTATACCGTCTTTCCCTGCTTGCCATCGCCATCCCGTGGGCTCTCGCCAGCGGGCAAGTCCGTGTGGCATCCCCCGACGGCCGAAATGCAGTAACCGTCGCGACGCACGAGGGCAAGCTCTACTACAGGGTCGACCGGGATGGCCGGCCCCTCCTCACGCCGTCGTTGCTGGGCTTCGAGTTCCGGGGCGGGGGCGGCCCCGTCCTGCGCGATAGCCTGCGCATCACGGACACGACCCGCAACAGCGTAGACGAGATCTGGACACAGCCGTGGGGGGAGGTCGCGCGGGTGCGCGACTACCATAACGAGGTGAAGGTCGGTGTCGCCGAGACCACGGCTCCCAATCGCCGGTTCACGCTCGCGGTCCGCGCGTTCAACGACGGGGTCGCCTTCCGCTACGAGTTCCCCGCGCAGCCCAACCTCGGCGACTTCGAGATCATGAATGAGCTGACCCAGTTCGCGATGGCCGACAACGCGCGCGCTTGGTCCATTCCGTCCAACCGGCCGCGGCTGGACCGCTCCGAGCAGCTCTATTCATCCCAGCCCGTGAGCACGCTCGACAGCGTGCAGACGCCGATCACGATGGAGACCCGGGACGGGAAGACGTTCATCGTGATCCACGAGGCGAATCTCGTGGATTACGCGCGCATGAACCTACGCGGGCCCCGCATGGAGGGCCGCACCCTGAACGCGGACCTCGCGCCCTACGCCGACGGCGTGAAAGTACGCGGCCGCACACCGTTCGTCACTCCGTGGCGCACGATTCAGATCGCCGATCGCGCCACCGACCTGTCACCCTCCGTCATCGGCCTGAACTTGAACCCGCCGAGCGTCATTCAGAACACCGACTGGATCAAGCCGATGAAGTACGTCGGTATCTGGTGGGGGATGCACATCGGCACGATGACGTGGAGCTCGGGGCCCAAGCACGGCGCCACCACGGCGAACACCAAACGCTACATCGATTTCGCTGCGGCCAACGGCTTCGGCGGCGTGCTCGTGGAGGGCTGGAACCTGGGGTGGGACGGCGACTGGATCCAGAACCGCAACGCCTTCTCCTTTACCCAGCCGTATCCCGATTACGACCTCCCAGAGCTGGCCCGCTATGCGCACGAGAAAGGCGTGAAGCTGATCGTGCACAACGAGACGTCCGGCGGCATCCAGAACTACGAGCGCCAGATGGACAGCGCCTTCGCGCTGTATCACTCGCTCGGACTAGATGCGATCAAGTCGGGCTACGTGACGGATCTGACCAGTGAAGGCCACTCGCACTGGGGCCAGTTCATGGTCAACCATTACCGCCATGTGATCGAGAAGGCAGCGCAGTACCACATCATGCTCGACGTGCATGAGCCGATCCACGACACCGGTGAGCGCCGCACCTATCCCAACATGATGAGTCGGGAGGGCGCCCGCGGGCAGGAATACAACGCGTGGGGCGGCGAGGGAGGCAATCCGCCGGAGCACGAGACGATTCTCTTCTTCACCCGGCTGCTCGACGGGCCGATGGATTTCACGCCCGGCATCTTCGACATTTTGCGCACCAATACCGGCCCGGCCCGGCGCAATGACGAGCCCCGCGTGCGCACCACGCTCGCGAAACAGCTCGCGCTGTACGTAGTGATCTATTCCCCGCTGCAGATGGCGGCCGACCTGCCGGAGAACTACGTGGGCAAGCCGGCGTTCCAATTCATTCGCGATGTCGCCGTGGATTGGGACACGTCGCGCGTGATCGACGGCAAGATCGGTGACTATGTCATCGTCGCCCGCCGCGAGCGTAACGGTCCGCAGTGGTTCCTCGGCGCCATCACCGACGAACAGGCGCGCACGTTCGACGTACCGCTCACGTTCCTCGATCGCGGCAAGAGCTATGTCGCCGACATCTACGCCGACGGCCCGGGCGCCAACTGGGAAACGAACCCGCTGCCGGTCGCGATCTCGCACCGTACCGTCACCCGGGCCTCGCGTTTGCGAATCGCGCTTGCGCCCGGCGGCGGCCAGGCGATTCGCATCCGGCCCGCGCCGTGATTCCCGGGCTGAGAGCCCGGGCTCGGCATCATGTGCGCCCTTACTGGGCGCACCCAGAGCCGAGCGCGCCCTCTCAGGGCGTGTCAACGCTCGTCTCGCCCTCCCCGTTTGATGATCCGGGTGTTGTACTCCCATAGGTAGCGCTGCCAAGCCGAGTCGCTCGGGTACGAGTCACCCGATGCGTATGGATACGACTGGATCGCATGATAGGGCAGCGGAGCGATCGTGGTACCGTACGCGGTGTTCAAGTCTGAGTCTTTGATCCAGCCATCGCTGTAGAGCAGGAACGTGCGGGTCCACCCGGGGGGAAGCGCGGTCGTTTCCGGCTGGGCGTCGAACTCTACGGTGACCTCGTCCCCCGGCACCATGATGACGTATTGATCGTCGCCGCGATCGAGCAGCGGTCGCACGTCCCCGAACCGCGTCGCCGAGCCCTCAATCGGGCGCCAGGGCGACGTCGTCGTGACCTCGTCGTACGCAAACCAGTGCGGCCCGTAGCGCCCGCCACGCCGGTACATGCGCGAGAATCCGCGGAAATGCAGATCGCTGGACATTGGTGAGAGGGTCGTGACCCGGGCGACCGCCGCAGTTGATTCTTGACCGCCCCGACCGCCGCCGTTTACATCGTCCGCAACGAATGCGTGATCCCAGTAGATCTGCATGTTCGTGCGCAGTCGCACGTGGTGATCGCGCGTTGGGAAAAGTCCCGCGAGATCGATCACGATCGTCTTGTCTTTCCCCGATGGAAAGCCGACCTCCCGATCCGCCCGTACCCAACGCCCGCGCGCGTCGCGCACCTCGAGCACCGGCAGCTGCGAGCGCAGCTGCTGCTGCTGCGACAGGGCGATGTTGATGCTCGCGTCGGTCGGATAGATCCAACCGCGCAAGAAGAGGAATGAACCGGGACGACCCGCCTCGTCATCGAGACCGATTATCAGCTCGTGAGGCTCCGTGAGCCCTTGATAGCGGAGCGGCGTCAGGTTCGAGACGTAGCGATCGTCACGCTCGCGCAGCTCGTCCAATACGTCCGTGCCACGGCCGTCTACCGCGGAGAGCGGCGGCCGGCGGTGAACGGCCTGGAACAGCCGCAACTGGGTAGGTCCAGGCGGAACGAACCGCTCGTCCACGAACACCGCGACGGAATCGGGATGGTCCACCGCGAGCAGCCGCAGCTGGTCGAGGTACGCGGTCTCCCACAACTCCTCGGTGATCTGGAGGACGTAGCGACCATTGCGCGGCTGCAATGCCTCGCCCGGAATCCGCAAGTATTCCTGTGACGCACCAGCGGGGGCATAGGACATGGCCCCCTTCCCCCTTCCCTCGTCCCCCTTCCCCATGATCCCCAGCGGCATGCCGAGCGCGCTGCGCCACATGACATCAGTAACGAATTCGAACTTGGTCCCATTCCACGTATACAGAAATGCGCAGGAACCCTTGAGTTGCTGGAGCTCGAGCACGTCCTGGTCGGTTCCGGGGAAATAGATGGTCTGCGGAACGCCATTGGTCCATTGCACCCGCAGCACGTCGGCTTTGAGATGGGTCCCCAATCCGAACAGCGTCAGCCGGCTTGTCACGACACGCGTTTGGTACAGCTCGCCGGCGCGGACCTCGAGCCTCGAGCCGATGCCGAACGTGTTGTTCTTACCGCTCCCCGTCCCGAGCGCCGTGAGCTGCACCTGCATGCCGAGCCTGGCGTTGCCGCCGTCGTTCCGCAGCATGCGAACTCCGGTCCGGCCGCCAACGATGATGTCCTGATCGCCGTCGCCATCGATATCGGCGACGAGAATCAGCACGATCGAATCCCGTTGCAGATCGGGCGGCAGCAGCCGGCTGCGGTCTTCGAAGCGGCCGGTCCCATCGTTATGAAACAGCGCGGCGCCGCGCGACCCCGCGACCATCAGATCGAGCCAGCCGTCGTTGTCGTAATCCAGGAATGCGGCCGTCGTGGCGACGCCTTGAGGGAACGAGCGGACGTCGCGCGTGAGGTTGCCGCTGCCGTCGTTATGCCACAGGCTTGGTCCCGCGGTGCCCACAACGAGGACGTCGAGCGCCCCGTCGTTGTCATAGTCCGCTACCGCGACTGCCCTCGAACGAGCGCCGGTCGCGCCGACCAGTGAGAAACCTCGCGCCCCATCATTGCGGAACAGTGCGTCGCCGCCATTCTCGCTGGCGATGAAGACGTCCGTGCGCCCGTCGTCGTCGAAATCGCCGAAGGCGGCGTCGCTCCCACCCCGGATGATGCCGTCCGCGTTGGGCAAGAGGGTAAACGTGCCATCGAGGTTGTTCCGATAGACGCCGAGCGAGCCTCCTCCCACGAGAATCACGTCGAGATCGCCATCGTGATCGAGGTCGACAAAGAGCGCGCGCTTCGCCCCATCCACGTCACGGAGACCGGCGGCGGCCGTAACATCCTCGAACTTCTTTCCTTCACGGTTGTGCAGCAGGTAGCCCCTGCTATCGGTGCCAATGACAAACAAGTCGAGCCAGCCGTCATTGTCGTAATCCCCGAACGTTGCGTTGATCGCACCGGCGGGTAGCGGCAGCGGCAGCGTCGCGGACAGATCGGTGACAAAACCTCCCTGCATCGCGTGCAGCTCGACGACCGGCCGTCCCTCCCGGCCGATGAAGGCGAGCAACAGGTTGTCCACGCCGTCGCCGTCATAATCCCCCAGCGCGAGCGCCGTCGGTGCCACGCCGAGGTCCGGCAAGCCGCTCTCGGCGGTGAAATCGGTGAACCGCAGCCGGTCGGCTTCGGGCGGCCGAGCGATGCCCCGCATGGTGATCAGCGACGCCGGGTTGAACGCCAGCACCGGCCGGCCCACGAGCGGCCCTTCGATCCAGTCCACCTCGGCAAGGGAGGACTGGTAGGGCGCGGTGACCTCCATCAGCCGGAGGAAACGATCAAGCGCCGCGCGCGCCTCGGTCGACCTGCCCGCGCGGAGCGCCTGGAGCGCCGCCGCGAGATGCGGCGTCGCTTCACGCGGGAGCTCGGGCCGGAGCCGGCGTACATCCTCGAGATAGCGAACCGTGGTGTCCGCCTCCCCCAACCGCAGCAGCACGTCGGCGAGCTTGAGCCGCACGGCGAGATTGGCGGGCGCCTGCTCGAGCACCTGTCGCAGCCGGTCGGCGTACCGCCGATCCGCACCGCTGTCCCCCGCCTGTCGTTCGAGCTCCGCCAGCGCGTACAACACTCTCGGGTCGGGTGACAGCTCCGCGAGCATCCGGCGTGCGTCGGCCGTCCGGTTCGTCAGCGCGTACAGCTTCGCGGTGATGAGCGCGACTTCGGGGCTCGCCGAATCGAGGCGCCGCGCCCGCCGGAGCTGCGACTCGGCGTCGCCGTACCGGGGGGGGCCTTCGCGCAGGTAGGTGAGTCCCAGGTTCGCGTAACCGAGTGGATCGCGGGGCGCGAGCGCGATCACCTTCCGAAATTCTTGCTCGGCGTCCGCCAGCCGGCCTCGTTGGAGCGCGTCGAGTCCGACGGTACGGGCGGTGATCAGCGCGCCCTGGTCGACCGGCTTCTCACGGCAGCCCCCCCCGCCCACGCCAAGGAGAAACGCTGCGGCGATTGTCGCACATTGTCTTTTCACGCTATACTGGCGCCCCTTGCGAAAACTCCCCGTGTTTCTGCTCGCGACCGCGCTTGTGCCTGGTTGCCGCAATCGAACTCTTTTCGAGCTCGTGCCGCCGCACGAGAGTTGCGTGGCGTTCGCCAACATCCTACCCGCCGACACCGCGGTCAACATCGTGAGCTACCTGTACTACTACAACGGCGGCGGCGTCGCGGCGGGAGACATCGATGGCGACGGGCTACTCGACTTGTATTTCACCTCGAACCTGGGCTCCAACCGGCTGTACCGCAACTTGGGCAATTTTCAGTTCGAGGATGTTACCGCCCGCGCCGGCGTCGCCGATTCCGTCGGATGGAAGAGCGGCGTCACAATGGCGGACGTGAACGGCGACGGGCGCCTCGACATCTACGTGTCGGCAGTCAATTACCTCGGCATGCAGGGACGCAACGTCCTGTACATCAATAACGGCGACGGCACGTTCACCGATCGCACCGATGAATACGGGCTCGGGTTCGCCGGGTATTCCACCCAGGCCGCCTTCTTCGATTATGACGGCGACGGCGATCTGGACATGTATCTGCTGAACAGCTCCACCTTCAGCGAGCGCGCGCAGAGTTCCAGCACCAGCCGTACGGTGCGCAATGCGCGAGCCGGCGACCGGCTGTACCGCAACGACGGCGGCCATTTCGTAGACGTGAGCGAGCAGGCCGGCATCTACGGCGGGGTCGAGGGCTTTGGACTCGGCGTCGTGGTGAGTGACGTGAATCTCGACGGCTGTCCCGACATCTACATCGCCAACGATTTTCCGGAAGATGATTTCCTCTACCTGAACAACTGCGACGGCACGTTCACCGAGTCCCTCGCGCTTACGACGGGACACACGAGCCGGTTTTCGATGGGCGTGGACGCGGCCGACTACAACAACGACGGCCGGCCCGATATCGCGGTGCTCGACATGCTCCCCGACAGCGAGCGGATCCTGAAGACGGCAGCCACGGCCGAGAGCTACGAGCTGTTCACCGTGAAGCTCGCGGTCGGCTATCACGCCCAATATACCCGCAATACCCTCCAGCTGAACCGCGGCGTCGTAGGCGGAAAGCTGCGATTCAGTGAGATCGGCTATTTGGCCGGCATCCACGCGACCGACTGGAGTTGGGCACCGCTGTTCGCCGACCTCGACAACGATGGACTCAAGGACCTGTTCATCACGACGGGTATCTACCGCCGGCCGAATGACCTCGACTATATCGCATCACTGGAGAGCCTTCCTCCAGGCGCGTTTCCCACCGCGCCGCAAATCGCGAAGATGCCGCACGTCCCGCTGCGGAGTTACGCGTTCCGCAACAACGGCGACCTGACGTTCACGAATATGGCGGCCGCCTGGGGACTCGGCACGCCGGGGTTCTCGAATGGGGCGGCCTACGTCGATCTCGACAACGACGGCGCGCTCGATCTCGTCGTGAACAGTTTCAACGCGCCCGCCGCGATTTATCGCAATCGCGCGCGCGAGATTGACAGCGCGGGCCATTACCTCACGGTGAGGCTGCAAGGAGCCGGGGCGAACACCGCGGGGCTGGGCGCGAAAGTCATGATCGCCGGCCACGGCACCCGTCAGCTCGTGGAGGTGATGCCGGCGCGCGGCTTTCAGTCATCCGTGGATCCTCGGGCGCATTTCGGTCTGGGAGCCGCATCGACAGTAGACTCGCTGATCGTCGTCTGGCCTGACCGGCGCTACCAGGTCGTCACAAACGTCCGCGCCGATCAAGCTATCACGCTGTCGCAACACGACGCCGGCGGCCGCTACCCGTATGCGCGACCGACAGCTCAGCCGCTGTTCGCCGATGCGACCGCGCAGCTCGGCATCGCCTACAAGCACGAGGAAAACAGCTTCTTCGACTACGGCCGCGAGCCGCTCATGCCGCACCTGCTTTCCACCGAGGGGCCCGCGCTCGCTGTCGCGGACGCCAACGGCGATGGCTTGGACGATATCTACGTGGGCGGCGCCAAGTGGCAGGCCGGTCAGCTGCTACTGCAAGGCCGGAACGGCCGCTTCAGCGCTGCGAGTGAACCCCCCCCCGACTTCCGCGCTGACAGCCTGCACGAGGACGTGGACGCGGCCTTCTTCGATGCCGACGGCGACGGCGATCGCGATCTCTACGTCGTCAGCGGCGGCAACGAATTCTGGGAGGGCGAGCCTTTACGGGATCGCCTGTATCTGAACGATGGCCGCGGGAACTTCCGCCGGGCCGCGGACGCATTGCCCGAATTCTTTCACAACGGCTCCTGTGTCGTACCGGGCGATTTCAATGGCGATGGCCACCTCGATCTGTTCGTCGGCAGTCGCGTCGTGACGCGCAAGTACGGCGCGACGCCGCCGAGCTACCTGCTCGAGAATGACGGCGCCGGCCACTTCCGCGACGTCACTCGCGAAAAGGCAGCCGCGCTCGCCGAGGCCGGCCTGGTCAGCGGCGCGGCGTGGCTCGACTATGACGGGGACGGCAAGCTGGATTTGGTCGTCGTGGGCGAGTGGATGCCGGTGCGGGTCTTTCATCAGGAGACCGGACGCCTGGTGGATCGCACCGCGGAGGCGGGCCTAGCGGGCACGAATGGCTGGTGGAACAGCGTCCAGGCGGTTGACCTGAACGGCGACGGCAAGCTCGATCTCGTGCTCGGCAATCTGGGCTTGAATGCCTACATCCGGGCGTCACCAAAGGAGCCGGCGCGTCTCTACCTCGGCGATTTCTTTCAGGACGGCACGCTCGATCAGATCCTCACTGTCTACCGGCACGGCATCAGTTACCCGCTGGCGGGGCGAGACGAGCTGATCCGGGCGATGCCGGCGCTGCGCCGCCGCTATCCCACGTACGCCTCATTGGGGGCGAGTCGCATCGAGGACATCCTTCCCAAGAAGGCGCTGCGGCGGGCACGCGTTCTCGAAGCCGACACGTTTGCCAACGCGATTGCCTTGAACCGCGGCGACGGGAAGTTCGAGCTGCGGCCGCTCCCGGTCGAAGCGCAGTTCGCTCCTGTGTACGCGTCGCTGGCCGGTGATTTCGACGGCGATGGTCAGACCGACCTGATTATCGCGGGCAACTTCTACGGCGTGACGCCCGTGCAGGGACGCTACGACGCGAGCTACGGTCTCCTTTTGCACGGGGAGGGGCGCGGCAACTTCTCCGCGGTGGACATGGAGCGCGGCGGCCTCGCGATCGAGGGGCAGGTGCGGCGCATGACGGTGCTCACGCGCGCAAACGGCGAGCGCCTGATTCTCGTGGCGAGAAATAATGATCAGCTACAGGTGATTCGCCCCCGCCCCCCTAAATAAGGTATCCCCGTCTCATGAGATTCTGGGCCGACGCCGCGTAGCCATCGCGAGCCGGCAGATGCCAGCCCAGGGCATCGGCGAGACGGTCGTAGACGTTGAAGAGCGTGCAAACGTGAATCGCGTCCTCGATTGCTTCGTCTGAAAGACCGGCACTCCGCAGCGGGGCGACGTCGGCCGGACGCACCTCGTCAGGCCGCAGCGTGAGCTGCTCCAGGAATGCGAGCGCCGTGCGCAGCTTGGCGTCGATCGGCGCGGTGCGCCAATCGTTCAGCACCGCTGTTACGATCCTGTCGTCTTGTAGAGCCAGCGACGCGACCGCGCCGTGCGCCTCCGTTCAGAAGACGCATTGGTTGAGGCGCGACGTGAAGGCGGCAAACAGCTCTCGCTCGCCGACGCTCCACTCCGAGGGCCCGCGCATCACCGCCTGCGTCCATGCGCACATCGGCCGCCCCCACAGCTCAGGGCGGTAGAGAATCGTCTTGACGACGTCGGGAACGCGGCGACGGCTGAGCAGACGGATGAGGATGAGCTTGAGCTTCTCCGGCAGCCGATGGCGGTGCTCGACCCTGGAGAGGCGCATCAGTCCGGTTCCTCGCCGCGTAGCGCCGCCATGCCGCGGTCCAGGCGGTGCAGCGCCGCGCCCACCGCGGCGGCGACGGTGATCTCGAACAACGCGTCGTCGGAGTAGCTGTCGCGCAGCTCGGCGACATCGGCGTCGGTGACTTTGT
>DASYTD010000022.1:0-17987 GCA_036002655.1 Gemmatimonadales bacterium
CCGCTGGAACACCTTGCCGTCGATGAACAGCCTGAACAGGTCAGCGTCGAGCTGCCCCTCTTTCACTTCGGTCCCGAGAATGTCGAGCGCGCGGTCGGTGGAGACGGCGCGCTTGTACGGCCGGTCCTGCGCGGTCAGCGCATCGTAGATGTCGCTGATCGTCATCATGCGCGTCTGGATGGGAATCGCTTCCGCGCTGATGCGGCGCGGATAGCCGCGGCCGTCCATCTTCTCGTGATGGCCGTAGGCGATCAGCGGGATCTGCTGGAGCTCGCGCGTCCAGGGAATACGCTGGAGGAACTGATACGTGTGCGTGACGTGGCTCTCGATCTCATGCCGCTCGGCATCGTCGAGGCTGCCTTTGCGGATCGTCAGGTAGCGCATCTCGTCGGGTGAGAGAAACGGCTCCGTCGCGCCGTCGAACGCCAGATAGGTGCGCTTCGACCATGCCGTGAGCTCCTCAAAGCTGCCATCGGGCAGGATGCTGGGCTCGTTCGACTGGAGCACGATCTCGAGGAAGCGATCCAGCTCCTGCAGCTCCTGTGTGTGCGCGGCTTCGAGCTCTTTGATGAAGCCCTCGTAGCCCTTCTTCCCGTTCGTCTCGAGGTACTCGGCGCGCTTGCGCCAGAACTCGCGCTCCGCCGTGCGCCGGATGAACGCGTGACGGTGGCGGACGAGCCCCAAATCGGACGGATAGAGCTTCTTTGCTTTGACGAGTACCTGCTCCCGCACGCCGACCTTGCCGAAGTCGTGGAGCAGCGCCGCGTAGCGGATCTCTTTCAGCTGTTCGCGCGTAAACGTGATGCCGCGGAAGGGCCCATCGCCGGCGCGGTCCACGACCTCCGCGAGGCTCACCGTCATGCCCGCGACGCGACCGCTATGGCCGTACGTCGTCGGATCGCGCTGCTCGATGGCGTGCACCGCCGCCAGCACGAAGCCTTCGAACAGCCTCTCGATGTCCTCGTACAAGCGACTGTTCTCGATGGCGACCGCCGCCTGGCCGGCCAGCGCCGTCACCAGCTCGACGGTGCGCTTGGAGTACGGCACGACCTGCTTATCGACGTCGCCGGGCGTCGCGAGGACGGCCTCGAGGTTGCGCTTGCGGTTGATGAGTTGCAGCACGCCGATGATCTCGTCTTTGTGATCCTTCATGGGGATCACGAGCATCGATTTCGTGCGATAGCCGTAACGTTCGTCGAAGGAACGGTTGATCGTGTATTCGACGTCCGGCGGGAGAAAATAGGCGTCGTCAATGACGAGCGGATCGCCGGTGACGGCGCAATAGCCGGCGAGGCTGGTGCGGTCCACCGGAATCGTGAACTCGACAAACGGCGCTTCCGGCTTCGAAAACGTCTGGGCCAGCCGAAAGCGCAGCCGCTTCGTACCTTCTGCGTTGTGCTCGACGAGATACAGGCTCCCTGCATCGGACTGCGTGATGCGGCGCGCCTGCGTCAGGATCAAGTCGAGCAGCGTCTTGACGTCCCGCTCGGTGCCGAGCGCGACACCGATGCGCGTGAGCTCGCCGATCTCGCGCGCGCGTTGCGCCGCCTCGCCGCGCGCCCGTGCCGTCTCGGCGCGCGCCGCGGCTTCGCGGAAGCCGGCCCGGATCGCGACGAGCAGCCGCCGCGGGCTGGTCGGATGCGTCAGGAATCCCGAGAGGAACTCCGTGGGCAGCCCTTCAGGGACATCGGTCTCGCCGTTCCGTCCCAATGCGACAATCGCGCCTCCGGCGTCCACGAAGCCGCGCATGATGTCCACGGGAAAGGCGGAGCGGCTCTCGGCATCGAGCAGGAAGACGGTGGGCCGGTCGTCGGCGACGGCGAGCTCTTTGGGCTGCCGGACCGGACGCGGCTCCACCTGCGACGTCTCGAGCGCCGGTGCCACGGCGTCGGGGCGCCACATGGGGGGATGCAGGAGCAGGTATCTCACGGCTTCGCTCCCACTTGCCCACGCCCGCTATCCGAACGGGCGAGCGAGTGCGCGTCGCGCGCCAGGAGCCGACGCGCCGCCGCCTTGCCGAGACGAGTGAACGGATCCGTTAGGAGGCCTTTACCCGCTGCAGACCTTCCTGTGCCTCAGCGTAGTCGGGGAAGATGGTCAATGCGCGGTTGAACATTTCGACCGCCTTGTCCTTCTGGCCGCGGTCCTGGTAGAGCAGGGCACGCGAGTAATAGGTCAGCGCCTCGGTCGGGACCTGCCGGCCCATCCGCTGATCCGACGCCTGCCGCTGCAGCGCGGGCAGATTCGCATCCTTCATCAGCCGCGCCGCAACGTTGCGGATGATGTCGAAGAGATGATCCCGCTGCATTTTGTCGGATTCGGTTTTGACGATTTCGCCCGTTTCGCTGTTGACGAGCCGGACGTCGACGCGGAAATCGCCGTAGAAGTCGATGAAGGTACCGAGCACCACGTAGCGGGCGCCGACGAGCTTCCCGACTTTGGCCGCCGTCTGTGCGTCAACCCGTCCCTGCGCGCCGAGATTCTGCTCGTCGAGCAGGCGCTGAATTTCTTGGCGCTCGACCACGCGCGCCGCGGGATTCTGCGCTAGCTCTGAGATCATCATGCCGGCGATGCCACGCTCCAGAGCGTCGAAGTCCTCTTTCCCCTGACCGTAGGAGCCGCCGTTGTTGAACGGCAGAACGGCGATGCCGGGGCGGGTATCCTGGCCGCGCTGCTGCGCCCCCAGGAGCACCGGTACCAGGCTCAACACAGTCATTACTGCACGCACGCGCATAGCTACTCCTCGGGTCACAGGGTCACCTTCATGCCTTCCTGGGCGGCAATGACTTCGAGCGATCCACCGCGCGCCTTCGCGAACTTGCGCGCGGCCGCCAGCAAGCCATCCATCGCCTCATCACCGTGTTCGGGCTCGTGATGAAACAACACGAGCTGCTTCGCGCCGGCATCCTGGGCCAGGGTCGCCGCTTCTTCGTACGTCGAGTGGCCCCACCCGCGGTGCTGCTCCAGCTCTTTCGGCGTATACATGGCGTCGTGAATCAGGAGATCGACGCCCTTCAGAAACGCCACGAAATCGCGTCGCCAGCTCGCCGCCACTTCGTACTGTCCGCCGGCGCCCAGCTCATTGTCGGTCACGTATGCCATGCTCGGCCCGCCCTGCGCGGGCGTGAGCCGGAATCCCAATGTCGTCCCCGGGTGCCGCAGCTTCGTCGTGCGAACCCGGAATTCTCCGATGGAGAACTCTTCTGTGTCCACCTGCTGCACCGTCAACGACGCCGACAGCGCGTCGAGCGGGACAGGGAACACGGCCGGGTCCATTTGCTGCCGCAGGATCGCTTCCAGCGACGCCGTCCCCTGGCGCGTTCCCCAGATGCGGACCGTGTTGCCGGGAGCGAAGAACGGCTTGAAGTGCGGCAGCCCCTGGATGTGGTCCCAATGCGCGTGCGACAGCAGGATTTCCACCTTCACCGCACCGTTCTGCTTCTCGACGAGCTCCAGCCCTAGTGCACGAATGCCGGTACCCGCATCGAGCACCACCACTTGACCGCCGGCGCCTTCCACAGCCACGCACGGCGTGTTGCCGCCGTAGCGCGACGTCAACGGCCCGGGAGTAGGAATACTCCCCCGGGTTCCCCAGAAGGTCACCGTGTAGGACATGCGTGTCGGCACGCCGAGACTCGGGCTAAGTTACTGGTAATTAGTGACGTAGAACCGTGACGCTAGTCACGACCGCCCGGCCGCCTGCTCGAGCGAGCCGCGGTCTTTGATCACAATGTCTTTGCGACTCACATCAATCAGGCCTTTGTCCACGAGCTCGCGCATCGTCCGTGACACCGTTTCACGCGACGATCCGATCATCTGGGCGATGGTGTGATGGGTCAGGCGGCGCGTGATGCGCTGGCCGTCAGTCTCGTCGGCGAGGTCGAGCAGCAATTGGGCGACGCGGCCGTGCACGTCGAGCAAGACGAGGCTGCCGACTTTCTCATCGACGCGGCGCAGCCGGCGCGACAACTCCCGCAAGAAGGCGAGCGCGATGCCGGGCGCCTGGATGAGGATTCCCTGAAAGTCCTCGCGCCGCAGGACGATGAGCGTGGAGTCTTCCATCGCGATGACGTGCGCGGAGCGCGGCTCGTCGTCGATCAGCGCCATCTCGCCGAAGAATTCGCCCTCGCCCAGCACGGAGAGAATCACCTCGCGGCCGTCCTCGCCGATGAGGACGACCTTCACCTGTCCCTTGGCGACGACATACAACGCATCGCCGGGATCGTCCTCGAACAGGATCACGGAGTTCTTGGGGTAAATCCGATCGCGGGCGACGTCCACCACCCGCTGTAGGTCGGTGGGGGTGAGCTGGCTGAAAAGCGGGACCTTCTGGAGTACGTCGGTTGCCGACACGCCGAAGAGCTTACGACGTGTCTCCAGCGGTGTCAATTGAAGCCCGAAGCGGAGCCTTGCCCCCAAGTTAGTGCGCCAACTATATTTCCGCACTTCGTTTCGTTCGACTTTCAGGCAAGGATACGAGCAGTGAAACCCGGAATTCACCCCAAATACCAGCGGGCTACGGTCCAGTGTGCGTGCGGCAATACGTTCGTCACCCGCTCGACCACGCCCTTGATCCACGTCGAAGTCTGCGCCAGCTGCCACCCCTTCTTCACGGGCAAGCAGAAGCTCCTGGACACGGCCGGCCGCGTGGAGCGGTTCCGCCAGAAGTACGGCACCAAGGCCGGCTGATCTCGTGGAGAGCCGACTCCGCCAAGCGCTCGCGCGGGCGGAGGAGGTCGCCCGGCAGCTGGCCGACCCCGACACCGCGCGGAACCCGGCCAAACTCAAACAGCTCGGTCGTGAGCACGCTCAGCTCGACGCCATCCGCGTCGCCCACCAGCGCATGGAGCGGCTGGAGTCCGAGCTGCAGCAAGCGCGCGAAGTCCTCGCCGATAAGGACCCGGAGCTCTCCCAGCTCGCCCGCGCCGATGTCGAGCGCCTCCGCCCGGAGATCGAACGCCTCGAGGCCGAGCTCAGCGAACTCCTCACTCCGGCTGATCCGTTCGACGACCGCGACGCCATCGTAGAGATCCGCGCCGGCACCGGCGGGGACGAGGCGGCGCTGTTTGCCGCCGATCTGTTCCGCATGTACACGCGCTTCTGCGAGCGGCGCGGCTGGAAGGTCGAGATCCTCTCGCTCTCCGAAGGCACGCTCGGCGGTCTCAAGGAAGCCGTCTTCGCCGCGCGCGGTGCCAAGGCCTACGGGATTTTGCGCTACGAGTCCGGCGTCCATCGCGTGCAGCGCGTTCCCGTCACCGAGCAGCAGGGCCGGATCCATACGTCCGCGGCGACGGTGGCCGTTCTCCCCGAAGCGGAGGAGGTGGACGTCAAGATCGAAGACAAGGATCTGCGCATTGACGTGTTCCGCTCCGGAGGGCCCGGCGGGCAGAGCGTCAACACGACCGACAGCGCCGTCCGCGTGACGCACCTGCCGACGGGTCTCGAGGTGAAGTGCCAGGATCAAAAATCGCAGCTCCAGAACAAGATCAAAGCGCTCGAGATCCTGCGTTCGCGGCTGCTCGACCGGAGGGTCGCCGAGCAAGAAGCTGCGCGGGCGCGTGACCGGCGCGCCCAGGTGGGGACCGGTGACCGCTCGCAAAAGGTCCGGACGTACAACTTCCCGCAGAATCGCGTCACCGATCACCGCATTCACTTCACATCGCACAACATCGACGAAGTGATGGACGGGAAACTCGACGACTTGATCGCCGCCCTGAAGCAGGCGCAGGAGAAGGAGCGGATGAGTGCCTGACACACTGCGGCGGTCGCGCAACGGCGGCGGTCGAGAAGCGACGGCGGCGGTCTGGGCAGCTGTGGCTGGGACGACGGTCGGAGAAGCGTGGCTGCGTCGTGACGAAGCCAAGCCGCCTGAGGTCGTCGCCAAGTTTCGGGAGGCGGTTGAACGACTCGAGCGAGGCGTTCCATTCGCGTACGCGGTCGGACGAGTGGGCTTTCGCACGCTCGACCTTGCGATCGATCCCCGCGCGCTGATCCCGCGTCCCGAGACCGAACGGCTCGTGGAGCTCGTTCTCGAGTACGGGAAACGGGAAACGAGAAACGGGAAACGTGGCCTCGCGGCTGATATAGGTACCGGCTGCGGCTGCATCGCGCTGGCACTTGCCGTCGAGGGCTACTTCGACAAGGTGATCGCGGTCGAGCAGTCGCCCGCGGCGGCCGCACTCGCGCGCGAAAACGTCGCGCGCGTCGCTCCCCAGACGCCCGTCGAGATCCGCGAGGGGAACCTGCTGGGCCCCCTGGTGCCCAAAGGGGAGCGGTATCGCGTCATCGTATCGAACCCGCCGTATCTCTCGGCCGCTGATCACGCCGAGCTGGACCGCTCAGTCGCGGATTTCGAGCCGCGGGAGGCGCTGGTAAGCGGTGCCGACGGCCTCGAAGCGACGCGGCGCCTCTTCGCGGGAGCTGCAGCGCTACTCGAGCCTGAGGGTCTGCTGGCGCTCGAAATCGACGAACGGCGAGCGGATGCCGTTCGCTGCTTGGGCCGCGAGTATGGATGGCTTGTCGAAATCCACGCCGATCTGTTCGGCTGCCCGCGCTACGCGCTGGCCAAGGAGGATTAGTGCTCGAGGAGAAGGCGGAAGAGCTGGGGCGGGTGCTCGGACAGACCGACGAATACAAGGCGCTGCGCCGGGCGACCGAAGCGTTGCGGGACGACCAGGCGGTACAAAAGGTTCTCGCCGAGGCGGAGCGCCTCGCGCAGGATATCGAACGCGTTGCGCAACAGGGTAAAGAACCAACGAAGGAACAGGTGGAGCAGTACGACCGCGCGCTCCAAAGCGTGCAGGGAAACCCGGTGTATCAGCAAATGGTCGCGGCGCAGGCGAACTTCGAAAAACTGATGGCCAGGATCAATGCCCGGATTTACGAGGGCATCAAGAAGGGCGCCGCGAGCCCGATCATCACGCTCGGATGACGTTCGTCGTCGTGGAGGGTCCGGAAGGCGCGGGCAAGTCGACGCTGGTCCGCTGGCTCGGCACCACGCTCCGCGCCGAAGGACGCGAGGTTCTCACGGTCCGTGAGCCGGGCGGCACTCCCATCGCCGAAGCGGCCCGCAAGCTGGCCCTCAAGTCGCGCCATGATCGGGCGTTCGCCGCGGAGCTGTTCCTATTTCTGGCGGCGCGCGCCGATCTCGTCGAGCGGGTCATCCGGCCGGCGTTGGCCGACGGGCAGATCGTCATCGCCGACCGCTTCGGGCTCTCGACCATCGCCTACCAGGTCGCCGGACGGGGGCTGTCGCGGGACGACGTGGAAGCCGCTCTCCGAGTCGCAACCGGGGGCCTGGCGCCGGACCTCACTCTGGTCCTGGACGTGCCCGTGACGGTGGGCCGGGAGCGGCAGCGCACGGCCGGGAAGGTCAAGGATCGGATCGAGCGGGAAGATGACACGTTTCACACACGGGTCCGGGAGGCCTATCGCAGCGCATTTGGACCCGGGATTGTCCATATTGATGCAAGTCAAACAAAGAAGGCCGTGCAGGACGCCGCCTGGCGGGAGGTCGCGGCGGCAACGGCCCTATCACTGAGGGGCGCATAATGATTCGTCATAAAGGGTCCGTGGTCGCCGTCGTCGTGTTGGCCGCGTTGGTCAGCGGCGGCTGGTTCCTGCAGCGGCAAACGGAACCGGCCGGGTCGGTCTACCAGCAGGCGCGGTTGTTCGACGATGTGCTGGCGCACGTCGCCGACTACTACGTGGACTCACTCGACGAACGCCAGCTGTACCAGATGGCGATCGACGGGATGCTCGATCAGCTGAACGACCCATACTCGGTCTTCCTGAAGCCGGACGATTTCCGGCAGCTCTCCGAGGCGACGACCGGCAATTACTCGGGGCTCGGCATACAGATCGACGTGCGCGGTGGCTGGATCACCGTCATCGCGCCACTGCCCGATACGCCGGCCGAACGGGCGGGCGTCCAGACGGGTGATCGCATCGTCGAGCTCGATGGCCGTTCGACGGAGGGATGGAATCAGGAAAAGGCGGTCAAGGAGCTGCGCGGACCGGCCGGCACGAACGCGGAGCTGGTGATCCGGCGTACCGGCGTGGACAAGCCGATCACCTACAAGCTCACGCGCGCGACGATCCACATCCGCTCGGTGGATCCCAGAATCACGATGATGGTCAACGATCGCGTCGGGTACATCGCGCTCTCGCCGGTGAGCGAAAGCTCGACGCGCGAAGTCGCACAGGCGATCGACACCCTGCTGAAGCAGGGCATGAAGTCGCTGATCTTCGATCTGCGCAGCAATCCGGGCGGCCTGCTGGATCAGGGAGTCGCCGTGTCGGATCTGTTCCTCGATCCCGGCAAGCCGATCGTCGAGACGCGCGGCCGCGCCCCCGGCTCGTCGCACGAGTTCAGCGATTCCAAGCCGCAGTCGTGGCCGCGGCTGCCCGTCGTGGTGATGGTCAACGGCGGCTCGGCGAGCGCCGCGGAGATCATCGCGGGCGCATTGCAGGATCACGACCGCGCCGTGCTGGTCGGAACGCCGACGTTCGGCAAAGGGCTGGTGCAGTCGTTCTGGCGGCTCACGCCCGAGACGGGACTCAAGCTGACGACGGCGCGCTGGTACACGCCGAGCGGCCGCACGATTCAGCGCGCGACACGCACCGAAGCTGAGCAAGAGGCGCAGGTGATCGCGGCGCAGCGCGGGCAGGATACGAAACCCGATACCACGCTGGTCTTCCACACCGACGCCGGCCGGACGGTCTACGGCGGCGGCGGCATCCGGCCCGACATCTACGTCGTGGCGGACACGTTCACGACGGCTGAGCGGACGTTCATTCGGGCGCTGGGCGACAAGATTCCGCTGTATCGCGACGCGCTCACGGGCTACGCGATCGAGCTGAAGGAAGGCAATCGGCTCGCGTCGCCGAATTTCACCGTCACCGAAGGCATGGTGGATGAAATCGTGCGGCGCATTCGCGCCAAGGGCGCGGAGCTTCCCGATTCGGTCGTCGCCGGCGCGCGGACCCTCATTCACCAAGAGCTCGGCTACGAGGCTACGCGCTACGTCTTCGGCCGCTCGGCCGAATTCCGCCGCCGCATGGCGGACGATCAGCAAGTGAAACGGGCGTTGTCGCTCGCCGATCGGGCGAAGTCGCCGCAGGACCTGCTCACGCTCGCGACCACGCAGCCCCCCCCGCCGTCGACGGTTCGCAATCGGTGACCCAACAGTCTCCCCGCGCGATCGGGCTCATTGGGCCCGGTCGCGCGGGAGTCGGACTGGCACTGGCTCTGGCCCACGCAGGCTACTCGGTCCGCCTCCATGGGCGAAAAAAGAAGGCCCTTCCCTCACCACTGACGCTCAGCGTCGGCGACGGTGACACGCCGCCGCCGTGGATCGGCGACACGGACGTCGTGATCCTGGCGGTGCGCGACGATGCGATCCAGCCGCTCGCCGCATCGCTCGGCAACGCGCGCGTCATCGCCGAGCGCCACGTCGTCTTGCACCTGTCGGGCGTGCAGGGCCAGGAAGCACTCGGCTCGCTGGTCACCAGCCGTGCCGCCCTCGGCTCCTTTCATCCGCTGCAAACGATCGTAGAGCCGGAGCTCGCGCCGGCACGGCTCAAGGGTGCCTGGGCGGCGGTCGAAGGCATGCCGCGCGCGGTCGCCACCGGCGAGCAGATCGCCCGTGACATCGGCATGCGCCCGTTTCAGATCGCCACCAAGGCGAAGCCGATCTATCACGCGGGGGCGGTGTTCGCGTCGAACTACCTGGTCGTGGTCGAGGCGGTGGCGCAGCGGCTGCTGCGGCACGCCGGGTTATCCGATGCCGATGCGTGGGCGGCCCTGCGGCCTCTCGTGGAAGGGACGATCGAGAACTTGAGCCGGCACGAGCCGCGCGAGGCGCTCACCGGTCCCGTGCTGCGCGGCGATACCGCGACGATCACGCGCCATCTCGAATCGCTGGCGATCGATGATGCGAAATTGTACCGCGCGCTCGGGCGGGCGGCGCTCGAGCTGGCGCAAAAACAGGGGATGGACGAGAAAAGCGCGGAGAAAGTCGCGGACGCGCTGGCTACTGATCTACCACCTGTGATCCGGCGGGCGGGGAAAATCTGAATTCTCGCCCCGCAATGCCCCGATTCACAACGAGATTGCGCAGGATAATCGTTCGCACCTGACCCGACGTTTCCACGATGTCGATCCGCCGTACCAATCCGTCCCGCTTCGCAATCCAGACCGTCGCTCCGGAGTAGGGAAGATCCGCCGGGGGGGCGGGGGGGGCCCGCGGTGTCAGCGCGATCACATCCACCGAGTCGCCAGACAGCCGGTCCGGGCGGACGTAGCGGGCGTCGTAGCGCTCGTGCGGATGCTCGACGAACTGGCCGATGAGATTGGGGCCGGTCGTCCCCGTTCCCGGGATCGCGGTGCGGATCACCTGACCCGGGGTGCTGCTCGGCGTGTACAGCCACAGGCGCCGCCCATCGGCCACGACGCGGTCGTGCTTCGGGTCGGTGAATCGCATGGCGAAGTAGTTGGGACGCCGTTGAAAGAGCCGGCCCCGAGTCGTGTCCGGGCCGCCGATCATCGGATTATCGACGATCTGGATAAAGTCCGCCGACAAGGTCCTGACCGAATCGTAGGATTTGCTCGCTCGGTCGAGAATGGGTGCGGGATCTTGCGGAACGATGGAATGATGGAAAGATGGAATGAGTACCATTATTGCGATCATTCCAACATTCCAACGTTCCATCATTCCGCCAGCTTTCAGGCGCCCACCGCCGCCGGTTCAGCGACGCGTCGGCCAATCGCCTCTGCGATAATGCGGACCTCGCGCATCAACTGCGTGAACTGATCGGGGAACAGCGACTGCGCGCCGTCCGACAGCGCCTCTTCCGGATTGGGATGCACTTCCACCATGATGCCGTCGGCGCCCGCCGCAATCGCCGCGCGCGCCATCGGGATCACTTTGTCGCGCAGGCCCGTGCCATGCGACGGGTCGGCGATGATCGGCAGATGCGACAGCTTGTGCACCACCGGAATGGCGGTGAGGTCGAAGAGATTCCGTGTCGCGGTGTCGAAGCTGCGCACCCCGCGCTCACAGAGAATCACATCGTGATTCCCCTCGGCGAGCAGATACTCGGCCGAGAGCAGCAGCTCGGTGATGGTCGCGCTGATGCCGCGCTTCAGGAGCACCGGCTTGCCGCAGCGTCCGGCGACCTTGAGGAGCGAGAAATTCTGCATGTTGCGCGCGCCGATCTGCACGATGTCCGCCGTCTCGGCGACCCAGCCGAGGCCCGTTTCGTCCATCGCTTCGGTGCAGATCAAGAGCCCGGTTTCTTCCCGCGCCTTGGCCAGCAGGCGCAGCCCAGGCTTGCCCAGCCCCTGGAACGCATACGGCGAGCTGCGCGGCTTCCACGCGCCACCGCGCAGGACCACGGCACCCGCTTCTTTGACCTGTCGTGCCGCCTCGACGATCTGGCGCTCGTTTTCCACCGAGCATGGCCCGGCAATCGCGACGACCTCGGTACCTCCGAAGGCGACGCCACCGGGCAGGCGGACAATCGTGGGGTCGGCCTTCCACTCGCGGCTGACCTGCTTGTACGGCTGAGAGACGTGAATGACCTCGTGGACGCCCGGCAGGCCCTCGAGACGCGACGCATCGACCCGGCCGTCGTTGCCGACCAACCCGACGGCCGTGCGCTGGGAGCCGGGCATGGGTTGCGCCTGATAGCCCATCTCGTTGATGACCGAGATTACCTTCTCGACTTCGTCGCGGGTTGCCCCATGACGCATCACGATCAGCACAACTAGCGTCTCCCGTCTCCGATGGTGAAGCGGTCGCCATCCTGCGCCGCGGTGACCGGTCCGCGAAACAGCTTGCCGGCGAGTTTCGCCGGGTCCGAAGTCTCTACCGGAGGATAGAAGTGCGTCAAGACTAAACGCTTCGCCCCCGCCTGTTTCGCCAACTCGCCGGCGCGTTCGGGCGTGAGGTGCGTATCCATTGCCCGCTCCTCCGGCAACGAACATTCGGCGAGGAGCAGATCACATCCCGTGGCCCAACGCGCCAGCTCGGAGCTCGGCCCGGTATCGCCGGTGTAAACGAGACGCCCCTCCGGTGCGACCAGTGAAACCGCCACGCTCTCCGTCGTGTGCGGCACGGGGAACGTCTCGAGATTCACGTCGGCATTCAGGGGGAACGGCTCGCCATCGCGCACGTCCAGAATGCCGATCGGGAATCCCGGATCGAGCAGCCAGTCGCCATATCCCTCGGCGAGCGTGCGGAGCAGCTGCACGACCCCGGGCGGGCCGAGAATCACGAACGGCTCGCGCCGCGGGGGCTCGGTCGTGTACTTGAGGGCGTACACCAGCATCGGGAGCTCGCCCCAGTGATCGGGGTGGAAATGCGTCAGGATCACATGCGTCACCTGATGCCACGGCAGCCCGAACTCCGCCAGCCGGTGCAGCGAGCCGGCGCCGCAATCGAGGAGCACGCGCAGGTCTCCGCGCGCCACCCAGTGACAGGGGCAAGTGCGGCGAGCAGACGGTGCAACGGTGCCGGTGCCGACGGTAACGAGTTCCATACTCACTTTCCCCGAAAGACGATCCGCTTGAACACGAGCAACCCGGGTGCCTTGAGCTTGGCGAGATACACGCCGGCGGGCAACCGGTGCCCATTGTCGGCGCGGCCGTCCCACATCAGCCGGGGATCGCAGATGCCCCCGCCCGCGGTGCCCCGCCCGTAGCGGCCGGGGGGCAAGATCGACGGGAAATCGGGGCCGGGCACGAAGCGGCGCACGGGATTTCCCCGCAGATCCAGGATGTCGAGCTCCACCATCCCGGTCGTCGCGAGGTCGAACCAGAGACAGGTGGAGTCGCGGCCCGCGGCGGGGAAGGGATTCGGGAAGTTTTGGAACAGCAGCGTAGACGTGGGCGTCCCGCCGTCCACGACGAGAAACGACCCTTGGCTGCGGACCGTGGTCGTATCGGCACCGGCGTGAACGACGAGTGCCCACCGGTACGCGGTATTGCGCTCGAGTGGCTGCGGCAGCGTGAAGAACGTGTCCTGGATGCCGCCGATGCCGAAGTCGTACTGCCCGGTCTCCACACGCTGCACCTGGAGGTCGTACGTAAACGGACCCGGCGGCGCCGCCACATTCACCGGGTTCCAGGTGAACGTGGGCTGGGCGGTGTCGGTCACGGTGCCCGCGGGATTGCTGAGAGCCGTGAGCGTGACCCAAGGGGGCACCACGATCGGACCGATAACGCCCGTGGTTCCGGTCTCACCGGTCGCTGCGGTTGCATCGACTTGCCAGTAGACGGTCCCGGGCGTGAGCGGCCGCAGCAGGTTGTAAGTCTCCGCCTGCATGACCGTGTCCACCAGCGGAGCGGCGAGTGTGGTGTCGCGGCTGATGCGCAGGCGGTAAGTCACGGGCGTCGCGGACGCGGGCACGGTGCCCACCGTCCAGGTGAACGTCGGCGTGATCGTCGGCAGCGGACCGCCGGCAGGGAGCGGAGCGGTCGCCGTGACGCCGTCGGGGAACACGGCCGCGGCGCTCACATCGGGCCGTCCCCATCCGTAGATGGTGTCGGGGGCGAGGCGCTTCGTCGCCGAATTCCGGAACGCGGCGCGCAACGCCATCGGCGTCAGCGTCGGGTGCACCTGTTTCAGCAGCGCCGCGCTGGCGGCGACGAGCGGAGTGGCGAACGACGTGCCGTCCAACCGGTCCACCCTGCCGACGCCGATGACAACGCACACGGCCACGCCCGGGGCGGTGAAGTCCGGCTTGATGCGCCCGTCGGCGGTTGGGCCGCGCGATGAGAAAAAGGCGATCGCTCCCAAGGAGTCTTCCGCTCCGATCGCGAGCACCGAATCACCATCGGCCGGCGTCCAGAGGGACCGCGAGCCCGGGCCTTCGTTCCCCGCGGCCGTGACGACCAGAATCCCGCGCTGCGCCGCCATATCGGCGGCGACGGTTGTCACCGCGACATCGCCGTTCAGCTGCGACGGTGTGTAGCCGAAGCCGTTGTCGAAGATGAGATACGCGAGGCTGGAAGAGACGATATCCACGCCGATCGAGTCGGCCCACTCGAGTGCGGCGACGTAATTGTCCTCTTCGACGCGGGTTTCGGTACGGATGTCTTCGGTCTTGGCGAGCAGGAACGTCGCGCCGCGCGCGATCCCATGCAGCCGGCCGCTGACCTCGCCCGCGAAGAGCGACCACGTCGCCGTGCCGTGGAATTGGGCGCCGCCCGGCTCCTTCCCGGCCTCGTCGCGCACGACATCATCCTTGAACACAAAGTCATATTGCGCGGCGACTGTGATGCCCGTGAACGCCGGATTCGCGGTGTCGAAGCCGGTATCGAGGATCGCGATGCGCACGCCGGTGGCATCGATGCCCTGATCCGTGAGCGGGCGCAGGTGGAGCCGGCGATACGGCATTTCTGAAGGACCCAAGATGGGGTCATCGCCGGTCGTGAAGCCGCACGTGTCACCGGGCGCTGTCGGCGACGGCGCGACCCGCGGGGCGAACTCGAGAAGCGGGCGCCCCGGGCGCGGCGGCCGCAGCTTGAAACGCCCGAGCGGCTGAATGCGGCGCAGGTCTCTGTCGAGGAGCAGTGCACGCAGCGCGACGCTGGGGACGTCGGCGCTGATCGCATGCAGCCAGCGGCTGCGCACGCGCACGCGCGCGCCCGACGCGGCGACGCGATTGCTTAGGTTTTCAAGTGACGCGCTGGGCCGGGCGAAGAGCCAGACCGAAATGGTCGTGTCTTGGACGCGCCCCAAAGCCCTCGGCAACGCCGGGGAAACCGCGGGCCGCTGCGCTGCCAACCCAGCAGGCAGAAAGAGGAGCCAGAACAACCGCCGCATGGAAGTGGGTGCCGGTAATGTTCTCTAGACGGGTTCCATCTGGCCGAGGCGCACGCCGACGATCGTCGACACCCCCGGTTCCTGCATCGTGACGCCGTAGACGGCATCCGCCGCCTGCATCGTCCGGGGATTATGCGTGATCACGATAAACTGGGTCTGGTCCTTGAACTCCGCCAACAGGCGCACATAGCGGCCCACGTTGGCGTCGTCGAGCGGCGCGTCCACTTCGTCGAGCAGACAGAAGGGACTCGGCTTGGCGAGGAAGATCGCGAACAGCAACGAGACGGCGACGAGCGTCCGCTCGCCCGACGAAAGCAGGTGGATCCGCTGCGTCCGCTTGCCGCGCGGCGCCGCGTGGATCTCGATCTCGCTCTCGAGCGGCTCGTCCTCGTTCGCCAGGCGCACGTCGCACTCGCCGCCGCCAAACAGCGTCTGGAAGACAGACCGGAAATGCTCGCGGACCTTCGAGAACGAGTCGAGGAACAGCGTCTTGGCGGTCTGATCGATTTCGCGCGCCGCCTGTTGCAGCGAGTGGCGCGCGGTCACGAGGTCGTCGCGCTGCGTCATCAGAAACTCGAGACGCTTCGTTTCTTCGGCGTGCTCCTCGACCGCGAGTGCGTTCACCGGCCCGACGGCGTCAATCGCCCCGCGCAGTCGGTCGTTTTCCTGCCGCAGCCACTCGAGATCGCCAGCGACTTCCGGCGCTTCCGCGAGCAGCTTGTCGAGCGGCTTGCGCCATTCGGTTTCCACGCGCTCCACCAGTCCGCGTTTGCGGCCTTCGACTTCGGTCCGCTCGAGCTGGAGGCGATGCTCCTCCTCGCCGAGCGCGGCGAGCGCCTTACGGGCCTGATCGAGCGCGCCCTCTGCCTGCCCGAGGTCGGCGTCGGTCATGCCCACGTTCGCTTCCGCGTCCTGTGCCGCGGTCTCGAGCTCTCCCACCGCCAGGCGCCGCTCCTGGAGCGTGTCCTCCCACTGGGCGCGTTGCGTGGTGAGCGAGGCGGTTTCCTGCTCGATGCGCGCGATCTCCTCCGCCCGGGCACCGGCCTGCTCGCGGGAGGCGCGCGCGTCTGCGTCGGCACGGCCGGCGCGCTCGGCCGCCGCGGCCAGCCGCGCTTCGACCTGGGCGGCCTCCACCTGCCAGCGCACACGCTGCTCGCGCGCGGCTTCCTGCTGCGCCTCGAGGTCAGCGAGGCCTGCCCGCTCGGCGCCGAGCTGTTCCGCGGAGCGCAGCCGCTCGATCTCGCGCTCCTGCAGCTCGCCGTGAAGCGCGCCGAGCCGCGTTTCGACTTCAACGAGCCGCCGAGTCAGGCGCTCGACGTGCGCGCCGGTCTCTTCGGCCTGGCGGCGGGCATGAATCAATCCGCGATCGGCTTCGCCCTTCTCGGCGCCGGCTTCGAGCTCGGCGCGGCGCGCCTGTTCGGCGCTCTGACCCGCGACGCCGAGTGTCGCTTCCGCCGCCGCGAGCTCCTGCACCGTCGTCTCTTCGGCTGCGCGCGCGCGATCGCGATTGCGCTCCGCGTCGCGGAGCTCTTTCTCCAATGCCTCCAGCTCGGCGCGCCGCTGGAGCGGACCGCCGGAGGTGGCGGTGCTGCTGTCGAGGAAGATGGCACCGTTGGCGCGGCGCAGCGCGCCCGCGCCGAGCACCTCGTGGCCGGCGAGCAATGCGCGGACCCAGGCGGCCGCCGGCCCGTCCACGCGCAGCTCGTCCTTGAGCGGATGACCGTCCGCGCCGAGCCGCGGTCCGGGGACGCAGGGCAGCAGCAGCAGCGGTCCCGGCTGCGTCTCCGCATGCCAGGTGCTGATGGCGTCCACTACCGAGGCGTCGCGCACCAATACCGCGTGCAGCCATTCGCCGAGCAGCCGCTCCGCCAGCTCGGCATCGCGGCGGCTGGTGCGCACGAAATCGGCGAGCGGCCCGAGCACCGTTCCTTCGCCAAAGCGAGCGCGGGCTTTGAGCAACGCCTGCGCGGCCGGCGCGAGGCCCACATGTTCACGATCGAGCTCGCTCAGCGCGTCGCGCCGAGCCTCGAGCTGCGCGAGCGCCGCTTCGGCCTGTCGCCGCGCGGAGCGCGCGCTCATCTCCTGCTCTTGCAATGCCGCGACGTGACGACGGGCGTGCTGTAGCGCTTCCACCGCGTGAACGGCCGCATGCGCATTGCGGCTGACGCGCTGCGCGGCGGCGGCGGCGTCCTGCGCCGCGCTCTGCGCGGCAGCGTCCCGGTCCCGGCGCTCGTCAGTCGCGAGCGCCAGCTGCTCCCGCAGCTCGCCGCGCTCGCGGTCCAACGCTCCGCCCTCGATTTCGAGCGAGCGCGCGATTTCCGCCCGGCGTTGCAGCGCTTCCTCGAGCTCGCGCACGGCAACGCGCTCCGCGCTGAGACGGCCGCGCACGTTGTCCTCTTCGCCCGTCCTCGCGCCCAGCTCGGTTTGCACGGCCGCGAGATCACGCTCCGCCGCCGTCCGCTCGGCCGCCGCCGCCTCGTGCTCCCGCTCGGCCTGCGCGGCACGGCGCACGGCCTGCACACGCTCCTCGGCCGCGGTGTGGCGGCGCTGGCCGGCGTTGCTCAACCGCTCCGCCGCGAGCGCGAGATCGCTCTCCAGCCTGCCGACTTCGAGCTTGGCGTCAGCCAGCCGGCGCTCGACTTCCGTGCGGCGGGCTTCGGCGGTGTGGCGCCCCTGCACGCGCGCCTCGCGCTGCCGCTCGGCATCGCTCAGGCGCGTGCGCGCGGCCGGCAACGCCTCCGCGAGCTCGCGCGCGCGGACGCCCAGCGAGCCCAGAGCGAGATCGAAGTCCTCGAGCTCGCGCCGCACCAGCGTCAGGGCGATGCCGAACCGCTCCTCGATCATCTTGCCGTAGCGTTCCGCGCGGCCGCGCTGGCGCGCGAGGCTGCGGACCTGCGTCTGGACCTCGCTGATCAGGTCCTCGAGGCGGGCGAGATCGGTCGCCGTTTCCTCGAGCCGGCGCTCCGTGCTCTTCTTGCGGTCGCGGTAGAGACCGATCCCCGCGGCTTCTTCGAACAGGGCGCGCCGCTCCTCGGCTTTTTCGGAGAGCAGCGCCTCGATCATCTTCGCTTCCATGACGACCGCGGCATCGGCGCCCAACCCGGTCCCGCGCAGCATGTCCTGGATATCGCGCAGCCGGACGGGCGAGCGGTTGAG
>DASYTD010000023.1:0-36751 GCA_036002655.1 Gemmatimonadales bacterium
AGATGGTGATGCCGGGCGATAACACGAAGATGACGATCGAGCTGATCACGCCGATCGCGATGGAGGAGCAGCTGCGATTTGCGATTCGAGAGGGTGGGCGTACGGTTGGCGCGGGCGTGGTCACGAAGATTTTGAAATAACCAGAATGATGGAACGATGGAACGTTGAACGTTCCATCATTCCAACGTTCCAACGAGGACCGAATGGCCAGTAAGATCCGAATCCGTTTGAAAGCATTCGACCACGCCCTGATCGATCAGGCGGCGGCCGACATCGTGCGTACCGCCGAGAAGACGGGCGCGCAGGTTTCGGGGCCCATCCCGCTGCCCACCAAACGGCAGCTGTGGACCGTGCTGCGCAGCCCGCACATCGACAAGAAGAGCCGCGAGCAGTTCGAGCTCAAGACACACAAGCGGCTGATCGACATCCTCGATTCGCGGTCGCAGACGGTGGACGCGTTGACCAAGCTGGATTTGCCGGCCGGCGTAGACGTCGAAATCAAAGTCGAGTAGGCACATGAATGGATTGATTGGTCGCAAACTAGGGATGACGCGAGTCTTCGACACCGCGGGCTCGCACGTGCCCGTCACGGTGATCGAGGCGGGGCCGTGCCCCGTCATTTCGGTCGCCGAGGGTCGCGCAGAGCTCGGCTTCGGCGCCAAGAAGCCCAAGCGGACGCCGAAGGCGCTCGCCGGCCACGTCAAGAAAGGCGGCGTCGAAACGGCGCCGCGCATCATTCGCCGCTTCGCGGTCACGGGCGAAGCGCCCGCGGCCGGTAGCGCGGTGACGGTCGCGATCTTCGCCGAAGGCGACCGCGTCAAGGTGAGCGGCGTCTCGAAGGGCCGCGGCTTCCAGGGCGTGGTGCACCGCCATCACTTCGGCGGCGGCCCCGAGACCCACGGCAACACGCGGCACAGGAAACCTGGCTCGATCGCGCCGGGCACAGATCCGTCGCGCATCATCAAAGGAAAGCGGATGCCCGGGCACATGGGCGCCCGCAACTTCACCGAGCTTGGCCTGCGCGTCGTGAAGATCGATGCCGAGCGCAATCTCTTGTTCGTGCGCGGATCGGTGCCGGGGCCGATGAACGGTCTGGTCACCGTCCGCAAGCAGGGAGGCCCGAGCCGCCATGATTGAGGCTCCGCATTACTCGGCGGCGGGCGCCAGCAAGAAGGCGGTCTCGCTGCCCGCGGCGCTGTTCGACGGCACGGTGAACGAGGACGTGCTGCATCGCGCGGTCATCACGTTCCTGTCCAATCAGCGGCAGGGCACGAGCGACACGAAGACCCGCAGCGAGATCTCGGGCGGCAATCAGAAGCCGTGGCGCCAGAAGGGCACCGGCCGCGCGCGGCAGGGCTCGACCCGCGCGCCGCATTGGCGGCACGGCGGCATCGCGCACGGCCCGCATCCGCGCAGCTACCGGCTCGGCATCCCGAAGAAGATGCGTCAGCTCGCGAAGAAGTCGGCGCTCAACGCGCGGGCCCGTGAAGGCGCGCTCGTCATTGTGGACGCGCTGGAATACGAGAAGCCGAAAACCAAGGACCTCGCGGCGTTACTGAAGAAGGTCGATGCCACCGGCAAGAAGGTGCTCGTGCTCACGGCCAGTGATGCGCACAACGTCTACCTGTCGGGCCGCAACATCCCCGACGTGCACGTGATGCGGTTCGCGGACGCCTCGGCCTACGAGATCATGTGGTCGCAGGCGGTGCTCGTGGAGATCGGCGCGCTGGACGAAGGCCCGGCGAAGCAGGAGGCGAGCGATGCCTGAGCTGCACGAGACAATCGTCCGCCCCGTGGTCACGGAGAAGTCGTCCGCGGCTTATGGCGCGCGCAAAGAGTACGCGTTCCGCGTGAATTCCGACGCCACGAAACCGCAGATCAAGGCGGCCATCGAGGCGCTGTTCAAGGTGTCGGTCACCGGCGTCCGCACGATGGTCGTGCGGGCCAAGCGGCGCACGTACGGCCGCTATGCCGGCCGCCGGCCGTCCTGGAAAAAGGCGATCGTCACCCTCAAAGAGGGCGACGCGATCGAGGTGTTCGAGGGCTAAATGGGAATCCGACAGTTTCGGCCGATGACGCCGGCCACGCGGTTTCGCTCGGTCTCCGACTTCGCCGACGTCACGAAGACGGAGCCGGAGAAGTCGCTGCTCGAGCCGCTGAAGCGGACGGGCGGGCGCAACAACAAGGGCCACATCACCACCCGGTGGCAGGGCGGCGGTCATAAGCGGCAGTACCGGCGCATCGACTTCCGGCGCGACAAGTTCGGCATTCCGGCCCGGGTCGCCGGCGTCGAGTACGATCCGAACCGGACCGCCCGCATCGCGCTGCTGCACTACAGCGACGGCGAGAAGCGCTACATCCTCGCGCCCAAAGGCCTGAGCGTGGGGGACAGCGTCGTGTCCGGGCCGGGCTCCGATATCCGCACCGGCAATGCGATGCCGCTGTTCGAGATTCCGCTGGGCACCGCGGTGCACAACGTCGAGCTGAAGATCGGCCGCGGCGGCCAGCTGTGCCGCGGCGCCGGCACCAGCGCCCAGGTCGTGGCGAAAGAGGGCAATTACGTCACGCTGCGCCTGCGCTCGACGGAGATGCGCATGGTGCGCGGCGAGTGCCTCGCCACGATCGGCGAAGTGGGGAATGCCGAGCATGAGCTGCTGTCCGTCGGCAAGGCGGGGAAGTCGCGCTGGTTGGGCCGCAATCCGCGGGTCCGCGGCGTGGCCATGAACCCCGTCGATCACCCCCTCGGCGGCGGCGAAGGCAAGTCGTCTGGTGGCCGGCCTCCCACGAATCCGTGGGGCAAAGTCGAGGGCAAGAAGACGCGCCACAAGAAGAAGAAGTCCACGAAACTCATCGTGCGCGGGCGTAAGCGCGGGAAGGCGACGCAGTAATGGGACGGAGCGTTAAAAAGGGACCGTACGTCGAGGAGTCGCTGATGGTGAAGATCCGTGCCCTCAACGAGCGGAACGAGAAGAAGGTGTTCAAGACGTGGTCGCGGCGCAGCACGATCACGCCGGACTTCGTCGGCCACACGCTCGCGGTGCACAACGGGAACAAGTTCATCCCGGTCTACATCACCGAGAACATGGTGGGTCACAAGCTCGGCGAATTCGCCGCGACGCGGCTGTTCCGCGGCCACGGTGCCAAGGGCTCGGCGGCGGAGCGCGAGGCCGAAGCGGCGGCCGCCGAGGCTGGCGAAGCGCCCGCCAAGGCCAAGGAGTAGCGGATGGAAGCCCGAGCGATCCAGTACGCGGTGCGCCAATCGGCGCGAAAGATGCGCCTCGTGATCGACTTGATCCGGGGGCGCGCCGTGCCGGAGGCGGACGCGATTCTCCGCTTCTCCAAGAAGCGGGCCGCGCAGCAGATCCATAAGGTGCTGAAGTCGGCGGTGGCGAACGCCCAGCAGGCGGCGCAGCGGCAGAACACGCCCTTCGATGCCGACACGCTGCGCGTCACCTACGCGGTGGTGAACGAAGGCCAGACGCTGAAGCGGTTCACGGCAGCGGCGATGGGCCGCGGCACGCCGATCCTGAAGCGGACGAGCCACGTGGAGATCCGCGTCGCAGGCGCTGCAGCGCCTGTAACGTCCCAAGCGGAGCCCCGTCCCGCGGCGGACGCGCCCAAGGCAATGAAGGCGCAGCCGAAGTCGCGGGCGAAACCAGCGGCAAAAAAGCGGGCTAAGAAGAAGGCGCCGGCCAAGAAAAAGAAAGCGAGCCAGTAAGTGGGCCAGAAAACACATCCCTATGGATTCCGGCTGGGCATCGTCAAACAATGGCGGTCCCGCTATTTCGCGCGTCACAACTTCCCGGAGCTGCTCAAGGAAGACGAGCTGATCCGGAAGTATCTAAAGACGCGCCTCAGCCACGCGGCGATCGCCGACGTGCACATCGAGCGCAAGCCGGGCAAGGTGACCGTCACCGTGCACACCGGCAGGCCGGGTGTCGTGATCGGCAAGCGCGGCGCCGAGGTGGACAAGCTGCGCGATGAGCTGGCGCAGCTGACGGGGAAGGAAGTCGGCATCAACGTTGAGGAGATCAAGCGTCCCGAGCTCGACGCGCAGCTGGTCGGCGACAGCGTGGCGCATCAGCTCACGCAGCGTATCTCGTTCCGCCGCGCCATGAAGCGCGCGGTGCAGAGCGCGATGCGGATGGGCGCGCAGGGGATCAAGATCAAAACGGCGGGCCGGTTGGGCGGCGCCGAAATCGCGCGCACCGAGGGCTACCACGAAGGACGCGTGCCGTTGCACACGCTGCGCGCGGACATCGATTACGCGACCTCCACCGCCAAGACGACGTTCGGCACGATCGGCGTGAAGGTTTGGATCTTCAAGGGCGAGCGGACCGAGGATCTCCACGGCCGCACTTACTCGACGGGCGTCTAAGCCATGCTGGCACCGAAGCGCGTCAAGTTTCGCAAGCGGTTCAAAGGCCGCACCAAGGGGATGGCCACGCGCGGCAACACCGTCGCGTTCGGCCACTACGGGCTGATGTCGCTCGAGCCAGGCTGGATCTCGAACCGGCAGATCGAGGCCGCGCGCGTCGCGCTCACGCGCGAGATGAAGCGCGGCGGCAAGGTGTGGATCCGGCTGTTCCCTGACAAGCCGATCACCAAGAAGCCCGCCGAGACGCGCATGGGAAAAGGCAAAGGCAACCCGGAAGGCTGGGTGGCGGTGGTGAAGCCGGGACGGATCATGTTCGAGCTCGAAGGCATCGAAGAAGCGTCGGCGCGCGCGGCGTTGGCGCTCGCGTCCGCGAAGCTGCCGGTCAAGTCGAAATTCGTGAAGCGGGAGGAGCGGTAGCATGCCGGCGAAAAACAGACCCGAGGAGCTGCGGGAGCTCAAGACGGACGAGCTCTCGCAGAAGCTGGCGGTGCTGACCGAGGAGCAGTTCCGCCTCGAGTTCCGCCGGGCGACGGAGTCGCTGACGAACCCGCTCCAGCTGCGCACGATCCGGCGCGACATCGCCCGGATCAAGACTATCCTGAAGGAGCGAGCATCAGCATGAACGAGCGGGCACGTCGCAAGGTCCGGACAGGCGTCGTGGTCAGCGACAAGATGCAGAAGACCGTGACGGTCTCGATGCAGCGTCGCTTTGCGCACGGCTTTTACGGCAAGCAGGTCAACCGCACCAAGACGGTCGCGGCGCACGACGAGCACGGCGCCAAGACGGGCGATACGGTGCGCATCGTGGAAACGCGGCCGCTGTCCAAGCGCAAGCGCTGGCGCGTGGTCGAGATCATCGAGCGCGCGAAGTAAGCGGAGAGAGCCATGGTCCAGCAAGAAACGCAGCTCAAGATCGCGGACAACTCGGGCGCGCGGCGCGCGCTCGTGATCCGCGTGCTCGGCGGGTCCAAGCGCCGCTACGCGGGGCTGGGCGACGTCGTGGTCGTCACGATCAAGGACGCCATCCCCACCGGCCAGGTGAAGAAGGGCGAGGTGGCGAAGGCGGTGATCGTGCGCACGGCCAAAGAAACGAAGCGCAAGGACGGCTCCTACATCCGCTTCGACGAGAACGCGGCGGTGCTGATCAACGACGAGGGCGAGCCTCGCGCCACCCGCATCTTCGGCCCCGTGGGCCGCGAGCTGCGCGAGAAGAAGTTCATGAAGATCGTGTCGCTGGCGCCGGAGGTGATCTGATATGAAGCCGCTCGTTTACAAGAAATCCCGGCGCGAGCGCGGGCGGGTGCCGGAGCGGCACAAGCTGCACATCGCCAAGGGCGACACGGTGCGCGTGATCAGCGGCGAGCACCGCGGTAAGGAAGGGCGCGTGCTCCACGTTTATCCCAAGAAGTTCCGGGTGACGGTGGAAGGCGTGAACGTCGTCAAGAAGCACAAGCGGGCCACCACGCCGCAAGGCGAGAGCGGGATCATCGAGTTCCCCGCGCCGATCGCGGCATCGAATGTGATGTTGCTCGACCCGAAGTCGGGAGCGCCGACGCGCGTGCGGCGGCGCCTGGACAAGGACGGGACGCTGGAGCGGATCGCGGTCAAATCCGGCCAGCCGATCCCGCGCGTGAGGTAGAGGTATGGCGGACGAAAAAGAGCAGCAAGAAAAACAAGAAAAGCAGCCGAAGCAGCAGCAGCCCAAGCAGGAGAAGCAGGGCAAGAAAGCCAAAGGCGGGGCTCCGAAGGAGGAGCCCAAGGCCGAGGCTGCCGCTCCAGCGGAGCCGGTCGAGCCGGCGCCCCGCGCCCGGCTCTGGGACTTCTACGAGCAGCAGGTGCGCGGCAAGCTGCAGCAGCAGTTTGCCTTCAAGAACCCGCATCAGATTCCGCGGCTCAAAAAGATCGTGCTGAACGTGGGCATGGGTGACGCGCCGAAGAACCCCAAGGGACTGGACGCGGCGGTGGCCGAGCTGGCCGCCATCACCGGCCAGCATCCGGTGGTGACGCGCGCCAAAAAGGCGATCGCCAACTTCAACCTGCGCGAAGGCCAACCGATCGGCTGCGCGGTGACGCTGCGCGGCGGCCGGATGTTCGAGTTCCTGGACCGCTTCATCACGATCGCGGTGCCGCGCATGCGCGACTTCCGCGGGCTGCCCACGAAGAGCTTCGATGGGCGCGGGAATTACACGCTGGGCATCAAAGAGCAGATGATTTTCCCCGAGATCGACTACGATAAAGTCGAGCGCATTCACGGGATGGACATCACGTTCGTGACGAGTGCCGGGCGCGACGACACCGCGCTGGCGCTCCTGCGAGAGCTGGGCATGCCGTTCCGGGTCGAAACCGCCGGCGCGGCAGCTTAGGAGACCTCATGGCGAAGAAGGCGTGGATCGAGCGGGTGAAGCGGGGCCCGAAGTTCAAGGTGCGGCGCTACTACCGCTGCCAGCGCTGCGGCCGGAGCCGGGGCACGCTGCGCAAGTTCAAGTTGTGCCGCATCTGTTTCCGTGAGCTAGCGCTGCGCGGGGAGATTCCCGGCGTGCGCAAAGCCAGCTGGTAAAGGTCGGGGGACACGAGATGAGCGTTATTGATCCCGTCGCCGATATGCTCACCCGGGTGCGCAACGCGTGTCTTGCGGGCCACCGCCGGGTCGACATGCCGGTGTCGAAGCTGAAGGTCGCGATCGCCACAATTCTCCGCGACAACCATTACGTCCAGGACTTCAAGGTGCTGGACGATGGCCGTCACGGACTGCTGCGGCTCTACTTGAAGTACCACAACGACGCGCCCGTCATTCGCGAGCTGCAGCGCGTGTCGTCGCCGGGCCTGCGGCGCTACGTCAAGGCACGCGAGATCCCGCGCGTCAAGAACGGTCTCGGCATGGCGATTCTCAGCACGCCGCAGGGACTCATGACCGACCGCGATGCGCGCACCGCCCGGGTGGGCGGCGAAGTGCTCGCGGTGGTCTGGTAGGGAGCCGCAGATGTCACGGATCGGAAGAAAGCCCGTAGCGTTGCCCCAAGGCGTCACCGCGCGGATCGACGGGCACAACATCACGGTGAAGGGCCCCAAGGGCGAGATCAGCCGTTCGCTGCACGAGGAAATGGCGCTCTCGCTCGAGGACGGTTCGGTCGTGGTGAAACGTCCCTCTGACGAGGCGCGGCATAAAGCGCTGCACGGCCTCACCCGCACACTCGTCGCGAACATGGTGGAGGGCGTCACGGAGGGGTTCGCCAAGTCGCTCGAGATCCAGGGCGTCGGCTACAAGGCGGAGCCCAAGCCGTTCGGCGTGCAGCTCGTGGTGGGATACTCGCATCCCGTTCCCTACCACGCGCCCCAAGGGATCAAGATTACGGTGACGAACAACGTCCTCGTGAAGATCGAAGGCGTCGACAAAGAACTCGTGGGTCAGGTGGCCGCGGAGCTGCGCAACATCCGGCCGCCCGAGCCCTACAAGGGCAAAGGCATCCGCTACGCGGGCGAGCAGGTCCGGCGCAAGGCGGGCAAGACGGCCCAGGCGGCGAAATAAGTCATGCGATCGATCCGGAAAATCAAAACCGCGGCGCATAGCCGCTATCGCCGGCACCTCCGCGTCCGCAAGAAGGTCGAGGGGACGCCGGAGCGGCCGCGGCTCGTCGTGTTTCGCTCGTCGAAGCACATCTATGCCCAGCTCGTGGACGATCAGCGCGGCGTCACGCTGGCGGGCGCCGCGGATACGTCCGAAGGCGTGCAGGTCGAAGGCAAGGGCAAGGTGGCGCGGAGCTTCGCGCTCGGCCGGCTCATCGCCGCGAAAGCCAAGGAAAAGGGCATCGCCAAGGTCGTGTTCGACCGCGGCGGTTATCAGTATCACGGGCGCGTGAAAGCTGTCGCCGATGGCGCCCGCAAAGGGGGGCTCGAGTTCTAATGGAAGAGCAAAAAGACGAAACAGCGGCTCCGACCAACGTTCCGGCGGCCGAGGCTCCCGCGGCAACAGCGGCACCGGCACCGGCACCTGAAGAACACCGCCCGGCGCGCGGTCCGCGCGGCGGCGGTGGACGCGGCGGTCGCGGCAGAGGGCGCGGCGGTGAGCGGCGCGACGGTGGCGACCGGGGCGGGCGGGAGAGCGACGGCATGGTCGAAAACGTCGTCGCGATCAATCGCGTCGCGAAGGTCGTGAAGGGCGGCCGGCGCTTCAGCTTCAACGCGCTCGTCGCTGTCGGAGACGGGAAGGGCAACGTGGGAATCGCGACCGGCAAGGCGAATGAGGTGAGCGAAGCGGTGCGTAAGGCCGTCGAGGCCGCGCGCCGCCGCATGTCGGAAGTGCCGCTCACGGGTGGCACGATCCCGCACGAGATCATCGGCGAGCACGGTGCCGGCCGGGTGCTGCTCAAGCCCGCGGCGTCCGGAACCGGCGTCATCGCGGGTGGGCCGGTGCGTGCGGTGCTCGAGTGCGCGGGGATCCGCGACATCCTCACCAAGAGCCTTGGCTCGACGAACCCGCACAACATGGTGCGCGCCACGATGGACGGCCTCAAGCGGCTGACCACCGCCCGCCGGGTCGCGCGGGAGCGGGGCGTGGAGCCCGAGGCCATTCATTACCGTGCCCGCCAGGAAAGCGTGGTCACGCATGGGTAGGCTGCCCCCGACGCGGAAGTACCGCAAACGCAAATCGGGCCGCGACCGCGTGCTGCCGCCGGCAGGCAAGGGAAAGCTGCGGATCAAGCAGGTCCGCTCGGGGAGCGGTCATTCCTATCGCATGAAGCGGACGCTCGAGGCGCTGGGCCTCAAGCATCACCAGGATGAAGTTGTGCACGCGGACCATCCCGCGTTGCGCGGCATGCTCCAACAGGTGCGCCACCTCGTCGAGGTGACGCCGGAAAAAGAAGGAAAGAAGTAAATGCCCGCGACCAAGACGAAGGCGAAGCGGAAGCCGAAAGCGAAACCCGAGGCAACGTCCCAGCGGCTCGCGCTGCACGATCTGAAGCCTCCCGTGGGCTCGCATCGCGCCCGCATCCGCAAAGGCCGTGGTCCGGGCTCGGGAATCGGCAAGACGGCCGGTCGAGGCGGCAAAGGCCAGACGGCGCGGCAGGGCGGCAAGGTGCGTCCCGGATTCGAGGGCGGCCAGATGCCGCTCATCCGGCGCATTCCCAAGCGCGGCTTCACGAATCCGTTCAAGCAGCCGGCGCAGGTGGTGAACGTCCGGCACCTCGTGCTGCTCGCGGAAGGGGTCGAGGTGACGCCGGAGACGCTGTTCGGCGCCGGGCTCGTGCGCCGCCCCGATCATCCCATCAAGCTGCTCGGCACGGGCGAAGTGTCGGGCCGGAAGTTCGTGGTGAAAGGCGTCGCGGTCTCCGCGAGCGCCAAGACCAAGATCGAGCAGGCCGGCGGAACGATCGAGTGACGTCTCCAATCCCCAATCTGTTCAAAGTCCCGGAGCTCAAAGAAAAGCTCCTCTTCACCTTCCTGTGCCTCGTGATCTACCGGATCGGGGCACACATCGCGACGCCGGGCGTGAACGTCGACGCGCTGGCGGACTTCCTCCAGAACGCGGGGCAGGGGACGCTCTTCCAGCTGTACGACCTCTTCGCGGGCGGCGGCTTCTCGCGCGCGACCGTCTTTGCGCTCGGCATCATGCCGTACATCTCGGCCAGCATCGTCTTCCAGCTGGCGGGCCCGGTGTTTCCGGTCATCGAGAAGATGCAGCGGGACGAAGAGGGCAAGAAGAAGCTCACGCAGTGGACGCGCTATCTCACGGTCTTGCTCTGTGTCTTCCAGGCGTACGGCTTCGCCATCTTCACCGAGCAGCTGCAAGGCGCCGTCGCGCACCCCGGGTGGGGATTCCGCATGACGACGGTGCTCACCCTGACCACCGGCGGCGTCTTCGTCATGTGGCTCGGCGAGCAGATCACCGAGCGCGGCATCGGGAATGGCATGAGCTTGCTGATCTTCTTCTCGATCATCGAGCGGATTTTGCCGGAGACGTTGCGCACGTTCGAGGCGCTGAAGACGGGCACCCTGAGCTTCCCCGTGCTGCTGGTCGTCCTGGCGATGATGGTGCTCGTGGTCGCGGGGACGGTGGCGGTCACGGTGGCGGCGCGCCGCATCCCGGTGCAGATCCCGCGCAAAGTGATGGGCCGAGGACGCATCCGTGAAGGGCAGAAGACCTTCATCCCGCTGCGCATCAACAGCGCGGGCGTGATGCCGATCATCTTTGCGCAGTCGCTGATCATCGTGCCGGGCACGGTCGCGACGTTCAGCGGCGTGCCGTGGCTGACGCGTTTTGCCGAGGTATTCAACACCACGTCGGTGTGGTACGTTGTCTCGAGCGCCGTGCTGATCGTGTTCTTCGCCTACTTCTACACGTCCATCATCTTCAACCCGGTGGACCTGGCGGAGAACTTGAAGAAGCAGGGCGCGTTCATCCCGGGCGTGAAGCCAGGCGCCGCGACGGCGGATTACATCGACGAAGTGCTCACGCGCATCACGCTGCCCGGCGCGCTGTTTCTGACCTTCGTGGCGCTGCTGCCGATGGTCGTGTCCAACACGCTCAACATGCCCTTCGGCTTCGGCGGTACGGCGCTGCTGATCGTCGTGGGCGTCGCGCTCGACACCGTGCAGCAGGTGCAGCAGCATCTGTTGCTGCGCCAGTATGACGGCTTCATGAAGGGTGGCGGCGCGGGCGCCGGCACGTCGCGGGTTCGCTTCCGCCGCTAGTGTTCATCCTCATCCTGGGGGCGCCGGGCTCGGGCAAGGGGACGCAAGGCAAGATCCTCGCCGAGCGTCTCGGCCTCCCCAAGATCACCACCGGCGACCTGCTGCGCGCGGCCATGAAGGACGGCACGCCGCTCGGTCTCGAGGCCAAGAAGTATTACGACGAAGGCAAGCTGGTGCCCGACAGTATCATCCTCGGCATGATCAAGGACGAGCTGGCGCGCCCCGAGGCCAAGACCGGCGCGATCCTCGATGGCTTCCCCCGGACCGCGGCGCAGGCGGAGCTCGTGGACCGAACGTTGGCTGAGCGCGGCCAGCGCCTGAATCACATCCTGCTGCTCGACGTCACCGAAGATGAGCTTGTGCGCCGCATGCGGGCGCGGGCGCAGGTCGAGGGACGCCCGGACGACTCGCCCGAAGCGATCGCGACTCGTTTACAGATCTACCAGCGCGACACCGCCCCGCTCATCGCGCACTACTCCCAGCGCGGCATCGTGCACCGCGTCCCCGGCACCGGGACGGTCGATCAGATCAGCGGGGAGATCAAGCGGATCATCGGGCGATGATCACGATCAAGTCGCCACGGGAGATCGAGACGATGGCGGCCGCCGGCCGCATCGTCGCCGAGACGCTGGCGCTGGTGGGCCGGCACATCCGGCCCGACGTCACCACCGAAGAGCTCGACCGCCTCGCCGAGACGTTCATTCGCAGCCATCCGGGCGCGCAGCCGTCGTTCAAGGGGCTGTACGACTTTCCCGCGACGCTCTGCACCTCCATCAATCACGAGATCGTGCACGGCATCCCGTCGCACAAACGCGTCTTGCACGATGGCGACATTCTCAGCGTGGATGTGGGCGTGTGGTTGGAGGGGCTCCATGCCGATTCCGCGGCGACGTTTCCCGTGGGCGACGTCAGATCCGAAGTGGCCCGGCTGCTCGCGGTCACCCAGGAAGCGCTCGCGGCGGGCGTGGCGCAGGCGCGTGCCGGCAATCACGTCGGCGACATCGGTCACGCCGTCCAGAAAGTGGCGGAGGGGGCCGGCTACTCGGTGGTGCGCGAGCTGGTGGGGCACGGCATCGGGGCGGCGTTCCACGAAGAGCCGCAGATCCCGAATTACGGCAAGCCCCAACGCGGTCCCCGCCTCGTTCCCGGGATGACGATCGCGATCGAGCCCATGATCAACATCGGCGGGCCGTCGATCCGCACCCTCGACGACAAGTGGACGGTGGTGACGCAGGACGGATCGCTTTCAGCGCACTTCGAGCATACGGTGGCGATTGGAGAGAATGGGGATCCGCCGAGGATTCTGACGAAATCTGATTGACCTATCTCAGTTCCAGGTCGACCAACGCCCCATCTGCTGGCTTGGTGGACACGCCGGCCCGTGACCGTGTCTCAGCATTCACCGCCGTGCACCTGAAAATCTTCACGAAGGCGCCCACGACCAGCCCGACCTCCAGCAAGCCGAGATATTTTCCGGGACAGACGCGCGGGCCGTGTCCGAACCCGAAGTGAAGAATGTCCTTTGCGGAACGGCCCTGTTTGGCGAGAATGTCCCATCGATCTGGTGCAAAGGCTTCCGCCGAGTACCCGGTCAACGCCGTCCCCCAGAAGTCTTCACACCGGTTTGCGTGCCACACGTCCAGCACAACGTGCGTTTGCTGCGGAATGAACAGCTTTCGACCGTCAGCCGTTTCGATCCACGTGTCGACCGTCGTCCAGCGAGGGAGGAAGTACAGCGACGGTGTGAGGCGCACCGTTTCTTCCAGCACCCGATTGAGCGTCACGGCCTGTTCCAGGTTCTCCGGATCATACACATCGATCGTCTTCACTTCCGCGTAGACGCGATCCTGAACGCTGGGTGCGCGCGACAGATGCGACAGTGTCCAACTTGCGAACGAGGTCGTGGCCTCCAGCGCGCCCGCCAAAAACACGCGGATATTGCTGCGGAGCGCATCATTGGGTGCATCGGACTTGAACTCGCCCCACAGACCACGACCGTGCGCACGCCCGGTCAGGGCGATATCGGTTAACGATTCAAATGTCGCTCGGGCTCGGTTGAGTGATCGCTTCCGTCCGGTGATGAAATCGAGGGGTGCACGAAGACGGTGGGCTATCGTGTCACGGACCATGTGATCGATACAGCTTACGAGCGCCGGAACAAACCGATCACGGAGTTCCTCATAGGAGACGCTGCCGCCGAAGAAGTTGTTCACGAGCATCTCGAGCATCACGACAGCGATCTCCGGCTCGAGCGCGATGCGCGTTATCCGCTGACCTGAGGCTTGCTGTCGAGCACGAAGCAACTCCAGTCGTTTGGCGACGGTCTTGCGGAAGGTCTGCTCGAACTCGTGAAACTTCTCTGGCTGAAACAGGTTGGACCGACTGAACGATGGCGCGGCCAGCTGCTTTTGCCTCCGCCACAGCGGACCATTCGCGTAGAGCAGCGAATCTTCGCCCGTCGCCCGAGCAATTCCCACCGTCGGTGCCGTATCCCTATCGAACTGCCCGGGCTTGTCGCCCGTGGCGGAAAGCACTGCCCGGATAACTGCCGGCTCGCGGGTTACCAGCACATACGGCAGGCCAGGCACGGCCAGATACCGGTTATGCTTTCCCGATCCCGTTTCCCGCTGGGTGGCCCAGAAGAACGTATCGAGAATGCGGAGGGGCTCGCGGTAGTTCCACAGATGCGGAAACGGCAGGCTCGGTCGTCCGAACCCAAACAGAGGGACCCGACTCGGCATCCAGTCCCCATCGAACGGGTTCGCTCCGCGTACCTGCCGTAGCAGCCGTCTCGACCACGTTCGCAGCGTCATTACTAACTGATCGCTCTAGAGAACGTACACGACCGCGTGATATGCTGCGAAACCCGAGATCATCCGCCGACCCCCAGAATCGTCGCATCCCCGGTTGGGTTCAGCAGCTTGTCCGCCCGTTTCTTGTCCGAGATCGACTCCACGTTCACTTTGATATTCTCGACGGCGCCCTTGATCGCGGTTTGAGCCAGCAGGCCACCCACACGTGCGTCGCTCGACGCGTTCCTGTTGCCGATCCTTTCGATCTCGATCGCGAGCTCCAGAACGCGAGCGGCCCGGCGGGCCACCTCGGCCGGCGTACGACACGCGGCGATGAGGGCATCGTCGATCGCACGACCCCGGTTCTGGTCTTCCTTGGGAATCTTGTAGGCGGCACTCACGCCGCCGTATGCCGCGGCATCCTCGTCCACGAGGCGCCGCAACTCGGCGCGCAGGCTCTCGGCCTCCGCCAGGATCTCGCGGGCGCGGCGTTCAACCGCCGCGTAGGTCTTCTTGCCGATCGTGAGCCGCGCCACCATCGCGACCAGCGCCGCACCGAGTGCACCGGCTAGCGCGGCGGCGCTGCCCCCGCCCGGCGTCGGCGCGCCACCCGCCAGCTCGTCGATCCAGCCATCGAGTGAGGGACCCTGGGCAGCGCGAATCTTGGCCTCGAGGATGTGATCGGCTGCGTCGCGTAGCTGGAGCGCCCCATTGGCGGCGCCGATGATCGCGCGCTCCGGGATCAGCCCCACGATCTCGCTCTTCTGCACGCCGACGCCATGCTTTTCCGCCAGCGCCTTGATCGCCCCGAAAACCGTGGCGGGGGATGTGATGTCGATGTCGAGCAGGTTCATCGACACCTGCGCGAGGCCCTCCACCTCGAAGCCGCTCGCCTGTACGGCGGGCAACCCGCCGCTCGAGGTGCGGATCTGTTTGGCGATGTCCTTGGCGATGGAGACATCGCTCGTGTCGAGGTAGACGTTGAACGCGACCAGAAACGGCCGAGCGCCGATTGCGGTGGCCCCGGCGGTCGCGTGAACCCGGCTGGGGCCGAAATCGGGCTCGAGCGTGCGTTCGCGCATGCCCTCGAACTCGCCTTTGCGCACATCGGGCAGCAGCACCCGGTCGGGGCGTGTCGCGGCCCGGGCGTAGAGGAACACGGGAATCTGCAGCGCTTTCCCCACTCGTTCGCCGAGCTCCCGCGCGAGAGCCGCGCACTCGTCCATGGTGACGCCTGCAACGGGGATGAACGGCACGACATCGGTCGCGCCCATGCGCGGATGCTCGCCCCTGTGCTTGGTGAGATCGATCCGCTGCGTGGCGATGCGCATTGCGGCGAATGCGGCTTCGAGCGCCGCCGCCGGCGGCGCGACGAACGTGAATACCGAGCGGTTGTGCGACGCGTCGGTCTGCACGTCGAGCAGCTGGACGCTCGGCACGCTGGTGATCGCGGAGCGGAGCGCGTCGATCGTCGCGCGATCCTTGCCCTCGGAGAAATTCGGCACGCACTCGACGAGCGACGCGGCCATCAGCTTCTCCTCAGGAGATCGAGCAGCCAACGATGGATTGCCGCATTCCCAGCGACGACGGATCCGTTGCCCTCGCCTGCCAGGACGTCCGCCCCCCCGTCGGGCCGCGTGATGATGCCCCCGGCTTCGCGGATCAGCAATGTGCCGGCGGCGATGTCCCACGGCGCGAGGTGCAGCTCCCAAAACCCATCGAGCCTCCCCGCCGCGACGTCGGCCAGGTCGAGTGCGGCCGACCCTGCGCGTCGGATACCGCTGGCAGCACCGGTCACCGCGGCAAATTGTGCGAGATACACGTGCAGCAGGTTGAGGGCCCTGAACGGAAACCCCGTTCCGATCAGCGCATGCCTGGGTTCGGCTACCGGCGACACGCCCAGTCGGGTGCTCTCTTCAAACGCTCCACCGCCGCGCGTCGCCTTGTAGGTGCGGTTGCGGCACACGTCGTGGATGACGCCGGCGGCCAACTTCCCGTCCGCGACGCAGCCGATGCTGACCGCATACTGCGGGTAGCCGTGCAGAAAGTTCGTCGTGCCATCCAGCGGATCGACGATCCACACGATCTCGCCGCGTGCCATCCGTTGCGGTGACAGCTCCTCGCCGACGATGACCGATTCGGGTGTCTCGCGCGTGAGCATTTCCGCGATCAGCCCTTCTGCCGCTCGGTCCACTTCGGTCACGAAGTCGTGCTGCGCCTTCTCAGTCCAGCTGTGAACGGCGGGGCGTGCGGCTCCCCGCAAATAATCGCCGGCGCGCAGCGCCGCACGCTCGGCCAGCTTGACTAAGTCGTTGTATTCACGCACCTTGTGGCCCCGTGGCCCCCTTGAAACGCGTTTTCAGCGGCATCCAGCCCTCCGGCGAGCTCCACATCGGCAATTATCTCGGCGCGGTGCAGAACTGGGTGCGCCTGCAAAGCGAGTACGACTGTCTCTTCTGTGTCGTCGATCTTCACGCGATCACGCAGCCCTATGACGCCGCGGCGTTGCCTTCGCTGACGATCGACATGGCGGTGAGTCTCTACGCTGCGGGCCTCGATCCGGACAAGTGCATCGTGTTCGTGCAGTCGCACGTCGCCGAGCACACCGAGCTCAACTGGCTGCTCACGAGCGTCACCCCGCTCGGCGAGCTCGAGCGGCAGACGCAATTCAAGGACAAGGCCCAGCGCCAGGAAAGCGTCCAGGCGGGACTGCTCGCCTACCCCATCCTCCAGACGGCTGACGTATTGCTCTATAAAGCTAGCCTCGTCCCGGTCGGCGAGGATCAGGTCCAGCACCTCGAGCTGATGCGCGAGATTGCCCGCCGCTGGAACGGCCGCTACGGGGAGGGCTTTTTCCCGGAGCCGCAGCCCCTGTTGACCAAAACGAAGCGCGTCCTGGGGCTCGACGGCAAGGCCAAGATGTCGAAGAGCCTGGGCAACACGATCGGAATATTCGAGTCTCCCGAAGCGATTTGGGAAAAGCTCCGGCCCGCCGCGACCGACCCGGCGCGGGTCACGCGGAAAGATCCCGGCACCCCGGAGATCTGCAACATTTTCACGTTGCATCAGGGCTTCTCGCCGCCCGACACGGTGGCGGAGGTGGCGCACAAGTGTCGGACGGCTGGCTGGGGATGTCTCGACTGCAAGCGCGTGTTGGCGGACAACATGATCGCCACGCTCACGCCGATGCGCGAGCGCGCCGCCGCGTTGAAGCGCGAGCCCACGGGCGTGCTCGACCGGCTGCGCGCGGGCGCGGATCGCGCCCGCAAGCTCGCGCGCCGCACCCTCGCGGAAGTGCGCGAGCGGATGGGTTTCCTCAAAGCTGGAGAGGACTGACATGGGCGAGATGCTGGACCGGCTGGTCGATATCCTGCGCCTCGCACTCGTGGCGCAGGTGGGATTGGCCACGGTGCTCGGCGGCGCGATCGGTCTGGAGCGGGAGCTGGGAGGCAAACCGGCGGGCCTGCGCACGAACATTTTGATCTGCATCGGCTCGGTGCTGTACACGCACCTCTCGATCGCCATGGTGGGCGCCGCGGCGGACCCGACGCGCGTGGCCGGTCAGATCGTCACGGGCGTCGGCTTCATCGGGGCGGGGACGATCCTGCATGCGCGCGGCGCGGTCGTGGGATTGACCAGCGCCGCGACCATTTGGGTGGTGGCCGCAATTGGCGTGGCGTTGGGCAGCGGCTACTACCTCGAAGGTATCGCCACGACGCTGGTCGTCCTCGTGGTGCTCGCGGGGTTAGGCCGGGTCGAGAAACTCGTCGAGCGCCAATCGATGCGCTCGGCCATCTCGATTCACGCCCGACCGGGCCCGACCGTCCTCGAGGATCTGGAAGGGCTGGTGCGGCGCGCCGGGCTCGAAATCTTGGCCGTCTCGAGCCGCCAGGAAAACGTCGATCTTGTGATCGACTTCGACATCCGCGGGTCCAAGCGCCTGCACGACCAAGTCATGATCACGCTGCTGCACCACGACCACGTCCGCACGGTCTCCACGGGAGAGTGAGCGCTTCCCTAAGGCGGCTCGTGATCGATCTCGCGTCGCCGCGTGCTGCCTGGCGGATTCCGGAGGAGCGCGTTGCCGAGATCACGGCGGCAGCCGGGAAGGGCTGGGAGATCACGCAGATTCGCGTGCCGGCCGTCTCAGATGGCGACGGCGCGTACGGCAGCGGCTCCCCTGAATCGATCGCGGCGGCGCGCGGAGCCGAGGTCTATTTCGGATACGGCGTGCCGCGCGGCGTGGCGGAGGCGGGTCGGGGGACGCTGCGCTGGGTGCACACCGGAACGGCGGGTGTGGGCGGGAGCCTCGCCCACATCGCCGGTATGGGAATCGTGCTCACGAACTCCGCCGGCGTACATGCAGAGCCGATGGCCGACTGGGTGATCGCGGCGATCGCCTATTTCGCGCGGGGACTGGATCGGATGCTCGCCGCGCAGCGCGAAGGACGCTGGGCGAAGGAAGATTTCACCGATGTCGAGCCGATGCGGGAGTTTCGCGACCTCCGGGTCGGCATTCTGGGTCTGGGCGGGATCGGGTCGGCGGTGGCGCGGCGGGCGATGGCGCTCGGGATGTCGGTGGCCGGAGTCCGCCGCCATCCGGCGCGCGGCGGTCCGAGTGGCACTCGCTGGGTTGGAGCCCTGACCGACTTGCCGCGGCTGGCAGCCGAGAGCGACGTCCTCGTGATCGCCGCTCCGCATACCGATGAAACGGGGGGTGCGGTAGGGCGCGACGTACTGCAGCGCCTTCCGCGTCATGCGGTCGTGATCAACGTCTCCCGGGGCTCATTGCTCGACGAGAGCGCGCTGCTCGAGGTCCTCGATGCGGGGAAGCTTGGAGGCGCCGCGCTCGATGTGTTTGGCGTTGAGCCGCTGCCGCCGGGCCATGCGTTTTGGCGCCATCCCAAGGTCGTCATCAGCCCGCACGTGAGCGCCGTGACCAACCGCTTCTGGGAGCGCGAGACGGCCCTCATGGTGGACAACATCCGGCGCTATCTTGCAGGTGCGCCCCTCACGAACGTCGTCGACCTGGAAGCTGGGTACTGAATGGAAAAGATCATCAAGGCCGCGGTGGACCGCGGGGCGTCCGACTTGCATATCAAGGCGGGCGATGTTTTCCGGGCGCGGATCGACGGAAAGCTCGTGCCTCTCACCAAGCAGCGCCTCACGCCCGATCAGACCAAAGCGATCGCGCTGCGGCTGATCTCCAACGAGGAAGATCGCGGCAAGATCGACAAGCTGCGGGACTACGACTGCTCCTGGGGAATGCCGGGGATCGGGCGGTTCCGCGTGAACATTCTGCGCCAGCGCTCCTCGTTCATGATCGTGATGCGCGTGATTCCCTTCGATGTGCCCACGTTCGAGACGTTGAAGCTGCCCGCCGTGCTCGCCGCAGTCGCCAACGCGGAGCGCGGCATGATCCTCGTCACGGGCGTGACCGGCTCGGGCAAGAGCTCCACGATGGCGGCGATCATCAACCACATCAATCAGAACCAGCATCGCCACATCCTCACGCTCGAGAACCCGATCGAGTTCCTGCACCGCGACATCAACTGCTCGGTCACGCAGCGCGAGATCGGCGTCGACACGGACGACTTCCGCACGGGGTTGCGCGCGGCGCTGCGTCAGGATCCCGACGTGGTTCTGATCGGCGAGATGCGCGACGCCGAGACCATTGATACCGCCATGAAGGCCGCCGAGACGGGCCATTTGCTCGTCTCCACGCTGCACACGCCCGACGCGGTGACGACGGTGAGCCGCATCATCTCGATGTTTCCGCCGGAGGAGCAGGAGATCGCGCGCCTGCGCCTGTCGGAAGCGCTGCACGCGGTGGTGTCGCAGCGGCTGTTGCCGCGCGCCGACGGCCACGGCCGGGCGGTGGCGCTCGAGGTGTTGCTGGCAACCGGCACCGCCCGCGACATGATCCGCGAACGCGACCGGACGGCCTCACTGCAGGACTACATCAAGGAATCGCGCGAGCAGTACGGCATGCAGACGTTCGATCAACACCTCATGGATCTGGTGGCGGACGACGTCGTGACGTATGAAACCGCCCTCGCGGCTTCCTCCAATCCCGCCGACTTCCAGCTTCAGGTGCGCACGCTGCGCCGGCGCTCGCGGGTCGCGCCGACGGCCTCGCCCACGGCCGCGACCGTCCCGACGCCCGCGGTTGAAAAGCTCGAGGGGTTGATAGAAGAGTGAACGGAGTCTTTCCGCCGATTCCCACCCCGTTCGATCCCACGACGGGCGACATCGCTCCTCTCCAGTTTCGGCAAAACATCTCACGACTGCTGGCGGAGGGTGTCAACGGCATTGTCGTTTCCGGATCGACCGGAGAGGCGCCGATGCTCGAGCCGGACGAGCAGCGCCACCTCGTGGGTCTCGCGCGCGAGGTGCTCACGAACGGGGCGTCGCTGATTGCGGGCACGGGTGCCGAATCCACGCGGCAGACGATCGCGTTGTCCAAGGCCGCGGCCGCCGCGGGCGCCGACGCCGTCCTCGTGCGTCCGCCATCCTATTTCTCGGCGGGCGCGACCCCGGAAACGCTGGCGCTCCACTTCCGCGCGGTCGCGGACGCGAGCCCCGTGCCGGTGTTGATCTACAACATCCCCAAGTACACGCATCTGTCGCTCGCGCCGGCACTGTTGCAGCAGCTCACGAGCCACGAGCGGATCATCGGCGTCAAGGATTCGTCCGGCGATCCCAAGAACCTCGCTGCCTATCGTGAAGCGGTGCCGCAATGGACTGTACTGGCCGGGTCCGCATCGCTGCTCTATGCTGCGCTCGAGCTCGGCTGTCAGGGCGGCGTCATCGGCGTGGCATGCTTTGCTCCCCGCTTGTGCGTGCAGCTGGTGCGCGAGTTCGAGCAGGGTCATCGTGCGGCCGCAGGCCGGATTCAAGAGCGGCTGACGCCGATGGACAAAGAGATCGTCGGCAAGCTGGGTCCCGCCGGTGTGAAAGCCGCGATGGACGCGGTGGGTTTACATGGCGGCCCGGTGCGGCCCCCGCTCGCGCCGCTGTCGGCCGCCGCTCGCGAGCGCGTCGGCGCGCTCGTGCGCGGTGACTGATTACGGCGTGTTGTTCCGCGAGGTGGCCGTTCCGCGGCTCGTGGGTACACCCAATCATCGGAAAGTGCGCGACATCCTGACGCGCGAGCTCGAGGCGCGCGGGTTTACCGTCGAGGAGCATGCGTTCTCAGGCCGGCCATCGCGGCTGTTGTTTGGTTCTCCGCGTCTCGTTGAGGGCACGAATCTCATCGCCGTCCGGCCGTCGGGTTCCCAGGCTAAAGCCACCCTTCAGGGTGGGAACACTGGCCGACCGGCCGTCTGGCTTGTCGCCCACTACGATTCCAAGGGCCAACCCATCTCGATGGCGGTGCGATTACTCGGGTTTATCGGCCTGATTGCGGGCCTTGTGGGGCTCGTGCTGACGCCGCTACCTGCGGCCGCCCTGATCGCGATCAGTTCCATCGTCGTCTTGCAGAACCGGGTGAACAACAACTCGCCGGGGGCCGTGGACAACGCCACCGCGCTGGTCGCGATCTTCATGACCATCGATCAGCTGTCAGTCGACGCCCCCGTCGGCGTGATTTTTCCCGACGCTGAAGAGTTCGGTCTCGTCGGCGCGCGAGCGCTGGCCGCCGAACGGGCGGCGCTGCTCGCCGAGTCTGGGGTCATCAACCTCGACGGTCTGGATGATGTCGGCTGGACGGTCGCATTGCTGCACCGGCCCGGGAGTATTGGTGCAGCGGTTGCGGATGCGCTCCGCGCGCGGCGCGCGCGCTGGCTGCCGGTCATCGTCGACGGCATCGCGCTCGCAGCGGTGGCCGGTGAGTGTATCACGATTCTCAAAGGGAATTGGCGCACGATGCGGACGGTGCATCGGCCATCGGACACCGCGGCGCGGATCAGGCTGGACGGCGCGGCAAGCGTCGCGGCAGCACTGGCGCGGGTACTGCGCGCGGCATAGCTTCCAACAGAGGATACCCGGGGCGTGGCCCCGGGTCTTGGGCCCCCGCCGGGGCCTTTTTTAATCCCCGGGGCATGGCCCCGGGGTCTTTTTCGTCAGGGAGTGGCGCGTGTTTGGTCCAAAGACCCAGTGTGTCGTGGTGGTCGGCGCTCAGTGGGGTGATGAAGGCAAGGGCAAGATCGTCGACGTGCTGGCCGAGCGTGCGGATCTGGTCGTGCGCTACCAGGGCGGCGCCAATGCCGGACACACGGTCGACACGGGGGCGGGAGAGTTCGTCCTGCATCAGATCCCGTCCGGCATTCTCCAGGGCGCCGTCTGCATCGTCGGCAACGGGGTCGTGCTCGATCCTGAGCAAATGTTCGCCGAGCTCGACGCGCTGCAAGGGCGGGGCATTCGCACGGAGCAGAAGATCCACGTGTCCGATCGTGCCCATTTGACGCTGCCGTACCACAAACTGCTGGACCGCGCGCGCGAGAAACAGGAGAAGATCGGGACGACGGGGCGGGGGATCGGTCCTACGTACGAAGACAAGTACGGGCGCCGCGGCATCCGCGTCGGAGACTTGCGCAACCTCACGCGGGCGTCGGAGCTCGTGCGTGCGCGCGTCGAAGCGGCAAATCACATGCTCGATCTCTTGTCGGGGACCCGCGGCAGCGGCGAGCGGGCGAACGCCGAGGAGCACGTGCGGTTGCTCGCCCGCCTGGCGCCACGGCTCTTGCCGCTCGCGGTGGATGCGGGCCGCGTCGTGTGGGAGGCGTTGCAGCGCGGCGAATCGGTACTGCTCGAAGGCGCGCAAGGCGCGCTGCTCGACGTGGACCACGGGACCTACCCGTACGTGACGTCGTCCAATACGACGGCGGGGGGCGCCGCGGTCGGCGTCGGCATTGGTCCCACCGCGATCGATGCGGTGCTCGGCGTCGTGAAAGCCTACACGACGCGCGTCGGCAATGGCCCACTACCCACCGAGGCCGAGCCGGCCGTGGCCGAGCGGATTCGCGAGCTGGGCGGCGAATTTGGCGCAACGACGGGAAGGCCGCGGCGCTGCGGATGGTTCGATGCGGTCGTGGTGCGGTACGCCGTGCGGGTCAATGGACTGACGGGACTTGCGGTGACGAAACTCGACGTCCTCGACACGTTCGCCGAGATACCGGTCGGCGTCGGCTACACGCTGGATGGCGAGACGATCGACAGCATGCCTGCCGATGTCGAAACGATCTCCAGGGTCGAACCGATTTACGAAACAGTGCCGGGCTGGCAAAAACGATTGAATGAAGTGCGCAGGCTTGCGGACTTGCCGCCCGCCGCGCGAGCATACGTGGACAGGCTCCAGGATTTGGCAGGAGCACCCATCCGATACGTGAGCGTCGGCACTCGACGAGACCAGATTATAGAGGTCTAGCAAACCGTTCTAAGAAGACGCAGCAGACGCAGCAGGCGCAGCAGTGGCAGCTGCCAGCTGATCGCTGTTAACCGCTGTGGCGTCTTGGCGCCTTCTTAGAGCGGTTTTCTATGCCGCATACTGCATTATTCATTGCAGAAAACAGTACAGTATTTGTCCTAGGTCATGGTGAGAGCGATTGTTGTGACACCAGTTACAAAACGGGCACCGTTCTTGCCTAATTTTTCGGACGGATTCTCTGCAAAGGGCAAACCGCCGGCGACGGCGGGGCGCAAAGCCAAGGGGTCTCAGCAATGAGATAGCCCGGCTGCCAGAGGTGCTGAGGCGCCCGCCCGATTTGCGAGAAGGAGTTCGCTTCGCTCACATCGGGTTCTAGGGCGCACGGTGTGCGGCAGGCGATCACCCCCTGGGGAAACTCAGGGGGTTTCTCGTTTCTCCAACCCTCGGCGTCTGGGCCGCTCGCGTCTGTTATTGTAGTCCCATGCCCCCCGTCGTCCTCGTCGCTCCCGCCGCCTTCAAAGGCACACTGGGCCCACGCCAGGTCGCCGAGGCGCTCGCGGCCGGCGTGCGCCGCGCCGTGCCCGGGGCAGCCGTCCTCGAGTGCCCCGTCGCCGACGGAGGCAATGGTCTCCTCGATGTCGTGCTGCCGGCCGGTGCGTTGCGCGAACGCCTGCCAGTGACCGGGCCCATCGGCGACTCGGTCTCCGCGGAAATGGGATGGATCGACGGCGAGACCGCGATCATCGAGAGCGCGTCAGCGTGCGGGCTGGCGCTGGTCGAACCGGAGGACCGCGATCCCATGCGCACCACGACGCGCGGCGTCGGCGAGCTGATTTGGACCGCCGCCGACCGCGGGGCGAAGACGATCGTCGTCGGCCTCGGCGGCACCGCGACCGTAGATGGTGGAACGGGCGCGGCGCGCGGGCTCGGGTGGACGTTCGAGAATGCCGCGGGCGAGCCGCTCCCCGAGGGCGGCGGCTCGCTCGCGGACCTCGTGTCGTTTGGGCCGGGTTGGGGTCTCCCCGCCCGTGTCGTCGCGCTCGCCGATGTCGCTACGCCCCTGCTCGGGCCCGAGGGTGCCGCTCCCGTTTTCGGTCCGCAGAAGGGGGCGCGACCTGAGGAAATCCCTCGGCTCGCGGCCGGACTCGCCCGGCTGGCCGACTTGTGGAGGCAATCCGGCCGGCCCGAGCTGGGGACCATGCCGCGGGGCGGCGCGGCCGGCGGCCTCGGCGCCGGGCTCGTCTATTTCGCCAAGGCGGAGCTGACGGGCGGCGCGGAATGGGTGCTCGAGCGCGCCGGTTTCGACGCCGCATTGGCCAAGGCCGACCTCGTGATCACCGCGGAAGGGATCTTCGACAAGACGTCGCTGGTAGGTAAGGCGCCGGGCGAAGTGGTGCGGCGCGCGCAAGCCGCGAAGAAGAAAGTGGCCGTCGTTGCAGGACGAGTCGAAGGGCTGATCGGCGTGCACACAGTCGGTGGCGACACCGACGGAGGGCGGCTGCTGGACGGCCCGGCGCTTACACGGATGGCCGAGCAGGTCGCGCGCGAGGCCCTGCGTTTATAACTTCCGGCTCCCTATGCCACCTGCAACTGCCGATAAAACGATGGAGAAGCTCGTGTCGCTGGCCAAGCGGCGCGGCTTCGTGTTCCAGTCCTCCGAGATCTACGGCGGCCTGGGGTCCGTGTGGGATTACGGGCCGCTCGGCGTCGAGCTCAAGAAGAACATCAAAGAGCGCTGGTGGCGCTCGATGGTCCATGAGCGGCAAGACATCGAAGGCCTCGATGCCGCGATCCTCATGCATCCCAAGGTCTGGGAAGCGTCGGGACATGTCTCCGGATTCACCGATCCGCTCGTGGACTGCAAGCAATGTAAGAACCGGTTCCGCGCCGACGATCCCAAGATCAAAGGTACGCCGGGCCAACCCGACGCGCAGTGTCCTGTGTGCGGCAGCAAGGGCACGCTCACGGCGCCGCGCCAGTTCAATCTGATGTTCAAGACGTTCATGGGTCCGGTGGAGGAGCAGGCCGCCGTCATTTACCTGCGCCCCGAAACGGCCCAGGGTATCTACGTCAACTATCTGAACGTCCTGCAGTCGTCCCGTCAAAAGATTCCGTTTGGCATCGCGCAGGTCGGGAAAGCGTTCCGCAACGAGATCACGCCCGGCAACTTCATTTTCCGGACGCGCGAATTCGAACAGATGGAGATGCAGTTCTTCGTGAAACCGGGGAGCGAGAACGAGTGGTTCGAGTTCTGGCGTGCCGAGCGCCTGAAGTGGGTGGAAGGGCTGGGCATCCGCTCCGAGAAGCTGCGCTGGCATCAGCACGACAAGAACGAGCTCGCGCACTACGCGAAAGACGCCTACGACATTCAGTACGAATTCCCGTTCGGCTGGCAGGAGTTCGAAGGCATCCACAATCGCACCGACTTCGATCTCTCGAACCATCAGAAGCATGCCGGCAAGAAGCTCGATTATCTCGACCCGAAGTCGAATGAGCGCTTCATCCCCTACGTGGTGGAAACGTCGGCGGGCGCCGATCGGACGACGCTCGTAGTCTTGTGCGACGCGTATAGAGAGGAAGAAGTGGGCGGCGACGAGGCGGCGGAGGGCGGTGAACAACGGGTGGTGCTCAAGTTGAAGCCGTCGCTGGCGCCGCTCAAAGCGGCCGTCTTCCCGCTGGTGAACAAAGACGGGATGCCCGAGCTTGCGCATCGTATTTACGACGACCTGCGGCGACACTTCAACATGTTCTACGACGACGGCGGATCGATCGGGCGGCGCTACCGCCGCCAGGACGAAGCCGGCACACCGTTCGGGATCACGATTGACGGCCAGTCGACGCAGGATCAGACCGTGACCGTGCGCGATCGGGACACGCTGAAGCAGGATCGCGTCGCGGCCGGCCAGCTCGTCACCTACCTGACGCAGAAGCTGGCGGGTTGACGCTCGAAGACTTCCGGGCCCTGGTCCGACGTTTGCAGCACGACATTCCCGACCAATTCGAAAGCGGTGTCACCGAGGTCGAGGTCAGTCCCAAGACCGTCCCGAGTCCCGTGCATCACGGCGTGTACACGCTGGGCGAGTGTATTCCCCTGAGCTGGACCGGGAATGGATCGGATCTCCATTCCCGCATCGTGCTGTTCTACGGGTCGTTTCAGGCGCTCGCGCGCCAGCATCCCGATTACGATTGGCGTGGCGAGGCGTGGGACACCCTCACTCACGAGCTGCGCCATCATCTCGAGTTTCGCGCACACGTGGATGCGCTCGAGGCCTACGACTGGGCGGCGGAGCAGAACTTCGCGCGCCACGAGCATCAAGACTTCGATGCGCTGTTCTACCGCTCCGGCGAGCGTGTCGCCGACGGTGTGTACAAGGTGGACGACGACGTATTTCTGGAAAAAACGTGGGACGTGGGGCGCGGGGACTGGGAAACGATCATGTGGCATGGCGAGACGTATCGTGTGCGTCTCAAGGCTGTTCGGCCGCCGGCATTCCTCACGCTGGACGGACTCGTCGAGCCGCCCCCCGGGGACGCCGTGCTGGTGCTCTGCAAGAAGTCCTCGTTCAGCGATCTGTGGCGGCGCCCACCCGTGACGCAGGCGGTCGTCCACGTCGAGCGGCACAATGGCTAAACGCGTCTTGATCGAATGCCGCGATCTGTTCTTTCGCGCGAAACTCGAAGCCGTCGTGCGTGCCGCCGGCGCCGAGCTGACACGCGTCGAACCATGCGATGTGGTGGTGATCGAGCTGGGCAAGTCAGGAGTAGAGGAGCGGATTCGCGACCTGGTCCAACGCGGCACGGCCGTTCTGGCCTTCGGCTCGCACGTCGACGCGGAGGTGCTGCGCGCGGCACGGAAACAGGGAGCGCGCGCAGTGCCCAATTCTGAAGTGGAGATGGCCCTGCGCGCGCTTGTTAGCGCTTAAGACTTCGTTTTCTTTTTCGAACGGGCGCGTGCCGGCAGCTTTACGCCGGCCCGACGAGCCTTCGACAGGCCGATCGCGATCGCCTGCTTTCTGGACGTCACCGGGTGTTTCCCTTGTCGCGCGTGGTGCATTTCCTCGCGCACGAACTCGCCCGCCTGCGTACTGGCGGGCTTTCCTTCCCGCTTGTCCCGCGCTGCGCGTTCGAGAGTCTCTTTCTCTGGCATTTTATTTCACCTCGAAATCTTTCGTTCCTGCCGTCACCCCATTGAGGGTCACGACGACGTGGTACGTACCCACCGGCCAGCCGCCGGTCGAAGCGTTGCCGCTCTGCCAGTTGCTGAAATCGGATGTGCGCATTTTTCCCTCCAGCCGGAGTATCTGTGGGCGAGAGACGTGCCGCAATCGTCTTAAAGTGGGGTTCAGGAATTAAGCCAGGGCATGAACGGCGCCCCCGCCATGGCCGCATCTACCCCGGTCGCACGTCTTCTATCTTCTAGGGTATGCCCCCCATGGCCTCCGATCGCAAGCGCGTCGATGTGCTCGTTTTGGGGGCGGGCGCCGCCGGTCTCGCGGCCGCGCGCGATCTTTCACAGGCTGGTCTTCGCGTTACGGTCATCGAGGCGCGCCCCCGCGTCGGCGGCCGAATTCTCACCTTGCACGATCCCCGCGCACCCGTCCCGCTCGAGCTCGGTGCCGAGTTCATCCACGGCGAGGCGCCCGAAACACTGTCCGTCGCACAGGCGGCCGGCCTCGCAGTGTTGGAGCTGCCCGATTCTCACGAGCTCGTCACGGCCGGCCGGTTCAAGCCGATGGGGGATTTTTGGGCGCTCGTCGATCGCATGAACCACGATCTCGCCCGTCGAATCGCGAGCCGCGGCAGGGATTTCGCGGTGAGCGAGTACCTCGAGTCGGGGAGCGTGCCGGCGTCGCGCCGCGGGCTGCTGCGCGATTTCCTGCAAGGCTTTTACGCCGCGCACCCAGAGCGGTTGAGCGCCCAGTCGCTCGCGGTCGAGGTGGAGGGCGGTGACGAGAAAGACGAAGTCGAGGGCAAGCTGTTCCGCATCGCGAACGGCGGCGACGCCCTGATGAAATGGCTGCGGGATGGGTTGGATCCCGACCGCACCGAGGTGCGTCTCAGCTCGGTTGCGGAATCGGTGCAATGGAAACGCGGCGCGGTCAGCATCGCGTGTCGCGGCGGCGACCGCGCTCCGTTGCCCACCGTGAGCGCGCGCACGGCATTGATCACCCTGCCGCTCGCCGTCCTCAAGGCCGGTGTCGTGCGGTTCGATCCGGCGCTCCCCGCAAAACAGCGCGCGCTGGCGGGTCTCGAGGCGGGGCAAGTGTTCAAGATCGTGCTGCGATTCCGGCAGGCATTCTGGGAGAAACCAGAGTTCTTGAAAGAGCGGCGCGAGCAGTCCGGTTCGGACGGGCGGGGGCTCAACTTTCTGCACGCGCACAGTGCCGAGGTGCCGACATGGTGGACCTCGCTCCCGGTGCGCTCGCCGCTCCTCACCGGATATGTGGGCGGAGTCGCCGCCGAGCAGCTGCTCGCGGAGGAGCCGCCGTCGCGGCTGGAGCGCAGTCTGGTGGCGCTGTCTGAAGTTCTCGCCGTCCCCCGCCGCGAGCTGGAACAGCAGCTCGACGCGTCGGCCAGTCACGACTGGCGCGCCGATCCCTTCGCGCGGAGCGCGTACAGCTACATCGGCGTGGGCGGGATCGGTGCGCCGCGCGCACTGGCTCGGCCCGTGGACGGCACTCTGTTCTTTGCCGGGGAGGCGACCAACGGAGAACAGATTGGAACGGTGGCGGGTGCGCTCGCGAGTGGCCGGCGAGCCGCGCGTGAGGTCTTGCGCGTGCTCCAATAAGATCTCCCCGCCGCCGCGAAGCTGCCTTACAATAGCTCCCACGGCGGATCCTGATGAGACCCTCCAACAGAAATGTGAACAGTGACCATCGGTCTGACGGTGTTCGCGGCTACTTACTTCTTGATCGCGGTGCAGCGTCTGCCGTTCGTGCACCTCAACCGGCCGGCCGCCAGCTTGCTCGGCGCCGTCGGAATGGTCGTCTTCGGGGTGATCACCCTACCGCAAGCGTACGCGGCCATCGACCTGGACGTGATCGTCTTCCTCCTCGGGTTGATGCTCATCGTGGGCTACCTCGAAGTGGGGAAGTTCTTCGAGTGGGCCGCCGAGTGGGTACTGCGGCGCACGCGCACCCCCAAGCGCTTGCTGTTCGGCGTCGTCGTTGGCGGCGGGCTACTTTCGGCGTTATTCGTCAACGACACCGTGTGTTTGGTCGTGACGCCGGTGCTGGTTGCTGCGCTCGCCCCGATCCGCGTGCGCCCCACGCCATACCTCCTGGGCCTCGCGATGGGAGCCAACGTCGGATCGGTGCTGTCGGTGACAGGCAACCCCCAGAACATGCTGGTGGGAATCTGGAGCGGTGCGACGTTCGGCAGCTTCTTCGTCCACATGCTACCGGTCGCGGCGGGAGGCCTGGCCATCACGTTCGGTGTCCTCCGCTGGGCGTTCCGGAACGAGTTGATTCAGCCGTTCCAGGAGCGTCCCCAGGCCGTACCAACGGCAGTCGATCGTGTGTTGGTCATGAAAGGGCTCCTGATGTTCGGCGTCGCCGTGGCAGGGTGGCTCGCCGGTGGTTCGCTGCCAGGGGTCGCGATCGCGGCCGGTGCGCTGATGGTGCTCGTCGCCGGGCGCGACCCGGCCTACGCGATCGAGCGGGTGGACTGGGACCTGCTGCTGTTCTTTGGGTCGCTGTTTGTGGTGATGCGCGGATTCGAGGCGACGGGAGCGGTGGGCTGGATCGACGGCCGCGCTCTCGCCGTCATGCAGGAGGGTAGTCGGCCCACCGCCGCCGTCGCAGCCAGCGGCGTGATGGTGGTGCTCTCGAACCTAATCTCGAACGTCCCCGCAGTGCTGTTGTGGCGCAACGTCGTGCCGCATCTCCCGCAGGCGGACCTCGTTTGGCGCGTGGTCGCCATGAGCGCAACGTTCGCGGGTAACCTGCTGCTGATCGGCTCGGTCGCGAATTTGATCGTGGTGGAGAAGGCGGCAGCGCTCGGGATCCGGATTGGATTCTGGGAGTACGCCCGCGTGGGAATCCCGGTGACCCTGTTGACACTCGTGTGGGGCGTCGCCGCGCTGCTTGTCACGGGTTAGCTGACGATTGTCGAGACAGCACTCGGGAGATTGTGCTGTTTAGCTTGGGAGCACTATGGATCGAGACCGTCATCTGCTCCGACACTTTTTGGCCGCCATCGCCTACCGGACACAGAGAGCGCTACGCGACGCGCCGGAGCACTATCCGACCTTCAGCGCAGGCCATCGCGTCCGGACCCCGGTCGAGATCCTGCGTCACATGACCTCGCTCATGGGCTACGTGCGCTCGTTCTTCGTGGGGGGAGCGTATCCCGTCAAGCCGGAACCGCTGCCCACATTCAAGGACGAGATCAACCGCTTTCACGAGGTCGTGGAGGCCGTGGGCGAGCTCATGTCGAGTGATGCGCCCTGCGCGATCACGACTGAACAGCTGCTACAAGGGCCATTCGCGGATACGATGACGCATGTCGGCCAACTCGCGATGCTGCGGCGTTTGGCGGACGCGCCGGTTGCTCCCGAGAACTTCATGTACGCCGACATCCGCGCCGATCGGTTGGGTGCGAATCAGCCGCCCCCCGCGCGTCCCGACCAGCGCTGGCCGGAAGCGCCGGACCTGCATCCAAAGGATTAGGAACCCCAAGTAGCAGACAAGGGTACATCCCACCCTCTCTCCCGAGAGCGGGCGTTGATCCTCGCGGGAATCAACTGGCACAACGTGTTCGTTCCATCGGAAAGCCTCGCGGAATTGTTTCTGCGCGGCTCACTGCTGTACCTGTTCATCCTGGCCCTGATGCGCGTGTTCCGGCGCGAGGCAGGAACGCTGAGCATTCCGGACCTGCTCGTGGTCGTGCTGGTTGCCGATGCCGCACAGAACGGGATGTCCGCCGACTATCACTCCGTTACCGAAGCCTTCGTCCTCGTGGGGACGATCTTTCTCTGGGACTACGCGCTCGATTGGCTCGCGTTCCGTTCGCGCACCGTCCATCGGCTGCTGCATCCGGCACCCCTGCCGCTGGTCAAGGACGGGAAGATCCTGCGCCGCAATCTCAAGGCGGAGTTGCTCACCGTCGACGACCTCCTCGGCCAGTTGCGCGAGCAGGGCGTGAACGATGTGCGTGAGGTGAAACGCAGCTTCATCGAGTCAGACGGTCATCTGAGCATCATCAAGTACGAGCCTGCGGAACAGCCGCAGCATCAGCCCCAGCGCAAGCGCGGGCTGGCGTAGGGACCAATCATAGCGGAGGAGAACATGCGTCCGGCCGGCATAATAGGCGTCTTGCTGATCGTGTTTGGAGCGATCGTCCTGGTGCTCCGGGGCGTCTCGTACGTCAAGGAGAGGGACAAAGTGGATCTGGGCGTCGCGACGGTCACGACGGAGCGGCGTGGCTTCGTTCCGCCGTGGGTGGGCGGCGTGGCATTGGTCGCGGGGATCGTGCTGCTCTTCGCCGGGCGCCGTGGTGGAGTTCCGCCTGTGTAGGAAGGAAAGAAGGCGGGGCCTCGATCAACGAGGTCCACTATCGCGGTACTGCCCATCGAGCCCGCCCAGGGTTTCGGTCAGCATGCGCTGAATGCGGTCGCTCAAGGTGGAGAACCCAGCGGGTTCTCCCGAGTAGCTGCGAGTGGTCAGGAACATGTCGTCGCCTCCAAAAAAATGGTTGCACTCGCGACGAGAGCAATCGGCGTGCCCGTTTTCAGGGCCCTGTTTTTGTCGTTTTGACAAGCGCTACTGAGCAAGTGGCAGCCCGTCTGCCAGGATTACCACATCGGGGTACACTCATCTATGACGACTCATCCCGCCGGTTCCCCGGGGAAGTCCGTCAGCACCGGCGCGCCGTCGTGAAGCTGCGCGTGCCGGTGCTGTTGCGGCTCTTTTGGGCCGCCATCACGGGATGGTCCAAAGACAACGTTCCCCGCCTCGGCGCCTCGCTCGCGTACTACACGCTGTTCGCCATCTCGCCCATCCTGATCATCGCGATCGCGATCGCGGGCTCGGTGTTCGGCGGCGAAGCGGTCCGCGGTCAGATTGTGGGGCAAATCGATGGATTGATCGGCACGCAGGGAGCGGAGGCCATTCAGTCGCTGCTCCAGGGCGCGCACCGGGCCTCGACTGGGACCTTGGCCGTCATTGTCGGCACGATCACGTTGCTCGTCGCCGCGAGCGGGGCGTTTCTCGAGCTGCAGCACGCGCTCAATACGATTTTTCGCGTGAAGACCGACCCCCAGAAATCGGGCATCGAACGCCTGATCCTGAGCCGGCTGCGGTCGTTCGGCCTTGTCGTCTCCATCGGGTTCCTGCTACTCGTGTCGTTGCTCGTCAGCGCCGCGCTGACCGCGCTGTCCACGCGAATCCAGCGGAGCATGTTCGGGAGCCCGCTGTTATTGCAAACGATCAATCTGGTTGTTTCCCTCGCGGTCATGACGTTGCTGTTCGGTTTGATATATCGCGTGTTGCCGGACGTGCGGCTTGCCTGGCGCGACGTGTGGACGGGCGCGCTCGGCACCGCGCTTCTCTTCTCGATCGGGAAATTCCTGATCGGGTTGTATCTGGGCCACTCGAGCGTTGCGTCGAGCTACGGGGCCGCGGGCTCCATCGTCGTCCTGCTGGTGTGGGTCTATTACTCGGCGCAGGTGATCTTGCTGGGCGCCGAGTTCACGCGCGTGTACGCGGAGCATCGTCGCGGGAAGGCTCCCCCGCCCAATGACCTCGCGCGTCGCGACCCGGCTGCCCATCCCTCCGCACCCCAGAAAGCCCCGTAGCTCCTGCAGGTTAATCCCGCAACACCCGGAACACTTCCGGTAGCCTGGTGTTTTCATGACCATGGCGAAATGCGACGTCTGCGGGAACGAGTATTACCTCTCGTTTGAAGTCGTTCGCGACGGCACATCCTACACGTTCGACAGTTTTGAGTGCGCCATTCACAAGCTCGCTCCCACCTGTGATCACTGCGGTTGCAAGATCATTGGCCATGGGATCGAAGCTGATGGGACGTTCTACTGTTGCGCCCATTGCGCCCGCGAGAGTGGCGTCACCACGGTCGTGGATCACGCCTAAAACGATTGCGAGGACCCCGCAAACGCGGCTAGCCTTGAACCCCTTCAGCGCCTGGGTACCTTCCTTAAGGTATGCCGGGCGTCTTGCCGTGATCCTCCCCAGGAAGGTGACTACGCGGTGGAGCGTCGGTGTTGCCTTTGTAGCCAGCCGATTTCTCCCCGTGCGCGCGACCCCGTCGTGGTGCGGGGGAACACGGACCATAGCCCGCTCCTGCACGCGCACGCGGCGTGCCTCGCTGAGCCGATGACGAAGACGTTGGCGACACCCAGCGTCCCGGCCCCACAGGCGCTCCTCGCCGCGATCGTCGAGTCGTCCGAAGATGCGATCATCAGTAAGACCCTCGAGGGCATCATCACGTCGTGGAACGCAGGTGCGCAGCGGCTGTTCGGCTACAACGCCGCTGAGGCCATCGGGCAATCCGTCCTCATGCTCATCCCGGGGGACCGGAAGGACGAAGAGGCGATGATCCTGTCGCGGCTGGGCCGCGGCGAGCGCATCGAGCATTTCGAGACGATCCGCGTGGCGAAGGATGGCCGGCAGATCGACATCTCGCTCACGATCTCGCCGATTCGGGACGAAACCGGCGTGCTGCTCGGCGCCTCGAAGATCGCGCGGGACATCACGCTGCAGAAACGCGCCCAGCGCGAGCTGCAAGAAGCCGATACGCGCAAGAACGAATTCCTCGCGCTGCTCGCGCACGAGCTGCGAAATCCGCTGGGCCCCATCCGGCATGCCGTGAAGATCCTCGGGGCGCGCGCGCCCTCCCCCGAGGAGCTGCGCTGGGCGACGAGCATTATTGACCGTCAGACCGAACACATGACGCGGCTGGTGGAGGACCTGCTCGACGTCTCCCGCATCACCCGCGGCACGATCGAGCTCCGCCGCGACCGCGTGGACATCGCCGCCGTGCTGCGAGCAGCCGTCGAAGCGAGCGGCACCCTGCTCGAGAAACCCCGCCATCAACTGCGGGTCACACCTCCAACCGAGCCGCTCTACGTGGAGGGCGACGTCACGCGGTTGACGCAGGTCGTCGCCAACTTGCTGGACAACGCGGCGAAGTACACCGATCCCGGCGGCCGGATTTCGGTCTCGGCGGGGCGCGAAGACGACATGGTCGTGATCCGCGTGCGCGATTCCGGCATCGGCATCGCGGCGGACGTGCTGCCGCGCATTTTCGACATGTTTACGCAGGCGCAGCTGCCGCTCGAGCGGTCGCATGGGGGGCTGGGCGTCGGCCTTTCGCTCGTGGACAAGCTGGTGCGGTTGCACGGCGGCACGGTTTCGGCGCACAGCGCGGGACCGGGGACGGGGAGCGAATTCACGATCCGGCTGCCGGCAGCGGCGAAAGCGCCGCGGCAGGCCGCCCAGGCCGGGCCGCCTGCGACTCCGCCGGCCCCGCGGAAGATGTGCCGCGTCCTCGTCGTAGACGACAATGTGGATTCCGCCGACAGTCTCGCGATGTTACTCCGCATCATGGGCCACGACTCGAGAATCGCGCACGATGGCGAGCAAGCATTGGTGGTTGCCGAGCAGTACCGGCCCGACATCGCGATTCTCGACATCGGATTGCCGAAGGTGAACGGCTACGATCTAGCCAAGCAACTTCGCCAGCAGCCGTGGGCCAAAGACGCCGTGCTGGTCGCACTGACGGGGTGGGGACAGGAACAGCACCGGCGCCGCTCCGCGGAATCGGGATTCAACCATCACCTGACGAAGCCGGTGGAATTCAACGTTCTCGAAGACATCCTCACGGCCGCGGCAACCTGTCATTCGGAGAACAGCCCCGCCGCGCACTGACTTCCCTTAGGCGCTATCTTTTTTCCGATGCGCCTTCTCTCTGCGATCGCGTTGTTGACGGGTTTCGTGCAGCCCGTCTCGCCTGGGTACCGGATCCTCGTGGCCAGCGAGTCGGGCGACATTGTGACGGAGCTCGTGTGGGACGGCACGGCCCTCGCGGTCGCGAAAGTCGTCCCCGTCGGGGTCATGCCCGCCGACATTGACGGTCCCCACAACGTGAGCATCGCCCCGGACGGCTCCGCGTGGTATGTGACGATCGCGCACGGCACGCCGTACGGATCGCTCTGGAAGATGGCCGCCGGCAGCGATTCGCTGCTCGGCCGCGCGCAGCTGGAGATGTTCCCCACCACGATTGCCCTCACCCCTGACGGGGCGCTGGCGTTCGTCGCCAATTCCGACTTCCACGGCGACCATCCGCGGGTCAACGTGGTCACCATCGTCCAGACCGCTTCGATGACGCCGCTCACGAACCTGCCCGCCTGCGACATGCCGCACGGCGTCAAGGTCAATCACGCCGGCACCCGCGTCTACGTGTCGTGCATGGATTCCGACGAAATCCTCGAGATTGACCGGCAGACGTTCCGCATTCGGAGACGCCACAAGACAGGGGCGGGCATGGGTCATGCCACGATGGGGGCGAGCGGACCGGTCATCCACGGCAGCAACACGACGTCCCCAGCCGCGCCAGACTGTTCACCCACGTTCGTATCGGTGTCGCCGGACGATCGGCGGCTGTACGTCGCGTGTAATCACGGCAATACGCTGCAAGTACTCGACGCCGTCTCGCTCGAGCTCGTGCGGGAGATTCCGGTGGGCGCCGGCGCATACAACGTCGAGCCATCGGCCGACGGTCGCTGGGTGATCGTCACCAACAAGAAGGCGCAAAGCGTATCGCTCGTGGAGGCGCACACGCTGACGGAGGTCGCCAAGATCCCGACGTCGAAATCGCTGCCCCACGGCGTCGCCTATTCGCCCGATGGCCGGTGGGCCTTCGTCTCCCAGGAGAGTGTGGGCGTGGACCCCGGCGCCGTCGATGTCATCGATCTCACCACCCGGACCCGTGTCGCCAGCATCGCCGTCCCACGGCAACCAACCGGCATCACCATCCTCCCGCATCCATGATCCACACGACGACTGTCGCACTCCCGCCCGCCGACGTCCTGTCGCGCGCCCAACAGTTTTTTGCCGAGCGCGTGCCGCACGCGGCGGCGTTCGTGGAGAAACAGGGTCCGAATTTCGTGACGTTGCGCGGGCAGGGTGGTGAGGAGGTGGCGATCAGCGCGTGGGAGGACAAGGAGCCGGGCGTCACGCGGGTGCGCGCTGCGACGCTGTTCTTCGATCAAGCGCTGGACCGCTTTTTCTCGACGCTGCCGCTCGCATCGCAAGTGGAGGTCGCGTGAGCGCCGCCGCTGCGGATCAAACAGAGCGTTACGCCGTCCGCGTCATGGTGATGCCCGTCTGGGATCACGTGTCCGTGCAGGTGGATGACAGCACGACCGTCGCGCAGCTCAAACGGGAGGCGTTGCGGGCCGCGTTGAAGCGCGCCCCGGCGGACGAACAGGCGTACGTGGTGAAATTCCGCGGTGCCGCCGTGCTCGACGAGTCCGTCCCCCTCCGCGCCATCGGCGTCGTTCCG
>DASYTD010000024.1:0-8591 GCA_036002655.1 Gemmatimonadales bacterium
GCGAAAAAGGCTACCGGGATGGCACGGCCGGTCCGGAACGGAAGCTGGCTAGCCGTATCAGGCGAAGCAAGTGCGCGGGTGAACACGACGCGCCACTCGCCATGGTCGTAGACGGCCTGTGCGCCCAGCCCACCCGCGGAGGGAAGCGGTTCAAAGCGATCGACGCCTCGCGCCAATCCCGCCAGCGCCGTCGCTCGCGACGAGCTCGACCAGCGCCACTGATAAACCGGCCCGCTGGGGCTCCCCATGAGGAAGTACGGACGCTCCATGCCCGCCGGAATTGAAACCGGGAACTGTACGGCCAGCTGATCCGGCCAGAGCGCGGGCGCCTCCCGCGTCGAGTCGTCACTTTTGAGGGTCGCCAACACGCGCCCGACGTGGTTCAGCCAGGCGGTATCGGGACTCTCGGAACGGTCGTCCCATGTCACGCGCAGCGCGATCGAGTCGGCCGTATGCACCGCCTTCACCCACACCCCGCTCACGGCGGGCGCGAACCAGCGGTCCTTGCGGATGATCTGACCCACCAGCGGGAACCAGTAACTATCCACGGAGGTCCAGGCGGAATCGTCCGGCGCATGCGGCAGCGCTCGCCTGACGAGCGGCGCATGGATCACATCGCGCACGGCGGGCGGCTCGTCCGGCGAGAGACTGCGGACATACTGCGCCAGACGCCACAGCTCGGTTTCGCTGAGGAACTTCTGCTCCACCAGGTCGCTGAACGACGGCATTGGGGTGCCGTCGAGACCGGTGCGCAGTCGGTGGTAAATGTCTTGCGCCGTGCCGCCGCCGTTGAACAGCCAGTTCTCATGCAGATTCGCGGCGAAAATCGGGTGGCCGGCGTCGTCTTTCAGCGTGGGCGCGGAGGGCCCGTCCCCCCGTCCTTGATCGCCGTGGCATTTGCCGCAGCCGATGGAGTCGTAGAATTGCCGTCCCACCCGGAGTGCGTCCGCCCCGCTGCCGCCACCCGGCGCGCTGCCGAACTCCAGCGGCTTCGGATGCAGCGTTGTGTCGGCGAAGAACGTCGAAAACGTCTTGAGGTAGGCCAGCACGTCGCGGCGCTCGCGATCGGACAGCCGCGTTTTCCAGCCGGGCATTGCCGTGCCCGGAAGTCCTTCATCTATAGAGCGCAGCAGATCGGCGTCGGTAGGGAGCTCGCCGCTGGCCGTCGAGCGGATCTGATAGATCGCGCCCGTGAAGTCGCGCGGCGGCGGAATCATGTGGCGCGCGCCCGCGCCGTCGCCGGCGCCATTGTCCCCGTGGCAGCCGGCGCACCACTGCTGATAGACGACCTTGCCGCCGGTGGTGTCCTGGGAACGGAGCAGGGAGCAGGGACCTGGGAGCAGAACAATGCAAAGAGCAAGGGTGCGCTTATTCATGACTACTCCCTGCTCCCTGCTCCCCGCTCCCTGACACTTCCCACGTCCTCGGCCGCGCTCCGGTCTGGTCGTATAGGAAGATCACGACCGCCCAAATCTCGTCCTCTGTAAGGAAGTCCTCCCACGCCGGCATCGCCGAGTTCCATGGCGTCCCTTCGCGCGGCAAACCCGGACCGCCCTTGGCGATGCGCCAAAAGACGAAACTCTCGGTTAGCTGCGCGATCGTGCCGTTGTCCTGGAAGTTCGCGGGCAGCGGATTCAGTCCCGGCGCGAAGTGGCCCTGGCCATCGAGATGATCGCCGTGACACGGCACGCAGTTCTCGTAGTAGACGCGCCGCCCCACGGTGAGGTGGGCCGCCATGTCGCCCTGGCGGCGTAGCGGATTCTCGAGCCCGGCCAGGGTCATCGTCTTGCCCCGGAACGTGATCTGCGCGGGGTTCGCCGGATGGATCGAGCGGAAGCTCGGCGGCGCGGCGACGCTCGCCTTCACCTGGCTGTAGGTGAGACAGCCAACGATCAACGTGACGGCCGCGAGCAATCCGCTACGAACGACCTTGAGCCGCGGCTGAATGAGCACCTCGTGCAGCGGCTCCTTGAACGTGGTCCAGCGGGTCTCGTCGTCGCTCACCCAGATCAGCACGCCTACCAAAACCGTGGCCATGTACTGCAGCACCACGCTTTTGGGGACCACGGCGCTGCCTGGGATCACAGGGATGACGAAGGCGATCACGACATACGCCAACACCAATAGACCGACGGCCTGCCAGAAGGGATGGCGGAGGTACGATCTCATTTGTGGCTCGCGAGGAATTGCACGAGCGACTCGAGCTGCGCGGCGGTCAGCTGATCGCCGAACGTCTTCGGCATGATGCCTTTGAACTTCTCGAATCCCTTGGCGATCTTGGCATCCGGGTCGAGGATCGACTCGCGAATCAGCGCCGCGGAGAGGCGTCCTCCCACGTGATTCAGATCCGGTCCGATCGCGGCGCCCTCGGTGCCGATCTTGTGGCAGGCGGTGCAGCCTGCGGCGCGGATAAGAGCCATCGGATCCCGGGTTCCGCCGCCAATTCCCGGCCCCTCCCTCGAGGACGCCGGGCTGCCGCCCGAGGTCGGACCGCTCGCCGGGGGGATATCGGTGGCGGAAACGTCTACCGTCCCACCCTGCGATTCCAGGAACGCGACCAGCGCCCAGAGCTGCTGGGGCGACAGCGTGCGGCCCAGATCCGGCATGATGGGCTCGTAGCCCTGCACGACGAACGTGCGCGGGCTCGTGAGCGATTCGTAGAGATAGGCTTTGCAATCCTTGCCCGGCTCTCGCTTGCCGCAGCGGGCGCCGATGGGACCCTGCCCTTTTTCGTCGGTCAGCAGATTCGGAGCGCGCGTGCCGAGGCCGTGGCATGCGGTGCAGCCGCCGGCACCGTGATAGAGTTGATCGCCGGCGGTCACGAGCTGCTCCGGAGTGACGTTCGCCCCCAGGCTCAACGCGCGCGGCACTTCCGACTGCACCTGCGGGATCTTGTTCGCGATCAGCGTATAGAGCGCGAGCGTGCCGAGCACGACGCCGATGATGCGCAGGTTAGTGGCCCACATGCGGCGCCTCCACCGTGCTGATCGGCGGCACGAACGTGGATTTCTCGGCGAGCCCGCCGAGCCAGAAGATGAAGCCGACGAGCGATAAGAAGATCAGCACGCAGGTGCTGATCATGATCGCGGCGTAGCCCAGCGCCGGGGTCGCCGCGTACGGCGTCGTATCCTGCATGACCTGCCACACGTGCCAATGCTGACGGATGCCGCTGCGCGCGAATCCCATCAGGCCCATCAGCCACGTGAACGTGACGGCCAGGATGAAGAGCGCGTATTGCGAGCGCGGCGGCATCTTGCCCCACTGGATCGCGCCGCGCGACTCCGCGCCGCGACTCAAGAGCACGTCAATGACGGTGACGAAGACGATGCACGCGAGCACCGCGCCGACCTGGTAGACGGAGTACCCGATGCGGACGATGGCTTCCACGAAGTAGCCGCGGATGCCGTAGAACAGGACGATGGCGGCCGCGATCGCGAACATGCCGGCTTGAATGAGCGTGCCGGTCCGCGCCCAGGCGACGACCGGGCGCGTGTTGGCGCGCCGGTACATGAGGAAGGAAAGGAACGTCGCCAGGATCATGAGGTTGACCGCGGTGTTCTTGGCGCTCATCACGCCCAGCACCCCGAGGAACGGGTGGTGCGATCCGCCCATCGCCGCGAGCTCGCGCGAGTCGGCGATCATCGTGTGCGGCGTGCCCCAGACGATCGCGCCGATCACCAGCACTACCAGCAGCCACTTGGTGTAGGGGCGGAACCGCTCGGCCCCCGGAATCCGGCCCATCCCCACCCAGAGGTAGTAATTGCCGGCCAGGAACAGGATCGCGATGAGGAACGCCTGGATGACCCACAGCCACGACATGAAGCCGCCCATCATCGTGATGCCCATGGATTGGTCGTACTGATAGATCTCGCGGCCCAGCCAATAGCCGGCGAAGGGCAGCACGATCAGCGCCGACATCGCGACGAAGTTCCCGACGTAGCCCATCCAATCGTAGTGCGCGCGCTCCTCATCGGTTCGTGCGGCGAGGAAACGGTAGCTGGCGTAGGCGCCCACGATCGCGCCGCCGAAGACGATGTTGCCGATCAGGCGGTGGATGTTGATCGGCATCCACGTGTGATTCAGGATCGCGTGCCAGAGCTTGATGCTGGTGGGTGCGGTCTCGGCCGTGATGTCGCGGGGCGGCGTCATCATGTACGTGAGCCACGAGTCCGCGATGAACATGACGATCGTGCCCCACACGTTCAGCAGAATGCCCAGACCCCAATGCACGATTTTCGCGCGGCCGTACTTCCAGCGATCCCAGCCGTAGTAATAGAGGTAGAGCGTGAACGACTCGAGGAAGAAGATCCCGACGTAGACCCACATGGACGGCCCGAAGATGGCCGTCAAATACGCCCACAACGGCTGGTACAGCGTCGCGAGGAAGAACACGAACACGGCGCCCCAAATCGCCGTCGCGCTGTAGGCGATCAGCAGCAGCCGCGTGAACTCCTTCGAGAGCCGGTCGTAGCGCTGGTCCTTGCCGAAGATGCCGATCGCTTCGGCCACGACGGCGAAAATCGGCACGCCGAGCACGAAGGCCGCGAACATCAGATGGATCTCGGCCGCGATCCACACAGCGGCGCGGCTGCCGATGACCGGGAAATCGCGGAACGTACTCGCGCTATCCGCGACGGCCTGGAGGAGAGCAAAGCTGTCGGTCATCAGCTGTCAGCTATGAAAAAGGGGCGCCGCTTGCTGAAATCCACGGGCATCGAGCTGCGGATCTCCGTGAGCAGCTCCGGTGTGATCTCCTGGATTCCACGCTCGCGCGCCCAGTCTTCCACGCGCTTCGCCACCACGCCGCGCACGAACGATGGGATCCGCTCGAGACGCGTCCGCGCAGTGGCCGACCAGACGAGGGCCGGAATGAAGTCCTGGCCGTAGCTCACGTCGTGGACCGGCTCGATCACGGCGGCACCAGCAGCGGGCTCATAGACGCATGATGGATCGGCCGCCAGCACGTCGCCCTCGAGCGCGAACGCGCGCGCGCGGCAACCGCCACACAGCTTCTGGTATTCGCAGCGCCCGCACTTCCCGCCGAGACTCCCCTCACGGAGCTGCCGGAACAGCGGCGACGAGCGCCAGATCTCGCCGAAGCTCTGGGTGCGCAGGTCGCCCGCGACTGCGGGGAGATAGGGGCAGGGCGTGAGTTTCCCGTCAGGCGTGATGCGGCAATACTGCGTGCCGCACGGGCAGCGAGTCTCGTAGTTGAGAATCGGGGAGTCAGGGTCAGCGGTGTGCACGTGGCGCATGAAGTGCGGCGCGCACTTAGCCCGGACCAACATGCGCCCCCGATACTCACGCTGCCATTTTGCTAAGTCGCCAAGGACAGCTTCGTAGTCGGCGGGAGCGAGATCTGAGAGAGAAGCCCCGCGGCCAGTGGCCACCAAGAAGTAGCAATTGAAGGCTACCGCGCCCTGCTCGGCGGACCACTGCGCGAGGCGCTCGAGCTCCGCGCGATTCCCCTTGGTCGCCGTCGTCTGGATGATGAAATCGAGCCGCTGCGCCCGCAGACGGCCCAGTGCCATCAGCGTATCGTCGAGCGACCCTTTCCCATGCCGGAAGTTGTCGTGGTAAGAGGGCCGCAGGGAGTCGATCGACACCGCCACGCCGCGCACGCCGGCCGCTTTGAGCGCCGCGATCCGCTCGTCAGTGAGGAGGGTGCCGTTCGTGCCGACGACGACCGTGGCGCCGTGCTGCGAAGCATAGGCCGCGATCTGGGTAAGGTCGTGCCGCAGCAACGGCTCGCCACCTGACAGAATCAGCATCGGCGCGGGATTCACCGCGAGCAGCTCGTCCACGATCCTATAGGCTTCGGCCGTGTCGAGCTCGTCAGTCGCGCTCTCGTGCGGGCCCGCCGCGATGTAGCAGTGGGCGCACTCGAGGTTGCAGCGCCGCGTGAGATTCCAGGCGACGACGTGTGGGACGAAGCTCACTTCAGCAGCTTCTCGACCGCCCGCTTCGCTTCCTCGGGCGTCACGGTCTTCATGTCCACGGGGCACTTGTCCATCTTCTCTTCGATGTCCCGGATGGGGCAGCGCGTGATGCCTTGAGCCTTTGCTTCCTCTATAAAGGCGCGCACTTCGGGCGACAGCGCGTCCTTCCCCTCTGCTTCGGCGCGGATCTGCTTGGCGCGCAGCTCGGTGAACATCACCATCATCGTGTCGATGTCGAACTCGTCGGCTTCGATCATCGCCTGCTTGTTGTCGTCCATCACGCGCGTCGTCACCCGCCAGATCCCGTGATTTCGGGCGAACCGCTCGACCGTGTTGCGCGCCAGCGGGCGGGCGATGAGGGGCACGAGCTGGAGGCGTTGCCACCCTTCCTCGGTCCACACGATCGGGTCCGTCGCGACGCGCGGGCGCTTTGAGACCGCGCCCGTCACGGGGCATTTGGTCTCGACTTCCGCGACGTCCGGCTCAGGATCGGCATCGTGCCCCTGCACCTTCGTCGCCTTCATCTGCTCGGTGGCCTTCACCTCCGCAAGCGCGATCTCCTCGGCATTGCCGATGCCCATGATCAGCTGCATGTGCGTCGGCAGGAGCTTCTGGATTGCCTCATCGAGCCACTTGTTCGTGACCGTCGGCGGGGGACCGGCATTGCCTACCTGCTCGAGCACGTACTCCTCGACCGCGCGGCGCGCGATCCCCTGCGCGAAGGGCGGCACGCGCAGAATCCGCACTTCGGCTTCCGGAGCCCAGGGAAGGCCCGCCTGTCCGTCTTCCTCGATCCACGGAATGTCCTCGGGCCGCACCCCCACCACGCCCACCAGTAACACGTTGCACGGTGACTGGCGCACGAGGTTCTCGGACTGAGATCCAAGCTCTGTGTTCTCGATCCGATGGGCTCCATGTCTGCCGATCACGAGCAGCGATGGCTTGATCTCTTCGGCCCACTGCATGATCACCTGGAACGGCTTGCCGATGAGGATCTGCGTCTTGAGCGGTACATCCGGGAACTGCTGGGCCATCACTTCGGCACGCTTCAGGTTCGCCTGGCAGAGCTTGAGCAGTCCTTTGTCGATGATGTTGTTGTGCAGCTCCTCCTGCTCCTCGAACTTGAAGACCTTGGAGGCCTGATACGACAGCACGTCTTTGATGTTGTGGAAGACGACGTGGTGGTACTCCACGTCGAACGCGCTACAGACATAGAGCGACCCGCCGAACGCATGAGCCAGCTCGAGGGCTGCCTTCATCGCGTTGTAGCTGTAGGACGAGCCGTCCACGCAGACCATGAAGCGCCCGCCTGCCAGCGGCTGCTGGTCGCGGACGATGAGCACGTCCTTCTCCACTTCCCGCAACACCCGCGCGACCACGCCACCGAGCTGTGACAGCGGCTGGCGACCGAGCCCATGCGCGCCGATCGTGAGCAGGTCGTACTGCCGCCCGGATGAGCCGACGAGGCGAGCAGCCGTGTCTTCGTCCTCGGCGACCAACCGACCGTTCTCGCCCAGCTTCACGTCGCCGCGGACTTTGTCGCCGCCATCGTAGCCCGCGGCGCGATTGGGGTCGAAGCCGATCAATCCCGGCAGCCGGCCCGCACCGCGGTTCACCTCGTTGACGATCTCTTCGTAGTTGATGCCTTCGAGCAGCTGCCGAGTGAGAGGGACGCCGGCCGCTTCACAGCGCTTGCCGAGCTGATCCAGAAAGCTGTCGGCGATGAGCTGGAGGCCTTTTTCAATCAGCTTGTCGTGGATTTTGCGCTGCTTCTTGATCTCTGCGGGGGTCTGGAACTGCGCGGGGAGGCCGGTCTCGAGCTGGCGGAAGCGGACATCGTGGAGACGAGCGGCGTACACATGGTTGCCGGTGATTCTGCCGTCGGTCTTGCGGCACAGCTCGATGGCACGGTCCACGGCCCAATCGGAGTGCTGCGAGTTGTCGACGGGAACGAATATCTCGCGGTACACTCCTGCCTCCTCATGGGTTGTCGGGATATGCAGGCGCTAGAAACGGCTGTCAAGGAACTTGTTCACAAGCAGCTGGCACTACTTGGATGCCCTCTTTGTCCCAAACTGTAATCGCGTCCACGGGGCAGGAGTCGCACGCGCGCAGCAGCCGCTCCCGCTCCACATCGTCCGGCTTCACGAATACGGCGGTGCCGCTCTCGTCGAGCACGAACGCTTCTGGGGCTTCGGTAATACAGTCCCCGAAGCCGACGCACAGCGTGCGATCGATGCGCACACGAAGATCGCCGACACTGCGCTCGTCGAAGTCGCTCACATCCCCTCGAGCCCCAACTCCGCGCGCGCGGTGTCCATGACGGCGGGCGTGATCTCGGCGATACCCCGTTCGCGCGCGTAATCGGCGTAGATCTTCTTGACCATGCCCCGCACAAAATTCGGGACGCGACCCAGCCGCTCCTGAGCGTCGGGTGACCACGAGGGGGCGGCGGCCGGACGGCCGGACGGCCCGACGGCCTCCTCAAACGCGTCCTCGCGGCCTGTCGCGACCATCTTGCGCACAGTCTCGAGCGGCTGCGCGGGGACAGTCCGTCCGCCGATCTCGACGCCGAGCGATGAGACGAGCTGGGTCTCGAAGGGGTTGGTGAGGAGCGCCACTACTCGACCGCATTTCGGGCACTTGAACGTG
>DASYTD010000025.1:0-2756 GCA_036002655.1 Gemmatimonadales bacterium
AAAGGGATGTTCCGCCACCGACGCGACCACGTGGGTGTGCACATTGCTGGTGAGACACATCTCCAGCGGGATTTTGCGCGCGACCACTTCTTCCAGCAGTGCCGGATCTTCCGCGAGTCTCGTGCCGTGCCCGATCCGCTGGGCCCCCACCTCGTGGAGCGCCTGATGGATCGAGTGCGGCCCGTCTCCCTCGCCCGCATGACACGTGCAGGCCATCCCGTGTGCGGCCGCGTATTCGAACGCGGCGCGGTGATCTCGCGCTGGGAAGCCGCGCTCGGCGCCCGCGAGATCGAACGCCGTCACGCCCGCCGAGTGATACTCCGCCGCCGCGCGGGCCAGCTCGAGCGATTCGGCCGGGGGCTTGGTGCGCATGGCGCACACGATGAGCCCGACTTTGGTCCCCGTTTCGGCGGCAGCGCGCCGGATACCGGCCAGGGGCGCTTCGATCGCCTGCGCCAGCGTCAGCGCGGGCCGATGCAGCAGCGGCGAGTAACGCACCTCGACGTACCGGACGTTCTCCGCGGCCTTGTCCAGCACGAATTCATACGCCACACGCTCCAGCGCGGCGGCGGTCTGGAGCACGGAGAGCGTGATCTCGTACTTCTCGAGGTATTCCTCGAGGCTCTTGGCGTCGCGTACGAGCATCGCTGTGGCGAGCGCGTCGGGCGTGTCCGCGGGGAGCCGGATGCCCTGGGCCCGGGCCAGCTCGAGCATCGTGGCCGGCCGGAGCGCTCCGTCGAGATGCACGTGCAATTCGACCTTGGGCCAGCGGCGCAGCGCGTCTTTGGTGAGCCGTGGTTTGTTCTCCCGTTTGGCCGACACCACGACCCGAAAAACGGCACCGGCCTCGCCGATCGCGTCGCCCGCATCGATCGGCCGGCCCGCGGCATCGGTAACGTACGCCGCGCTGTCGAGCAGCCGTGCCAAGCCGTCGTCGGCCTGCGCCACGGCATCGCGCACGCGCGCGCCGCGTGGCACCTCGACTGCTTTGTCGTTGACGAAAACCCGCATTAGCGATCGGTCCGATGGAAGCGCGCGTCGGCCGGGGCCTCCACGGGAGCGCGCAGCACGGCCAGGTAACGGATCAAGGCATCGATATCCACGACGTCGAGATCTTCCTTCGGAGCACCGAGGAGCATGCTGAATCCCGAGCCGCCGGCCGCCATGAAGTCACTGACGACCAGCGTGTAGGTGCGGTTCTTCTCGATGGCCTTGCCGTTTTCCAGACGGATTCGATTGACGCGCTTTCCAGCGTCCTTTCGCGGATCGTACCACACTTCCACGCCGGCGATGTGGCAGTCCGGCACGTGGTCTGCGCCGGCGACACAGTGCTCCAATGCATCCTCTAAGACCGAGCCTTTGACCGTGAGCCGCTGTAGCCGGTTCTGGAACGGCTGCACCTGATAGACGTTCCCCCAGGTGATCGTGCCGGCGGGCAGATCGGCGCGGATGCCGCCGTTGTTCATGATCGCGACGTCGGCGCGGCCGGCGCTGCGCTGCGCGTCCGCGATGAGCCGGCCGAGGCCGTATTCATCGCCCTCGCGCTTGAACGGGAACTTGAGCCGCCCTACGACCCGCTCGGTGATATTGCGAGCCGCCTGCTGTTGGCGGCCCAGCGACTCCGTCAGGGCGACGTCCGGCTTCACTTGGTCGGCGTACGGCGTGATGAGCTGCACGCGCACGTCGCGCCTGCCGCCGACACGGACGAAGTCCACGACACCAATCGACCGGCTGCTCGACTGCGCCTCGACGATCGGGATGCCGTTGACGACCGTGTTCACGCGCACATGCGTGTGACCGGCCACGATCAAATCGACCGAGCCGGAATCGAGCTGGCGCGCGACATCGAGGATCTCGCCATGGCACGCGGCGGTGTTCCCGCCGCCCGTCGTCGAATCACATGCGGCGCCCACATGCGCGACCACGATGACGTAATCAGCCGCCGCACGGGCGGCGGGCAGATAGCGCTTGATCGCTTGCGCACCGTCCCCGAACGCGAGTCCTTGGACATTGCGCGGCGCCGTGGCCGTGGGCGTCTCTGTGGTGGTCAATCCGATCACGGCAATGCGCACACTGTTCTTCGTGACGAGCGTCCATGGCGTCGCCCAGTCAGGCCGCGCCGTCCCCGCCGTATTCGTGATGTTCGCGGAAAGGAAGGGGTATTTCGCCTCCCGCATGCGCGAGCGCAGGGTGTCCACCGACCAATCGAATTCGTGGTTGCCGATGGCGGCGGCATCGATGCCGAGCGCGTTCATCGCGTCGATGGTCCCGCGGCCGAACGTCGCGTTCGACAGCGCGGTCCCTTGCATCTCGTCACCGGCGTCGAGCCGGATGGACGTGCAGCCGCACGCCCGCGCCAAGCTGTCGAGCCACGGCTTCAGCGCCGCAACACCGCCGACGGCCCGCCCTTGCGACCAATCCCACACGCGCGACTCCAGCTGCCCGTGCAAATCGCTGGTCGCGAGCACCCGGAGCAACGTGCTGTCGGCGAGGCGGACGGCGGCGGCGACCGGGGCCGGCCCGACAGCCGCCCGCGCGGCGGCGCGGGCCGGGTCCGGAATGATCGCCCAGCTCGGCCGCAGATACGTCGTCGCCTGGAGCGTGCGCGCGCGCCGAATTTCGTCCACCAGCAGCTCGCGAATGTCTTCGCCGCGATCGTAGACGACGCGCGCACCCGCCAGCATCGAGTAGCCGCCGCCCCCCGCCTGCCGGTAGCTGTTCAGCGCCATCGTGAAGCTGTCGGTCGGCTGGACGAT
>DASYTD010000026.1:0-11608 GCA_036002655.1 Gemmatimonadales bacterium
TCGGCACGCAGGCGCGCGAGCAGCCGCGGCAGCCAGGCATCCAGCTCTTTGAGACCCTGGTGAAACCCCGGGACGTCATTGCGGTGCCCCCACGTCTGGTCGAATTCGATCACATTCACGAACACGAATCCCGTTGTGAGCGTATCGAGCGCCTGCTCGATCAGCCGATACGCATCGCTATTCGTCGGCGTATGCTCGCTGCTGATGTTTCGTCCCGCGAACAGATCGTCCACTTTGCCGATGCCGATCCGCGCGACGCCCGCATCCGCCATCCGGTCGAGCAGCGTCGTGCCGGCGGGCGCGATCGAAAAATCCTTGCGATGCGCGGTCCGGCGATAGCCCCCGCCCCCGCCCCCGCCCCCTGCCCCCGGCGTCCCTGCGAATGGCCGCGCGATCACGCGGCTCACCGCGTGGTCTCCCATCAGCATCTCGCGGGCGACGGTGCACGCTCGATACAGCTCGGCGAGCGGCACGGTTGCTTCGTGCGCCGCGATCTGAAACACGGAGTCCGCGGACGTATAGACGATCCACTTCCCGCTGCGCTGATGCTCGGCGCCCAGCTCGTCGATGATGGCCGTGCCCGACGCCGCTTTGTTGCCGAGCCAGCCGCGGCCGGTGCGTCGCGCGAATTCGTCGAGCAACGGCACCGGGAAGCCTTTGGGATACGTGCGAAACGCCTTCTCGAGGAGGACGCCGCACATCTCCCAATGGCCCGTCGTGCTGTCTTTCCCTGCCGATGCCGGCTGCGCGATCCCGTACGCGGCGGTTGCGCTGACCCCCGGCGCCAGCCCGGGGATCCCGGGACTCTGTCGGCACTTCCCCAGTCCGAGCTTCTCCAAATTCGGCAGCTTCAATCCGCCGACGGCGCGCGCGACGTTCCCGAGCGTATCGGATCCCGCGTCGCCGTACGCCGCGGTGTCCGGTGCCGGTCCAATGCCGAGGCCGTCAAGGACAATGATCGCCGCGCGTTTCGTCATAGCGGCACCCGGGGCAAGCGTGGCCCGAGCCCCGTGAGGAACTCATGCGGCACCTCGCCACTCCAGCCGGCGAATTCCTCCAGCGTGATCTGCTGCTTCGCCTCCGCGCCGACGACGGTCGCAACGTCGCCCACCTGCACCTCGAGCGTCCCCGTCTCGACGAGCGTCATGTCCATCTGGACGAGCCCCACGATCGGGCAGCGCTTGCCGCGCAGCAGCACGTGGGCCTTGCCGCTCAGGCCCGCCACACGTCCGATGCCGTCCGCGTAGCCCATGCCCAGCGTCGCGACGACCGTATCGTGCGGAGCGACCCAGCTCTCCAGATAGCTCACGCTCTCGCCCTTGCGCACCCGGCGCACGCTGAGCACTCGCGTCCGGACACTCACGACTGGGCGTGGCGCGGTCAGACCCTCGGCGGGCAATCCGCCGTACAGGAAAATGCCTGGACGCACCAGATCGAACGCAAACTGCTTCCCGCGCAGTGCGGCCGCGCTGTTCGCGACGTGCAGCAGCGCCGGCCGGCGTGGCAACCGCTGCACCGCCCCCACAAACCGCTCGAGCTGTTGCTCGGCCGACCCGTCGCGCCGATCCGCGGACTGGAAGTGGGTGAAGCAGCCTTCGAGCGCCGGCGTGTCGACGGCCTCGCCCAGCTCGTCCACCTCGTCCCAGCGCACCCCGGCGCGCCGCATGCCGGTATCGATCTCGACATGGAACGGGCGGTCGCCGCGCGCGGTCCACTCCAGGATGCTGCCGGCATCGCCGAGCGCCGGGGTCAGCTCATGGCGATCGTACTCATCGAACCGCTGCGCCCACGCCGGCATGAACACCAGAATCGGACGCGCGATGCCCGCGGCGCGCAGTTCCGCGCCCTCTTCAATCGTCGCGACGCCGTAACCCCAGGGATCGAGCTGCTCGAGAGCCCTAGATGCGAGGGCGGCTCCGACCCCGTACGCGTTGGCTTTGACGACAGGGAGGAGCCGTGTGCCTGCTATCTTTGCTACCGTTCGGGCGTTGTCGACGAGGGCTCCCACGTCCACTTCCACCCAGGCCCTGCCGCTCGTTGACACGCTCACTGGCGCGGGTATGATACCCCGCCCGGAGGCTAAATGCAAGGCGATTCAGCGCTTGGACGTGCTCTGGGACTCGTGCGTGAACTGCGGCAACGCTGTCCGTGGGACCGCGCACAGAGCCCCCAAACGCTCCGTCCCTATCTGGTCGAGGAAGCCCTCGAGCTCGATCACGCAATCCAGACCGACGATCCCGAAGCGATGCGCGACGAGCTGGGCGATGTGCTGATGCATCTCGCGTTTCAGATCGTGATCGGCGAAGAGCGATCGCAATTCAACGCCGAAGTGGTGACGCGCACGCTCGAAGAAAAGATGTGGCGCCGTCATCCCAATCTGTTCGGTGATGGACGCGTCAGCAGCGCCGACCACCAGGGATGGGAGCTCGTGAAGCGCCGCGAGCCGCGCGGCGGCGGGAAGCGCGGCACGCTCGCGGGCCTTCCTCCGAATCTTCCTCCACTGCTAATGGCTTATCGGCTGCAGGAGCGCGCCGCCGGCATCGGGTTCGACTGGCCGGATGCGAAGGGGCCGATGGCCAAGGTGAAGGAGGAGATGGGTGAGCTGGAAAAGGAGCAGGGAGCGGGGAGAAGGGAGCAGGTTGAAGAAGAAATCGGCGATCTGCTGTTTGCGACTGTGAACCTCGCGCGCAAGCTCGGGATCGAGGCCGGTCAGGCGCTCGAGCGCGCCAACCTCAAGTTCACGGATCGGTTCGAGAAGGTGGAGAAGCTGGCTGAGGAACGTGGATTGGAAATGGGAAGGGCGAGTCTTGAAGAGCTGGATGGACTTTGGAACGAGGTGAAGAAAAAAGGCGTGTGAATGCGTCAAAAGGCGTAAGAAGGCGTGTACGCAGTTACACACAGTTCCACGCCTGCGCACGCCTTTAGTTCTTTGAGTTGCTCACGAACGCCAGTCGCGTACCGTCCGGCGCCCACGACGGGACGTTGATCGTTCCCTGCCCCCCATACAGGTAGGCGATGACGCGCGCCCCCCCGGGTCCACCACCGATCGGCATCAATCGCAGCAGCACGTGCTTGTAGAACGGATGATCGTCCGGCGCAACGTCCGGGGGAAAGGCGAGGTACGCGATCCACTTGCCGTCGGGCGAAATGTGCGGGAACCAGTTGTTGAAGCCGTCGTTCGTGACCTGCTCCTGGGCGGTCCCATCGGGTCGCATCCGCCAGATCTGCATCCGTCCGCTACGCGACGAGTTGAAGTAGATGTACGCTCCGTCGGGCGTGAACTCCGGTCCGTCGTCCAGTCCCGGCGCAGTCGTGAGGCGGATCTCATCGCCACCGGCGACGGGGATCTTGTAGACGTCCAATTCGTCGCCGCGAATGCCGGTGTACACGAGCCAGCGGCCGTCGGGCGACCAGCCATGCAGGTACGAGGGCCCCACCCCCTTCGCGGTCACGCGCCGCGGCGTGCCGCCGGTGGCCCGGACCGTATAGATGACCGAGGCGCCGCTGTCCTCCACCGCATGGTGACTGATGGCCATCATCCGGCCGTCGAACGACAGGACGTGGTCGTTATTGTTGCGCGTCGCGAATCCAGTGTTGATCGCCGCGGCCGAGCGTGACGAGAGATCGAAGCGGTAGAGGCGGCCCTCCTGCGCGTAGATCAGCGCCTTGCCGTCGTGAGTCCAGTTGGGCGCTTGAAACGATCCGCGGTACTGGTGCACAATCGTCGCGTTCCCCGTCGCGACGTCGAGAATCTCGAGGTTCGAGCCGAGGTAATCGCGGTATTCGACGAAGTCCCGCTGCGCCGGCGTCGTGATGCGGACGTTGCGGAACCTGGCCCGCTCCATGACGGTGTCGCTGTGCGCGCACACGAACAGCCCGGCGTAGACGGTATCGGGGAGTGAGACATTGGCGAGTCGCTGCGTGACGAGCGTGTCGCCGAATTGCGCGACCGACATGAAATACTCGCCATCGCGCCGCTCGAGCTGGATGATCGCGTCCGCATCCGGGAGGCTGTCCGGCGACTTCTGTTCCTCCGTGATCCCGCCAGTCTGCCGCCGGAACTGGAGCGACATCAAGCCGTTGCCGTGCAACGCGGCGGTCACGTGCGCGCTGCCCGGGTCGAGCGAGGGGCGAATGGTCCAGCCGATCTTGCGGTGCTCCTCCACGCCCGCGCCGATGAAGCGCGCCCGCGTGGAGAGGATGAAGTTGCCGGTCATCCGTTTCCAGACGAAATGAAAATCGTCGCGGGAGTCCCACATGTTCTGCCCCGAGCCCGCGATCACATACGCTTGCTGCTGGGGGTCGTACGACGCGGAACCTCTTGCTTTGCCGACGTCCGTGTGCGTGGGAAAGATGCCGACCGGACCCTGAGCGCCGAGGACATCTCCGCAGACGACGGCACTCAGCACGAGCGTAAGCAGGCGGTAGTAGGGAGGAATGCGCATGGTCAGCGCGTGTTAGGCGGCAGCGTCACGCTGAAAGTGGACGGTGACGTTGTGGTCCGCATGTCAGGCAGCACCACCACGAGAAGGGGATTGCAGTGTTGGCGGAGCTGGTCGCGCTTCGGGTCGGTCTTTCAGTTCCTCGTCCAAATCATTGCTCACCCGCTCGGCCTCGTTGATCAACTGCTTACTCGGATGCCCCGAACCGATCCGAGTGAGCAATGATTCTCCGCTCTCGATCATGAACTCCAGGCGAGGTCTGCGATCGTCAGCGCGACTCATTAACGCTCGCTTGGCCTGGTTGAGGCTGGTCCTTAGAGCTGTGAGACACGCCTCGGACTCCTCGTAAGTATCTTGTTCGTCCTGCGACATGGAGTACGACGGGCTCCGCAGCGGAAATGCTGCGACCGCCGACCATTTTTGAGCACCGAACAGTACGACCTCAAACTGAACAGCCAATGCATTCGGCGCCTGCAGATACAACGCCTTTACGTCGTCAATCGTCTCGCCTGGCTCGATCCATTTATGGGCCACGAAGACCTTCGCGAGTTCTTCAAGGCGCTCGCTCGGAAGACTCAGAATCGATAGTTCCTCGTCCGTGCGCTCGGCCTTGAGCAGGGCGTACTTCAGAAAGCACCGATGCTTGTGGGCTTTGCGAAGATTGACTTTCGTCGCTCCTCGGTTGCTGAGTTTTATTGTGAGAATCCCCAGTGCCTTTGTCTCTCGGTTTTCGGCGCCATTCCAGTCGAACGCAAACTCCAATCGAGGCTTGAGCGTGCGAAACCGGATGAAGCGGAAGTACCCCCACACGGTCGAGACGCTAATTGCAACCGTGGCAGCGAGGTTTTGAAGCGTTCCCGCGATCTGATCAGCCAGCTGCCAGTTCATCGGCTCCTGCGTGTCAGCGACCTGCGGCCGAAGCTGCGGCGCGCTGAAAAAGAATGATTCATTTCCTTAATTTACGAGCGCCGTCAGCTTCAGTCGCGTGTGAGGTGACAGTCGCAGCCCGATCCTCATCACTGTGAGGATAGGCCTCGCGCATCTGATGGTCGAGCTCGGACCAAGACTTGCTAACCTCGGCAGCATTCTTTCCTTGATTCCGGAGCATTCGTTCCAGCGCCTGGAAGCGATCGTGATACTCCCGATGCCAGCGGGATCGGCGGGCATACGGAACTGCCTTTCTACCAGCAGTACTGCCCCAGGAAGAGCAGCGAGGATCGATTCCCACGGTTGCGGCGGCCAGTCCACCTTGTCAGCCGTGGCCGTGACAGCCGTAGCCGTGACAGCACTGGCGATGATGCCCAGGAAGATCGCGAGTTCCACCGTTTTGCTGGAGGAAGGCGAGGAAGGCATGCCAGCAACGTGCTCGAGCGAGTTCGGATTCTAGCGTGGAGGGCATGAGACCTCCGGTGCCGCTCTAGGTGTGGAGGGTGGCGCCTAAGCTGCGGCGCCGTGCTGTGCAGTTCAATAGAAGGCTACCTCAAAGACCGGGCGCCGCCAGCTTCAGGCGCGTGTTAGGCCGCAGCTAAGTTCATCGAACGCGTTGTTCCGCATCCCGCTGCGTGTAGACACCCATCTCTTTCTTAAGGTGAGTACGGAGAGCAGAATAGTGCTCACGAATCAGATCGTCCGATTGCGCCTGATTACCAAGCATCTGCCAACCCGCCATGAGCGCAGCCGTTGTGTCGTAGGACAGAAAGAGCCCATTACCATTCTCCCAGTACCACTCGCTCAAGGCATTCGACGCCAAGCGACGCTCGTCCAATGACAGAGGACTCTGCTTTCCCGTGCCGCCTATTCTGTGAGTGACAGCCCAGAGCTGACGGTATGCCTCAAGTCGAGCGACTGCAACCGTCTTTCGCCAATCGAGGTCGCTCTTATAGCGTTCGAGAATTCGATTCAACCAGAGACCCGCGATGAGTACGAGAACAGCGAGGAGGCCGCTCTGAATGACAGCAAGTTCTACCTGCTGACCGAAGGTTAGTGACACCTGCCCTCCGTTGTCCCGGGGGCCAGTTGCGCCAAGGAGCGCTGCGGCCTAACGGGGAGCGCCCAAGCTGCGGCGCGCTGAACAAGGACTCATTCCACAATCTACGCGCGCCGTCAGCCTCAGGCGCTTGTAGAGGATGAAGTTGCCGGTCATCCGTTTCCAGACGAAATGAAAATCGTTGGCGAAACTCAGCACGAGCGTAGGCAGGCGGTGCATTTCTAATTCGCTTTCAGAACGGCCTCAATGAAGCTCAAAGTCTTGGTTTCGACCCAGGGTGCGGACACGGCGGTGATGCCGATCGTGCCGAGACGGTCTCCCGTGGCGGTGGGCGGCCGCCCTTTCCAGGGCGCGTGCTTGACCTCGCGCTGGACGACGATTCCGTGCCGGGGGTCGTAGCGGAAGATGAGTGCCGAGGCGAGCCCGGCGCGGGGCGTGAAGGACAGGGCCACGCTGGGGTAGGCGTCGTCTCGCTCGATGTGCTCGCGAACCGAGGCATCATGCCCGGCAACCTTGAGCTCGGCCATAAGCTCCTCGAGGACGGGACGTACCACTGAGCGCAGCCGTTCCCCGCACATCCGCCGATCCGCCTGATCCTGCGGCGTCTTGTCGGCGGCCTGAACCTTTGCCGCGCGCTCGGCGTAGGCCCGGAGCAGCGCCTGCAGCTTGGCCTTGTACTCCTCAGTCACGGTCGCTCGTGCCCACGCGAGCAGTAGGCAGCGCGTTGCCGCCCTAACGAGAGACGCTCTTTGCTGCGGCGCGCTGAAGAAAGATTCATTCCACAATCTACGCGCGTCGTCGGCTTCAGGCGCGTGTGAGACGGCGGCGAATTGAGCGCGAGGCGAGGATCGCTGCAATCAGAAAGCCAACCGCGCCTGCCCCGGAGGCAACCGCTGGCGGAGGCGCGTCCGAAGCTCGGTTTGAGCACTCCGGGAATCGTGAAGAAGCGGTCGCTGCGAATAGCTTGAGCCAGAGGTACGTGGAAGAACTGACAGTGTTAGGCGCTACCCGTAGCGCGAATCTCCGGGACGGTTATCACCCGCACATCTGTCACGGGATGTTCGACGGCATGAATCAGCGCACCGAGCATCTGACGCCGAGTGACGAGTCCGAGGCGCTGTGCTGCCTGACGCGTCTGCGGGATCCAATTCAATACGCGGTAGAGCGGTAGCAGGACGTACGGCCAGCGATGCCCGGGCCCCAACACATACCAGGGGCGCAGAATTGTCGCGGGCACCCCGCTGGCATGAATGAGCGCCTCCCCCGCCTGACGAACCGCGATGTACGCTTGCATGATCGGCGCTGGATGCGCGACGCTGATATACACAAGGTGTTGGACGGCGCTTTGCTGCGCGGCGGTTACCGTCGCCTCGATCGAAGCGAAGTCAATGGCCCGGAACTGTGCGACCTTGGCAGGACTCGGCCGTGGCGTGCCGACCAAGTGGACGATCGTGTCGGACGGCGCCACGTCGGACGCGAAACTCGAGGCCGCAAGCGCATTCCCTTCCACGGGCTCGGCCCCGGCCGGCAGGCGGCCGCTGCCGCCGGGTCGGACCAGTGCGCGGACGGTGTGCCCGCGTGCCACCAGCTCCGCCACGAGAGGACGTCCGAGATAACCGGTCGCCCCCGTGACGAAGACGTTACGCGGTGTGATGGCGAAGGAGGTCCTCGAGATCCTCCAGCGTGAACGCATTGAGCTGCACAATCTTCGCTTGGGAGCGGTACACGGACGGCACGATTCCCAGGGCTTCATCTCTGCTGTCCAACTCGACGATCATCCACGACTTATGTTCCCCGTCGCGACATCCCCAGTCTGCGTGCGTCAAGAAATGTGAACCTGTCCTGAGGAACAACTCGACGGCTCGGGCACAAGCGGCGGTGGTCCCCTCGTGTGGGATCTCGATGAGGAATCTTGCCACCGAAGAGCTCCTTCTACTTCCACTCCGAAGTCTCGGAGCGCGCGTTTCCCTGCGCGTCCACCTCATATTCGAAGATCCCCGCGACGCTGTTCAGGCGGGACCACTTGGGAGAGGAGGTCTGATAGTAGACCGCCCCGCGATAACTGACGGACCCATCTTTCTTGATCGTCCCGACACCTTGGCCGACCCACGTAGCCACATCGCCGTTCTTTCCCATGATCACGCCCTGGCCCTCGCCGTACAACGTTCCATCGGGCCGGACAACGGCCGAGTAGGTGCCGGTGTCCGTCTCGTCCTCACCCAACAGCTTCCCCGTGGCTTGGAATGAGGTTTCCATTTTTGGCCCGCCGCCCGGGTTTGGGAGCACGCGTTGCGCCGTCACTTTGCCGGATTCGGCACTGATTCTGTCGCCTAGCATTGGATCCTCCTCGCTGTCTCGTCGCTGCGTCTAGGTGTACCGGTACGACCATGGTGTTCGGGAATCTGCAGCCGCTGCTCTATCGCAGCTAGTAGTCCGACGAGGGCAACACGAAGCTGGTCTCTAGTGGGGTGCTGCCCCTGGGAGCGGCAGATCGGAGTTGAACGACTCGACCACCATCCTCCACCTGCCGTCCGCGTGTCTGCGCCACACTTCCAGATACCTGCCCCGCTCCGTGACCGGCTTGCCCGAGGGATCGTCGAACGTCAGCTCATAGGCGCCGGTCGAGTACGCCAAGTCTCCCGAGCGGGCCGCTTCCACCTGGGCGGGGTGCCACGTCCCGCGGAGATTGGGGAGCGCATAAAAACCTTCGATGAGGGTGCGAATCGCCTCTCTGCCCGTGACGGTGGGGCCATTGGGCTGCTGGATGGCGGCGGCGGAGTCGACAAAGGCGAGGTAGCCTGCCAGATCCTTGCGAGAGAATGCTTGCGCCCAGGCAATGTCGGCCGAGCGTACCCGCCTCCGAGGCAGCCACGCTCTCGTCAGTGGGTGGTTGGCAAGCGTTCAGGGCGGCCAGTACAGCAACGGCGAGACCCGCGGTACCAGTACGCGTCATTTGAGACCTCGTTGGTTACGCGAAGGCTGGTGCGTGCGCTCGCGATCGAGCAGACCAATCGGGAGCGGCAGATCCGATGTGACGCTAACTGCCTGAACCCACCAGCGGCCGCCCGCATCGCGCCGGAACACGACCAACTGCTTGGCAGTATCCGCCGGCACATCGCGGATCTTCACGATGACACTGCTCGATCCGTACGCCAGGTTCCCATCGCCAGCGACCTCCGGAGTCCCAAAGCTGAACGTCTCAAACGGCGGAAATGACTTTCCCCACGCGAGAATAGCCGCACGACCGCGGAGGGCCCGCCCATTTGACGGATGAAAACGAGCGTCGTCAGCAAAGTGGGCGGCCCAAGCGTCCCACCTGCCAGCGCGAATATCCGTGACGACCGAGTCAAAGATGGTGCGGATTGCGGCCGCGTCCTCCGCCGTGAACCGAGGTGCGCGGTTCTGGCACCCGAACGCAGTGAGGACGAGAGCAACGGCACCAGTGGCGAGGCGCGTTTTCATGGCGAGTCCTCTCGATGAAAGGCACGAAGCTGCCCGCCAGCGAACGGGGTGCGCCTAAGCTGCGGCGCCTGACAGGAATGTTCACAAAGGGGATGTCACCTGTCATCTGAACTGTTCACCGCTGAAAGGTCATCGCTCAAGAACGGAAGTTCATGATCACATCCGCTTGTCCATCCGCCCGAGTATTGGTCGTTACGCGGATTTGAATGGGCTTACCCCGAGCTCGCTCGAGCCGGATGAAGCCCTCCGTATCTACGGGTCGCGTGCGTCTCATCCGCGCCATCGCCTTGAATCGGCGAACAACGGTGTGATGCATTGATGAGGGCAGTTCGAAGTACCGACTGCCACACTCACCCCTATAGGCACGGATCTCGGCGATGGCCGAGCCCTCGCGAGGCGCCAAGACCTCCAGGCGCTCAAAGCCGCGATCGAGCGCATCTGCGAGAAGCCCCTTGCACAGCTTGACGACGGGCGATTGGTGGACGAACCGCCCCTCGGTCAGCTGTGGGAACAGTAAACGATCGCTCATGTGCTGCCTAACGGCGGGCGCCTAAGCTGCGGCGCCGAGCAAGAATGATCACAAATGGAATTCTACCATGGTGACCGAGGGATTCCACTTGACCGTCGTCGCCGCCTGCTCAATGTTAGCCCCCGTCTCGAGGTCGGATGCAACCTCTCTAGCCTGGAAACGCGCGGTGACCTATCCGCAGTAGCTGGCGCCAGTTCCTATTCCTCGCCGTCTGCGCCCTCGCGTGGCACGATGCGGCGCGGGGCCAGAGCCCCGCGGACCTACATGCGGCCGAGGAAACCGAGTTCCCCGGCCTGCGACTGGTGAACACCAGGCACATGGACTCGCGCCTGAGCTTGCTGGGCATCCGGCTTGGCTACGTGGAGCAGGATGTGAGACTCGGCACCACCGGCCGGTACCTCTGCGGCGCGCTCTCCAGTGACCGTAGTGTCACCGCTGCCCAGCCGGTTGCGGCTGCCCTGGCGCGGCTGCCCTACGTGTCGGTCCGCAAGCTGGGATTGCGCTACGTGATTCTCTGCGGTGGCGCAAAGAAGGTCGACCGGCCCATCGGTGGGATCCCCGTACCCCCGCTCAATCTCCTCATGCTCAACGTGGGCGTGAGTGAAAACGTCGCATCCCTAGAGGCGTTAACCCTGCATGAGCTATACCACATGGCGGAGTTCCGCTTTAACACGTTCGAAGATGCGGACTGGAACGGGCAGTTCACCGGCTACGTCAATGACTACGCCGCGGACCGGTTGAACAGCGCGCTGGGCAGCGGCAACCCCGGATTCCTCAACGCGTACGCGGAGACGTTCCCCCACGAGGATCGGGCTGAGCTGTTCAGTGCGCTGGTGCTCAGGCCCGGCGACGTCCTGGCGCGCATCCGTGCGACGGGGGACTCGGTGTTGCAGCGCAAGGTGCTGTACATGGACCAGAAGTCCGAGCGCCTGCTCGCGCTCAAGCTGGCGTCCGAGGGGCTGTGATCCCATACCGAGGGGGGCCCTTCGCAGGTGATCAGTCATGGCGAGTCGCGGCCGCCTTAACGGAATGCGCTTAAGCTGCGGGGCGCTGAAGAAAGATTCATTCCCCTAGTCTACGCGTGCCGGCAGCTTCAGGCGCGTGTTAGGCGCCAAGCGGCCGACCCGTCCGCTGTCGGAGGAGCGTGGAGCGAATGCCGTCCCGCCCGCGCACGGGATCCATTCCCGC
>DASYTD010000027.1:0-6365 GCA_036002655.1 Gemmatimonadales bacterium
GTACACGATTGCGATCGCGATGGCGCTAAGCACCAGGAAGACGAGGAAGAAGTACCCGACGCTCGACTGCGTGAAGGAGTGCACGCTCGCGATCACGCCCGAGCGCGTGAGGAACGTGCCGAAGATCGACAACAGCCACGCGCCGAGAATCAGCGCGAGGTTCCATTTCTTGAGCATCCCCCGCTTTTCCTGGATCATCACGGAGTGCAGGAACGCGGTCATCACGAGCCAGGGCAGGAGCGCCGCGTTCTCGACGGGGTCCCACGCCCAGTAGCCGCCCCACCCCAGCTCCACGTACGCCCACCACATACCGATCAGCAGGCCGACACTGAGGAAGAGCCACGACACCAGCGTCCACTTGCGAATCGCGACGAGCCAATCGGTGTCGAGCTTTTTCGAGAGCAGGGCGCCGATCGCAAACGCGAATGGGATGGTGATCGAGATGTAGCCGAGATACAGCATCGGCGGATGAAAGACCATGCCCGGGTTCTGCAGCTGCGGATTCATCCCGGCGCCATCGAGCGGCGGGAACGCGACCCGCTGAAACGGATTCGCGGCGAACAGCAGCACGCTCACAAAAAACGTGGTGACCAGACTCGTCACCGCACCGACGTACGGCAGATAGATGCGGTGGCGCCGGCCCGTGAGGAGCTGGGTCAGGGCCGCGAACATACTGAGCACCGTCGCCCAAAAAAGGAGGCTGCCTTCCTGCCCCGAATACAGCGCCGACCACAGATAGAACGTCGGCAAGTTACGGCTGGTGCGGTCGGCCACGTACTTGAGGCTGAAATCGTGGCGGAAGATCGCAATCTCGAGACAGATCACCGCGACGAGCAGCGCGCCGAACAGCGCGAACGTCGCGTGGCGGGCGCTCTGCTTCAGGTCCGCACGCCGCTTTGCGCCGCCGACGAATCCGGTGATCGCTCCCCACAGGCCCACGAGAAACGCGAGCCAGAGGGAGAGGTGACCGAGCAGACTCATTTAGGCCTTGGGGACTGCTTCGTAACGCGACCCGCACTTGGCGAGCACGTCGGTCGCGTGAATCACGCCGTCCTTTTGCAGCCGCCCTTCGACGACGACTTCGACGGAATCGGTGAAGGTGTCCGGGGGAAGGCCGCGGAACACGACCGGATAGCTCACGGTGCCGTCGGTGATGTGAAAGCGCAGCGTCTGGGTCGCGGTCTCTTTCTCGACGGTGCCCGGCACGACGCGCGCGCCGATCTTCATGCCGAGATCGTAGAACGAGGGATCGGCCGAGACTCTCTGGGCGAGCTCACTGGGCGTGAAGAAGTACTGGCCCGTCTGCTTCAGCCCCGCGGCCATGAGATAGCCCACCGAGCCGACGATGAGCACGGCGCCCAGCGCAAACTTCGTTCCCGCTTTCATTTGTCTATTATAACCCCTCCGCGTGCGCGAGCGCCCAGCGCACCGCCTCAGCCGCGCTCACCACCCGGGGAATTTCGATGCTGTTTCTGAACGAATCGTGAAGACCGACCACCGGTTTGCCGATCCGTTGGGCCAGCGCGATCTCCGATAGCGTGCCGATCCCTCCGCCGATCGCGATGAGCGCGTGCGCCGCGCGGACAATCAGGAAATTCCGCATCTCGCCCAGCCCCGTCGCGAGCGGAACGTCGATGTAGACGTTCGCGGCAGCGGGATCCGCTCCCGGTAAGATGCCGACCGTCGTCCCACCGTTTGCCCTCGCGCCCTTGGCGACCGCCTCCATCACACCACTCAAGCCGCCGCACAGCACAATCGCTCCACGGTCAGCGAGCAGCCGGCCGGTCTCCTCGGCGACCGTGGCTTCTTCGTTGGTGCACGTCCCGCCGCCAATGACGGCGATGACGACCTTCACGACTCCGCCCAGTGGAGCGCCGCATGGACCGCGCGCTGCCACTCGGCGGCCTGGGCCTGCACTGAGCGCGCGCGCGGACTCGGCGCGAAGCGCGTGAACTGGCGGCCGGCGAGAAAATCACCAGCCGATTTCCACAGACCGGCGCCGAGGCCGGCCAGACCGGCGGCGCCGAGGGCGGTTGTTTCGACGAGATCGGGCCGGGCGACGGGCACGCCCAGCGCGTCGGCCTGAAACTGCATCAGCCAATCGTTGGCGGAGGCGCCTCCGTCCACGAGCAGGCTCGAGAGCTTGAGCTTGGAGTCCGCGGTCATCGCGTCGAGCACGTCCTTCGTGCTGAAGGCCATCGCCTCGAGCGCCGCGCGGACGAGATGGGCGCGTTCGCTCCCGCGCGTGAGACCGACGATCGTGCCGCGCGCGTTCGGTTCCCAATGGGGGGCGCCCAATCCGACGAACGCCGGCACGAAGTACACGCCGCCGGTATCGGCGATGCTGCTCGCGAGCTGCTCAGACTCGGCGGCGTTCGCGATGATCTTCAGGCCGTCACGCAGCCACTGCATGGCGGCGCCGGCGATGAAGACGCTGCCCTCGAGCGCGAACACCGGCTCGCCGCGCGCATCGCAGGCCAACGTCGTGAGGAGGCCACGCTTCGAGTTTGCGCGCCGCGTTCCGGTGTTGAGCAGCAGAAACGCCCCCGTGCCGTAGGTGTTCTTCGCCTGACCAGGCTTCCAGCATCCCTGGCCGAACAGCGCCGCCTGTTGGTCGCCGGCGACGCCGGTGATAGGCAGTTGCATTCCCAGATGCTGGGCCGCGGCGACGCCGAACATGCCGCTCGAGTTCCGCACCTCGGCGAGCGCATCGCGCGGCACGCCGAACAGCTTCAGCAGGTCCGCATCCCATCGCCGGCGGCCGATGTCATAGAGCATCGTGCGCGACGCATTGGTGTGATCGGTGACGAAGGCGGTCCCGTTCGTGAGCTTGAAGATCAGCCAGGTGTCGATCGTCCCGAACACGACGTCGCCGGCTGCCGCGCGCTTGGATAAACCTTTCACGTGCTCGAGCAGCCATTCGATTTTCGTCGCCGAGAAGTAGGGATCGAGCACGAGCCCGGTGCGCGCCTTCACCAGCGCGCCCTTCTTCTGCTTCGCGAGCTGGGCGCAGCGAGCCGCGGTCCGGCGATCCTGCCACACGATGGCGCGATACACGGGCCGTCCGGTCGCGCGCTCCCACGCACAGACGGTCTCGCGCTGATTCGTGATGCCCAGTGCCGCCGGTGTGACGCCTGCCTGACGGATCGCGTCCCGCGCGGCTTCCACGGTGACGCGCAGGATCTCCTCCGCGTCGTGCTCGACTTCTCCCGGCGCCGGGAAATGTTGTGTGAATTCGCGGTAGCCGCGGCCGAGCAGCCGGCCGTCCGCGGCGACGACGAGCGCGGTCGATCCGGTCGTTCCTTGATCGAGAGTGAGAACGGCGGTCATTGGGGTGCCTCGGAAAATGGCGGTTGAACGATGCCGCGGTCGGTAATGAAGCCGGTCACATATCGCGCCGGAGTGACATCGAATGCGGGATTCAGCGCGGCGGTCCCTTCCGGCGCGATGGGCCGGCCGGCCATGACGGTGACTTCCGCCGCCGCGCGCTGCTCGATCGGGATCAGGTCACCCTCGGCAAGCGTGACATCCACGGTGGACCAGGGCGCGGCAGAGTAAAACGGCACGCCGTGATGGCGTGCCAGCACGGCAAGCCCATAGGTCCCGATCTTGTTCGCGAAGTCGCCGTTGGCGCAAATGCGGTCCGCTCCGACCAGGACGAGATCAACCTTCGCCTGCCGCATCAGCGTGGCCGCGGCGGCGTCGGTAATCAGCGTGCAGGAGATCCCTGCGTGCATCAGCTCCCACGCCGTGAGACGCGATCCCTGGAGCAACGGCCTGGTCTCGTCCACAAAGACGTGCACGCGCCTTCCCTGCTCGTGTGCCAGATAGATGGGCGCCAGCGCGGTCCCGATCCCGCCCGTCGCCAACGCGCCCGTATTACAGTGCGTCAGCACATTGGCGCCATCGGCCAGGATCGTGAGACCGTGCTCGCCGATGCGACGGCACATCGCCCGGTCTTCTTCCCAAATCGCGGTCGCCTCGACACGCAGTCGCTCCCACAGATCGGCGCCCCCCCCGTCGCCCGGTGTCGTGTCGGCAACGCGCACCATGCGCTCGAGCGCCCAGCGCAAGTTCACCGCCGTCGGCCGGGCGGCTCCTACGAGCGCGCTGCGCTCTCGGAGGCGTTTTAGGAATTGCGCGCGCGGCGCGGCCCGGTGGTCCCGCATGTCGGCGACGAGCCCCATCGCGGCGGCAATGCCGATCAACGGTGCGCCGCGCACCTGCAACTGCCGGATCGCCTCCGCCACCGACTCCACGCTCTCCAGATCGCGGGTGATCTCCGCCTCGGGCAACGCACGCTGATCGATGATGCGCACCGCGCCGCTGGGCGACCATGAGATGGCCTGGATAGTCACGAGGCAGAAACTAAAGCGCGGACATGCAAATACTAGGCAACAGACATCTAGATTTTGCATGTCCGCGCTTTAGCATTGTGCCATGACCTACCAGACCCTCCTTTTCGACATCCGCGACGGCATCGCGTTTGTCACGATCAACCGTCCCGACAAGCTCAACGCATTGAACGACCAGGTGATGGTGGAGCTCGGCGCCGTCGCCGACCGCATCGCCACCGAGCCCGACATCAAGGGCGCGATCCTGACCGGTGCGGGACCGAAGTCGTTCGTCGCGGGCGCGGACATCGGCGATCTGTCACGGCAGGGCCCATTCGACGGCAAGGCGCGCGCGCAGCGCGGGCAGGCGGTGCTGCGGCAACTCGAGACGTGCGGAAAGCCCGTGCTTGCCGCGATCAACGGTTTCGCGCTGGGCGGCGGCTGCGAGCTGGCGATGGCGTGCCATATCCGCATTGCGAGCGACAACGCGAAGTTCGGACAGCCGGAAGTGAAGCTGGGCATCGCGCCCGGATACGGCGGCACCCAACGGCTGCCGCGTCTCGTTGGCAAAGGCGTGGCCATGCAGTTGATTCTGACCGGGGAAATGATCGACGCGCAGGAGGCCTACCGGATCGGGCTCGTGAACAAGGTGGTGCCCGCCGCGGACTTGCTCGCGGAATCGGAGCAGATGATGCGGGGTATCCTCGCGATGGGCCCGTTGGCGGTGCGCCTCGCGATGGAAGCGATCGATCAGGGTTACGAAATGAGTCTCGACGAAGGTTTGCTGCTCGAGGCGAATCATTTCGGCCTTTTGGCCGCGACCGAGGACATGAAGGAAGGACTGACCGCATTTCTCGAAAAACGATCCGCCAAATTTCAGGGGCGCTGACCCTGCTGCTCGCCGCGGCGTGTCTCGGCGAACGACACCGTCCCGGCCCTCCTCAGATCACGTTTACGATCGACGACCCGCGGGTCACCACCAGCCGGACTGACACGGTGGCCGGCAATGTCCGCACCGAGGACCCTGACGGTATCGACTCGGTGTGGGTCACCCTGGAGACCGTGGAAGCGGGTGTGAACGGCGGATTCGACCGCGTGTTCAGCACCCGCTACCGCTTTACCGTGGGGGCGGGACGGACGCCTGGTACGCAGATTCCGCTCACCTTTCGGGCCCGCGATATCTCCGGTTTTGAGGTCCAACGCGACACCTACGTCGTGGTCGTACAGTAACTTCCGCCGCTGCCTTAACTCTTGACAGGACAATGACTTCCGCATATTTTTAGGGCTGTGACCGACCGCTCGGAACGCCCCCCAAAGAGCCGTCCCGTCGCCGTCGCCGAAGCGCTCGAGGGGTACCTGAAGCGCACCGGTTTGGCGCGCCGTGTTGGGCAGGCACAGATGATTCCCGACTGGCCGGGTCTGGTGGGTCCACAGATTGCCGCCGTCGCGACTCCCGAGAGCATCACGCCGGATGGCGTGCTGTTCGTGCGCGTCGCGACGAGCTCGTGGATGAACGAGCTGCAGCTCATGACACCCGACATCATCGCCCGCGTCAACGCGGGGCGAGGCGCGGGCCGCATTAAGACAATACGCTGGCTCCTTTCACGTTAGGAATTTGATGCCCAAGAAGAAACCCGCCGCACCGCCCAAGGACAAAAGCAACGGCGGCTATCAGGCCGATTCCATCCAGGTCCTGAAGGGTCTGGAAGCGGTGCGTCGCCGGCCCGCGATGTACATCGGCTCGGTGTCGGCACGGGGACTGCACCATCTCGTGTACGAGGTGGTGGACAACTCCGTGGACGAAGCGCTGGCCGGCTATTGCACGGAGATCTCTGTCACGATTCACGCCGACAATGCGATCACCGTTGTCGACAACGGCCGCGGCATTCCCGTCGACATTCACAAGACGGAGAAGAAACCGGGCGTCGAAGTCGCGCTCACCGTGCTGCACGCCGGCGGCAAATTCGACAAGAGCAGCTACAAGGTATCGGGCGGGTTGCACGGCGTCGGCGTCTCCGTCGTGAACGCGCT
>DASYTD010000028.1:0-10554 GCA_036002655.1 Gemmatimonadales bacterium
GCGCGCCATGGCGATGGCGACGGAAGCTGGTCTGAAGCTGAGCATCGTGGAGTCGTAGGGCGGTGCGCACGGGCCGGGCGTCCATCCGAGCCCGGCCGCGTGCTGCTGCTCCGTTGGTCAGCTCATTTCAGTTTTCTGTAGGACTCTTCCGTTTGTGAACAGCATCCGCCGGGCTCTCTCCCTCCTGCTCCTCGCCTGGCCCGCCGCCGCGTCCGCCCAAACCGCCGCCGTGCCGATGGAGCTGCGCCTGCTGCGACCAAGCGCGATTCGGCGTATGCCGAGCGATACACCACGGTTCCGGTGCTGGTCTTGATCTGATCGGCGCGCGCGCCGCTTTCCCGCAGCGCCACGACTTCCGGCATCGGCTCCGCGATGTTCGGCGCGCGCCGGATCGCGGCGAGCGGCATCAGCAGCCGCCACTCGCGCACGATCCAGGCGCCCGTCGGCAGCCGCATGAACTCGATGTGCCCGCCGGCGCGCGGTTCCACGACGCGCTGCGGCAGGTTCGTGAAATGAAAGTCGAGATGCCGCAGCTCGGCCGTCTGCCGATCCACCCACAACGTGCCCGCGACGTCCGGAAGCTTGCGCCCGCGCGCCGGAGAGAAGGCGAGTCCTACGAGGCCCTGTGTCTCGCCCCGCCCGATCCTCGTTTCGAAGCAATGCGTCCGCAGGAACGGTTCGCTGAGCAACACGTCGGCATCGGGCCCGTGGTACGTCCACCCCGCCTCCTCCACGACGACGAAGCCCTCTATCTCGAGCGACTCGGCCGGCACGCTGCGGAAGGGGACCGGCTGGTAACTGGTCTCAGTCCACGTCGAGTCTTCACCTTGACGCCGCCCGCCCGGAGTCAGCTCGCGCTGGAAATTCGTGATGTCGTACCAATAGCCCGGCGAGCGCGCGCTCCACGCCACCGCGGCCAGCGCTTCGCGCACTTCTTCCCAGAGCGCGGCGACCGACGCGCCGGCTTCGATGTCGCATTGCCGCTCGCCGGCGACCACGACCTGCTCGAGCGCAATCGGGATCGGATCGATCGCGGCGTTGAACGTCAGGGATTCGCCCGCTCGCAACGTCAACGGGGCGGACAGGTAGGGCCGAAAGCCGATGCGTTTGGAGCGCACGCGATACACGCCGGTTGTCGGGGCAATCAGGACGTAACGGCCCGCCTGGTCGGTGATGGCGCGCGCGCGCTCCACGCCCTGGTGGTCGATCAAGGTGAGAAATGCGCCGTAGAGCGGCGACCGACTGATGCTGTCAACCAGTTGTCCCCGGACGGTCTGCGCCGGGACCGCAGGCGGAGCGAAGGGTCCAACAGTCACGAGTGCTGCCACTGCCACTGCGGCAATCCGCATGCTTCCTCTTCTCTACGGTCTTTGCTCCCACCAGCGGAACCGTTGCGGTTCGAGCTTGGCGAGCCGGTAGAGATTGCGCGCGAACCGTCCGACGAACAGCGCCACCATCCCCGCCAGCAACACCCCGAGCGTCCAGTTCGCGACGACGCTGATCGGCACCGGCAGCGGCGAGGGCCATCCCGCGGTGATGAATGCGGCGGTGTTGAGCAAAATGAGCATCAGCCGTACCTCGGTCGGCCCGAGGCGGCCGTACGAAATCTTGAACACGCCGAAGACGGTGGATTCGAGATAGACGTTGATGGACAGCGCGAGATAGACGACGACGATCCCGAGCGCGAGGCCGAGGTGGACGTAAGGGGAGAGTCCGATCCCGAGCCCGATGACGGCTGTCGAGAAGGCATCTACGACATGGTCGAGATAGTAGCCATACTTGGGGCGCTGGGTCCCGCGCACGCGCGCCAGCGTGCCGTCGAGGCTGTCGCCGAGCCAATTCACGACGAGCATGAGGCTGGCCATCCACAGCCACCGGTGGTCGTACGTCGTGAGGGCGTAGGCCGCACCGGCGCCGACGGCGCCGATCACGCCGAGCGCGGTGAGGTGATTGGACCGAATGGTGCGCGGGACGCGCTCGGCGAGCCAGAGGAGCACACGGCGCTCAACGCCGGCGAGCAGGAACGTCATCTCGCGCTTTCCCGTCATCAATTTCTCCACGCTTCGGTCTTGACTTCGGCGAGTACGGATTCCAGCGCATTGAGTTGCAGCTCTTTTGGCTCCGCCGGCAGACGGATCACGGCCTCCGTGGTCGGACCGCGCACCAGCATGCGGACGAGCGCCTCTCCGCGCTCGAATTTGATCAAGATCGGCACATACATCCCGAACGTTTCCGGCACCTCGCTTTGCCGCACGCGCACGCGGACCGCGTAGCCGCTGCTATCCGGCTCTGGATTCCAAGAGAGGGTGTAGGTCGGCACCGCCGTGCCATAGACCCATTGGTCGAAGAACCAGTCCATGGGCTGACCGAAGTGGCGTTCGACCACGTGCTGGAAATCGAGCGTCGAGGCGCGCTTGCCGCGATACGTCTGGTAAAAGTCGCGCATCATCGCCTGGAAGCGGTCCTCGCTCATGGTGCGCACATCGAGCATCATGTTGCGCAGCATGTGCAGGACCCAGGCGCCTTTTTCATAGGTGATGAGCCCGTAGCCCCCGCGCCAGCTCTCGAGCGCGCGCGTGCCGAGCCCGATCGGTGCGGCCTTGGCGCGCTGGCGGCGGATCTCCTGGCGCGACTCGCGCAGCTTCTTCAGGTACTTCCCGTTGTCGTTCAGGATGATCTGCATGTACCAGAGGCCGGCAAACTCGGCGAACCCTTCGGAGAGCCACGCGTCGCGGTAGCTCGCGGGCTCCACGCCGTAGTACCACCATTGATGCGCCATTTCATGCGCGCGGAAGCTTTCGTCGTCACCTTGCGTCGCCCAGCCGATGTAGGTCGTCCACGAGAGCTGAATCAGCCCCGGAAACGACACCCCATGGGTGTACGGGATCTCCGTCGCGTAGTAGTGTTCAAACAGCGGCGGGCCGAATACGCGCGTGAAGAACGCCAGGCTGTTGGCGATGTCGGCGCCGACACTCTCCTCCGGACGGCCGCCGTGCGGAAACAGCCGCCGGATGACCTGGTGCGCCTCGGCGTTGACGTGCACCGTCACGGGCGGGATGCGCGGATCGCGAATCTCGAACTGATCGAACTTGCCGATGTTGAACGCTGCCAGATTGGTGGGGAACTCGCTGACCCAGGACGTCGTCCTCACCTTCCCGTTGGTGACCGAATCCAACAGCCGCCCGATGCTCGCGAACTGCATGTCTCGCGGCGTGTGATACGTGAGCTGCATCGTGGCTTTCTGCTCGAAGCTGTAGCGGGGATACCACATCCCGTCCGACTTGATGAACGCCCAGCCATCCAACATGGGCGTGATTTCGCGGCGGATCGGATTCGACCAGGGAGGCAGAAACTCGTCCAGCACCGAGCCGAAGCCGATCAGTGGGCCGTGATAGACGACGCGCACGTCGATCGTGTCCCCCGGCCCGACGGGGTTGGGGAATCGCACCCACAGCGGCGCGGCATGGTCGCGGCGGAAGAACGCCAGCGGCTGCCCGGCGCTCGTGACCGAATCGACGTCGAGCTCCTCGTACAGCAGCAGCATGGCCCAGCGTTGCAGGTCGCGGCGCCCGGTGAATCGGAGGGTCGCGCGCGCCGAGAATTTATAGTTTCCCTCGATCGTCGCGTCGATATCGTACGCGGTGACGGCCAGGGGCTCGGGTTGCTTACTCGCGACACTCACCCCGCGGATGAGATCCTCGCCCCGCTGGAATTGGCACACGGTCTCGGTACGCTGTCTTTGCATGTGACCGCGCCGGGACAGTATGACCTCCTCCGCTTCCGTCGGATCGAACTTGATCATCACGCTTTCGCCGCGCTTGCGCTCGATGTAGGCGGCGAAATACCCGGTGGTGGTCTGATTGAGCAGCGCCGTCATGAGACCGGGGTCGACGCTGCGGCTGCGGTTCTCCACGAGGTAATCGAGCGCGTCCCCCACCGCGCCACCGGGGTCGGCCGCGCCTTTGGCGCCCTCGAACGTCAACGACCGGGAGAGCTCCGCCTGCGTCGAGTCCGCGAAGATGAAAACGGCGGACGTGATCGGCCCATTGATCGTGGAATCGCCAAGGACCCGCTTCAGGTTGTACTGCTCGACCAAGAGGGGCGGGACGAACGACAGCGATCCCTTCCCAACGAATGCGATGCCGATCGTCCGCCCGGCCACCGGCGTCAGGAGAAAGGCCGAGCCCGAATCGAGCCGCAGCTCCATCACATCGCGCCGCAGCACCGCCCCGCGCACCGGCGCGGCCGCATCGTGCCGCGGCGCGAGGCTCTTGAGCTGGTCGAAGACGCTATCGTAGGGAGTCTGGTGTGCGGTGGAGACGGCGAGCAGCAAGGCAAAAACGGCGGTCATCCAGTGCCTCCGAATCGGAGGGTTGAGTCACGGAGGGCACAGGATTCGAACCTGTAAGGGCTTGCGCCCGCCGGTTTTCAAGACCGGTGCCTTAGCCATTCGGCCAGCCCTCCCAGACGCTGTAACCTAGTCTCTCTTGCGAACGTTTTGGCTTCGGTATACCTTCGGGTCCCCTAGTTCGAACAAAAACGGGACCGCCCATGTCGATTTCCCGCGTTCTTTTTCGACGTACCAGTGGAAACACCTTGGAACCAGCGCGTGCAAGGTCCCGTTACGTTGAGAACTGTCCGGCCGGTTCACTTTCCTAGGAAGAATTGAGCATATGAAACTGTCCGACATTTCCATCCGCCGGCCGGTGCTGGCCAGCATGATGAGCGCGGCGCTCGTCCTGTTCGGCGTAATCGGCTATCGCCTTCTCTCGGTCCGCGAGTTCCCCGACATCGATCCCCCCGTCGTGTCGGTGACCACCGTGCTCCCCGGCGCGAACCCGCGGGTGGTGGAATCGGCGGTGACGGACATCCTCGAGGAAGAGCTCTCGACGATTCCGGGCCTGCGCACGCTCACGAGCTCGAGTGCCGAGCAGGTCTCGAACATCACGCTCGAGTTTTATCTCTCGCGCAGAGTCGAAGAGGCCGCGCAGGACGTGCGCGACAAGGTGTCGCGCGCGCGGGGCCGGCTGCCGGAGGATATCCAGGAGCCCGTCGTCGCCAAGCAAGAAGCCGACGCCTTTCCATTCTATTGGCTGGCGCTGACGGCGCAGAACTACGACTTGCTGCAGCTCTCCGACATCGGCGATCGGATCGTGAAGACCCGGCTGCAAAGCCTGCCGGGCGTGGGCCAGGCGCTCATCTTCGGCGAGCGGCGCTTCTCGATGCGCGTGTGGCTGTCCGCCTCGGCCATGTCGGCGCGCGGTCTCACGGTGCAGGACGTCGAGAGCGCGATTCGCTCGCGCAACGTCGAGATTCCGGCCGGGCGCATCGAGTCGGTGCGCCGGGAGTTCAGCGTGCGCTCGCTCGGCGAGCTCAAAACCCCGCAAGAATTTGCGGAGCTGACCGTGGCCAATCAGAACGGCCGCTTGGTGAAGCTCAAGGACATCGCGCGGGTCGAGCTCGGGGCCGAAGATGAGCGCAGCGTGCTGCGCTACAAAGGCGTTCCGGCGGTCGCCGTCGGTGTGGTGCGCCAGTCCAAGGCCAACCTGATCCAAGTCGCGAGCGCGATTCAGAGCGCCCTGCCCGGCATCAAGGAAGCGTTGCCACCGGGCGTCGACCTGATTCCGGCGTTCGATCAGTCGGTCTTCGTCACGCGGTCCATCAAAGAAGCGCAGGAAACGCTGGTGATCGCCGCGATCCTCGTGATCCTGATCATCTTCGTGTTCCTGCGAAGCCTCAGGGCGACGATCATTCCGGGCCTCGCGATTCCGACGTCCATCGTGACGACGTTCGCGATCATGTATTTCCTGGGATTCTCGATCAACAACCTGACGCTGCTCGCGCTGATTCTCGCCATCGGTATCGTGGTGGACGACGCGATCATCGTGCTCGAGAACGCCTACCGGCACCAGGAGGAGTTAGGAGAAGATCCCGAAACCGCGGCGGTGAACGGCACGCGGGAAATCGCGTTCGCCGTGATCGCCACGACCATCACGCTGGTGGCGGTGTTCACGCCACTGGCGTTCCTCCAGGGGAATACCGGCCGGCTGTTCAACGAGTTCGGCATCGCCGTCGCCGGCGCGGTCGTGATCTCCGGCTTCGTGGCACTGACGCTGACCCCGATGCTGTCCGCCAAGATTCTGCGGGTGACGAAGAAGCACGGGCGTCTCTTCCAGGTCTTTGAGCGTGGCTTCGAGGCGCTGGCGGAGCGGTATGGCCGCGGGCTGCGCTGGGCGCTCGGGCACCGCGGCATCATCGGAATTGCGGCGGTGGTCACGGTCCTGGTCGCCGCCGGCCTCTTCAAGTACGGACTCAAGCGGGAGTTCATCCCCGCCGAGGACCGCGGCTACTTCATAACGTACATCATCGCTCCCGAGGGCGCCTCGCTGCAGTACACCGACGAGTACCAGCGGCGCGTGGAAGAGATCATCGCGCGCACCAAGGACGTCGAGGGCTACTTCAGCGTCATTGGATTCCGCGGTGTGAACTTCGGCGTCATCTTCACCCGCCTCACCGACTGGAGCGATCGCAAGCGCCGTGTGCAGGACGTGATCAACGAGGTGCAGCCCCAGTTCTTCATGGTCCAAGGGGTGTTTGCGTTCGCGCAGAATCCGCCGGCCATCGGCGGCGGCTTCGGGGGCGGAGTCCAGTTCGTGGTGCAAAACCCCGACTTCGACAAGCTGCAGGCGGCGATGGGCGCGTTCTATGGCCGTGTGAGCCAGATCAAGGGGCTGACGAACCTGCAAATCGATCTCAAGGTCAACAAACCAGAGTTGACCGTGAACTTCGATCGTGACCGCGCCGAAGATTTGGGCGTGCCGGTGCGGGATGTCGCGGGCGCGCTCCAGACGCTGCTCGGCGGGCGCCGGGTCAGCACGTTCACGCGCAACAACAAGCAGTACGACGTGATCGCGCGGCTCAGTCCGGAGGCACGGGCGACCCCCGACGACATGACGGGGATCTACCTGCGCGGCAAGGAAGGGAATCTGGTGCAGCTCTCGGCCATCGCGACCGTCAACGAGGGCGTGGGCCCCCAAAGTCTGTTGCACTACAATCGCGTCCGTTCGTTCACGCTGTCAGGCGACGTGATCCCGCCCTTCACGCTGGGCGACGCCGCCGATTCGCTGAAAGCAGCGGCGGCGCAGGTGCTCCCACCCGGGAGCACGACGGCGTACGCTGGCGAGTTGCGCGAGTTTTCCGAGAGCGGCTCGTCGCTGATGTTCGTCTTCATTCTCGCGCTCGTCGTCGTGTTCATGGTGCTGGCATCGCAGTTCGAGTCGCTGCTGCACCCGTTCACCGTTCTGCTCGCTGTGCCTCTGGCCGTTACCGGCGCGCTGCTGCTGTTGTGGATTGTGGCGCGGCTGGGCAGCCCTGGCGGCACAATCAACTTGTACAGCCAGATCGGGATGATTCTGCTGATCGGCCTGGTGACGAAGAACTCGATTCTGCTCGTCGAGTACGCGAACCAGCTCAAGGAGCGCGGGCTCTCGACGATCGACGCCATGCTCGAATCGGGCCGCATCCGGCTGCGCCCGATTCTCATGACCAGCGTGTGCACGATCATGGGGGCGATTCCGATCGCGTATGGGCTCGGCGCCGGGTCAACCAGCCGCCGTCCGCTGGGCTACGCGATCGTGGGCGGCATCGCGTTCTCGACGTTCCTCACGCTGTTTCTCGTGCCGGTGGCGTACGTCGTATTCGACGGCTTCCTCGAGCGCCGGCGGGCACGGCGTGAGGTGCTGGTGCCGCTCCCAGGGGAGGGCGACTGATGTTGGCATTGCTGCTCGCCCTGCAGGGAATGGTGTCTCCACAGACGACGGATTCGTTGCCGCAGGTCACGCTCACGGAAGCGTTGCAGCGCGCGGCACAGCTCGATCCCAACTATGTCGCCGCGCTCGGCCAGGTGGACAACGCGGTGTGGGCGCGGCGCAACGCATTTGCCGTGTTCGTGCTGCCGTCCATCACGGTAGGCACGACCCTGCAGTGGCAGAATCCGCCGGGGTTTTCGGTCGTACCGCTCCGCAAGTTGGTCGCCGCTCAACTGACCGCGAGCTACGATGTGTTTACCGGCGGGCAAAAGATCGCGGAGCTGTCGCGCTCGGCGGCGGGGCTCGACAGCGCGCATGCGGGCGAGCTGGCGGCGCGCTTCAACACCGCGATGCAGACCGAGTCAACCTATTACGCGGTGTTGGCCGGGGCGGAGCTCGACCGCGTAGCCAGCGAGCGACTGCGCCGCGCGCGCGAGCAGCTCGGCATCGCCCGGGCGCGCGTGGTCTCGGGTGCCGCCGTGTCCACCGACTCGCTCAACCTGCGCCTCGAAATGACACGCGCCCAGGTGCTCCAGCTCGTGCAGCAGTCCGTCGTGCGGGTCGCCCGGCTCCAGCTGGGCCGCCGCGTGGGTGTCGCCGGGCCCGTCGATGCCGCGCCGCTGGACACCACCCAGATGCCGGAGCTGCCGCTGTCGCTGGCGGATGCGATCAGCCAGGCGGCGGTGCAGGGACCACAATACCGCATCGCGGCCGCCCGGGAGCGCGCGGCCAGCGCCATATTTCGCGGCGCGCTCGGCGCGTACCTGCCGCGCGCGACGCTCACGTTCAGCGCGTTCGCGGCCGACACGATGTTTTATCCCAACGCCTTCAAGCAGACGTCGTTCGTGCTCGGCGTGTCGCTCCCGATCTGGAACAACGGTCAGCGCGAGCTGGCGCTGTCGCGCGCTCGCGTCAACCGTGATGTGGCGCGGGCATTCCGCGAGGACATGGACCGCGCCGTGCAGCGCGACGTGACCGCCGCCTACGACCGCTACGTGACGGCGCGCGCGTCCGCGGAACTGGCGGTGGAGGGACTCACCGTCGCACGCGAAAGCTTCCGCGTGCAGCAGACCCGGTACTCGAGCGGCGCCACCACGATTCTCGATTTGCTGGACGCCGAAGTGAACCTGTCGCAAGCAGAGGCCGATCTCGTCGTGGCCCGCTACGGAACGCGGCTCGCGCTCGCCGGGCTCGAGAGCATCCTCGGCAAGAGACTCTTTTCCGGTAAAGGAAACCCGTGATGTCGCCATCCCTCCGTTCACTCGCTGTGCTGGTCGTCCTCGCAGCCGCGTGCAACAAGGCCAAGTCCGCGGCTCCCGGAGGCAGTGGACCGCCGCCCATGCCCGTCGAGGTCGCCAGTGCGATCCGCGACACGGTCGTTGACGCCATTCAGGCGAGCGGCCAGATCGAGGCGGTGCAGTCCATCGAGCTGCGGCCCGAAGTCTCCGGCCGGATCGTGGAGATCCTGGTGCGGGAAGGGCAAATGGTCGCCACCGGGACGCCGCTCTTCAAAGTGGACGACGCCGAGCTGAAGGCCCAGGTCGCCCAGGCGGAAGCCGACCGTCAGATGGCTCGACACGCATTGGAGCGCACGAAGCAACTCATGGCACAGAATGCCTCTTCAACGTCCGATTTGGAGCAGGCCCAAGCCAAGTCCCAGGGAGCAGACGCGAACTACGATCTGCTCAAGACGCGGCTCGATCGCACGGTCGTGCGCGCGCCGTTCGGCGGAATCGCGGGCCGCCGGCTCGTGAGCCTCGGGACCTACGTCAGCAACCAGACGCCGCTGATCTCGCTCCAGTCGGTGAACCCCCAGCAGGCCGTCTTCCAAGTGCCAGAGCGCTACGCCGACCGGTTGCGCCGGGGCCAGCTGGTCAGCTTCCAGGTCGCCGCGCTTCCCGGCAAGAACTTTTCGGGCGAGGTGGTCTTCGTGGATCCGGTGGTCGAGCTGCCGGCGCGCACGATCACGGTCAAGGCACGCGTTCCGAATCCCGAGCGCCGACTTCAGGCCGGCATGTTCATCGAAGTGCGGCTCGCCACGAATATCCGGCCTAACGCGGTGATCGTGCCCGAAGACGCGGTATTGCCGCTCCAGGGCTCGACCTTCGTCTGGGTTGTGAAAGAAGGGAAAGCCGACCGCCGCCAGATTACCCTCGGCGTGCGCACCGCGGGGTGGGCGGAGGTGCAGGGCGGTGCTGTGGAGGGCGGCGACTCGGTCGTCGTCGGGGGGCTGGAGCGGTTGTTCCCCGGCGCGAAAGTGATGGCGCAGCTCGTCCAACGCCGCCGTGGCGCACCGACGGGCGCCGAGTCTACCGCGGCCGCGAAGCCGGTACAGACCCCCTAGCGGACGGGCCGCTCCGGCAACGGCTGCAGCATCGTTTCCGTATTGCGGAAAACCGCCTGCGCGATTTGCTGCGCGCGCGCGGCCAGCGCGCTCTGCGATCCCTGGAGCTCCTGCGCCATCGTGTAGTACGTCAACCCGTACAGCGACAGGATTCCTTCCGACGGCTTGTCCACCCAGCCGCGCGGCCGCGGGCGCGCGGCGGCGTCGGCATGGTACACCTCGAACATCAGTGCGGTGGTGCGCGGCACGTTTACGTAGCCCAGCGATTGAATGCCCTTGATGCTGTCCGACGGCACGAGCTCGTGCTCGCGCAGCAGCCGCGCGAAGCCGTGGCCCTCGAGCCGGCCCGTGAATCCGAACTGATCGCCATACAGCCCGACGGTGCGTGAGAAGTAGATCGGC
>DASYTD010000029.1:0-18383 GCA_036002655.1 Gemmatimonadales bacterium
CTGCGCGGCCCGCAGGGCACGCTGTTCGGCGCCGGCTCGGTGTCGGGCACGGTGCGATACATCAGCAATCAGCCCGACGTCGGCGTGAGCAACACATTCGGCGAAGTCGGGATGAATTGGATCGATGGCGGAGACCCCGGCAGTACCGCGAAGCTCGGGTTCAACGCGCCGCTCGGCGATAAGAGCGCTTTCCGCATCGTGGGTTACAGCACGCGCACCGGCGGCTACATGGATGCCGTACAGCCGACGCTTCGGGTCAACGACAACGTCAACGGCACGGACCGGGCCGGCCTACGCGCGGCACTTCGTATCGAACCGAATGAGCGATTCAACATCACTCCGCGCGTGGTCTATCAGCAGGTGAAGGCGGACGGCTGGAATCGAATTGATGCCTTCAACATTCTGGCCAACCCGTACACAACCACGCGAGACTCGATTACGCTGGGCAAGCGGGAGCAGTTCACGCAGATCCGTGAACCCTTCACCGACAAGTTCCTGCTCGCTGATGTGAATCTGCAGGTCAACCTTGGGATAATGAAGCTGACCTCGATCACCTCGTACACGCACCGTGATATCCTGGTGGTTCGAGACGCAACGGCGCTGACGTCGAGCGTCACGGGCGGCACGATCGGCCTTCCGGAATCGATTTATACCCTCGACTCGCCGCTCGACGACGCCACGCTCTCGAAGGTCTGGACGCAGGAGGTGCGTCTGTCCGGCGCCGCAAGTGGCCTCCGTTGGGTCGTCGGCGGTTTCTACAGCAACAACACGCGCGACTACGGCCAAGACCTCAGTGATATCGGGTTTGACACCGCCGCGGCGCCAATCCTGGGCGCGCCCGATGGGTTTACCCGGGGACTGCGGGCTCCCAAGGATCACCTCTTCTGGTCCGACCTCCACAACGACCTCAAGCAAGGCGCGTTGTTCGGCGAAGCGACGTACTCGGTCACTCCGAAGCTCGACCTCACCGCCGGCCTGCGCTATTACAACTTCACAGAGGACCGCGGGCTGATATTCGATGGAATTTTCACCAACGATTTCACCGGCGATTCGCTGGTTACGGACACCAACTCCACTAAAGCGGACGGCGTGGTGCCGCGCTTCATCGCGAGTTACAAGGTATCAGACGGAGTGACGGTGAACGCGCAGGCCTCACGTGGGTTCCGCTTGGGAGGAATCAACGATCCGCTGAACCTACCGGCCTGCACACCAGCGGACTCGGCCACGTTTTTCGGCCGCAATTCATGGGAAGATCAAACGGTGTGGAATTACGAAGCAGGGGTGAAGTCGCAGCTGTTCGGTGGCCGCGGCAGCATCAATGTGTCCGCGTTTTACATGGATATCCAAAACCTCCAATTAAACGTGACTGCGGGATCATGTTCCTCCCGGCTGGTCTTCAACGCGCCCAAGGCCCGCAGCCAGGGGTTGGAATTGGAGGTCAACGCGGCGCCGGATGAGCACGTGGATTTCTCGCTCTCGGCCGCTGTCAATGACTCCAAGCTGGAGTCCAGCGACACGTCGGGGAACAACGATGTGATATCGGGCATCCGGTCGGGTAATCGCCTGCCCAGCGTGCCAAAGATCCAGTTGACCGGCGCGCTCACATATGGGTGGGACGTCACGCAGGGGTCGCGCGTGTCGATCACCGGTAGCTTCCAGCACGTCGGCTCGCGGTTCACCGCCATCAATGACCAAGGCGTCGGCGTCTGTGGGACGGGAGTTAGTTCCTGTCCCTTCGGCATAGTCGACATGAACAAGTTCGCGGAGGACGGCGGAGCGACCATCGGCGGGCCACTGAGCGACAGCCTCTTCACCTTCAATCCGGAGCTGCCGGCGTACACGCTGGTCAACCTCCGCGTTGGATTGAGACGGAGCAGTTGGGAAGTTGCGCTCTTCGCCAATAACCTAACGGATGAGCGGGCGTTCCTCGCGCTCGACCGTGAGCGCGGCACGCGCGCTCGCGTGGGGTTCCTGACCAACCAACCGCGAACGGTGGGGGTGAATCTGCGGTTCGATTACTGAGCGCACTCCTCTCCGAAAACACAACCGCCGGACGGCAGCTCGCCGCCCGGCGGTTTTGTTCAGGGATCTGCGAGGATCCGCAGGATCTGCGGCTACATTCGGGCGCCCATCCCCGCACCCATGCCCGCTCCCGCCCCGGCGCCTTCCGTGTAGAACTTGGCGCCGATGACGGTGGCGAGTGGCCATTGCACCAGCGCCACGACCGTCGTCAGGATCATGATGTTCTGTGGCATCAGATGCATCGGCCACATGAATAGCGTGACCAGCAAGCTGCCGAGGAACCAGCCAGCCAGGCCCGCTTTCGCCGCCGTAGCGGGACCGGCGCCATAGCGCGGCCGCACCGCGGCGTACAACCAGACCAGGAAGACACCTGCAACCAAGTCAAGAAAGATGAACCACGGCATTTGGGCATTGGTCATCGGCTGTTTCCCCAGTGCCGTCATGGCCGCCGCCATTTGGTCCTTCAGCACGACTCCGTACAGCACGAAATCGACGAGGTTCAGAACAACTCCGGCGATCACGCCGCCAATCAGCACTTTCTGCATGTTGATCTTCCCCATCGTGGCACCCCCTCGAGAGAGAGGACAGCGTCAGCCGAGCCCCACCTGCCGCCGCCACGGTACGGAATTGGACCGCAATCGTCAAGTCACAGCACGTTCAGGATCGCCAGCATGCCACCCAGCCCGTCGGAAATCACCGCCACTCCGGCCGGTACAACCCATTCTCGCCCATCGACTACCAGGTTGAAGTAGTAGGTGCCGGGACCCAGTAGCAGGGCCGCCTCCCAAATGTCGTCGCCGAGTCCCTGCAGCGGCGCGGGCGTCCACGCATTCCAATTCCCCGCGATCGCGACCGACTGCGCCGCGGGCATCCGGAACCGCACGACGACGGTGTCGCCACCGCGGTGCTGCGCAACGAGCGGTGCCAGCGGGCGAGGTTCGGCGCTCTCGGGCTGGGCTGTCTTCAGCGCGCGCCGGGTCGCATACAGCCGAATTCCCGCAGCGCCGTAGCCTGCTTGCGGCAGTCCCTGAAACGGATCGCGGAGGTAATTGCCGCCCGACGCTTCGAGGGCAATGAAAGGGGTGAGGAAGTACTGCAGCGTGGCGCTCGCCGCACCGGTCGAGCCGTACGTTCCGCTCAGACGGCCGCTCAGCCAGAGCGATCCCACGATCCGGTTGTGATCGACCGTCACGCCGCCGACGACATCCGTATACCACGCGCCAAGAAACCGCGTCCCTTCGGCGCCGAGTGAGAATTGGGCGGCGCCGGTCCTCAGTTGCCACCATGTTCGCGCCCGCACGCGCAACGCGCCCACACCGGATACGCCTTCGATGAGACCCGTGACATGACCGGCTCCGAGCGCCGCACCGCCGCCTCCGTGCACGCCCGACGTACTCCAGACCGTTTCCAGCAACCCCGTTGCCGAGGCGGCCGCGACTCCGTCGGAGCGCGAGCTCGCGGCCAGGACGGCGCTCACCGCCAAGCGTGTCCCCGTGGGGCGACGCGAAAGCGCGGCCCACAGCTCGGCCCGGCCCTGGCTCGCCCATACGCTACTATCAAGCAGCGATACCGCTCCGCTTGCTCCGAGATATGTCGACGACGTGAGATGCTGGACGGCGGGGGCCGCGGTGAACGCGCTGAAGCTGGAGCCGCCTGAATAGCGAACGAGACCGGCTCCAATACCCAGGGATGCCTGATCTTGGGCGAGGAGCGTCGGGGGCAGGGCCGCGAACGCAAGCAGAAAAAAAACCGGTCCCACTTTCATGGGACCGGTAAGATACAGGCCAAAGACCGCGCTGCTCGGATTACGGGCGCCGGCTGTGTCCCGCTCCCGGGTTATCGGGTCTGTTGGACGGACTTGCAGGTACGGCCGGTGTCGCTGGGACGGCGGGGATAGCCCGCGTCGCGGCTCCGCCGTCGGGATTCGGTACGGCCGGCGTGGCACGCGTTGCCCGAACCGCGGGCGTGGCAGGCGTCACTGGCCGGTTATCAAGGCCGACTGCCTCACCGCGCACATGGGTCGCGCGCCGGGCCATGGCGGCGGCAACTTTCGCCTTCGCCACGTCCGATGCGTGGTCATTGGGAGCCGCCACTTTCGGCGTCTGCGCCGCGAGCAGCGTGGGGACCAGCAGCGCCGGCCCCAACATGAAAATTCGCTTCACCATTCTTTCCTCCGTGTGTTCGGTGACTCACGCAACGCCCGTTCGGCGCGCGCGAGCTCTCTGGTCATGTCTCGGAGCAGGGCCCAAGGAGTGCGGCTTCCCGTGTAGTTCACGGTCGCAAACCATAGCTGCGAGAATGACTCGCGCACCACTCGGTCGGCCGATACGGCATCCATGAGGACGCTGTATGCTTGCGCGTACAGCGAGGCACGATGCCGGCGCTCGAGCTCAACCAACGCGGTGGAGTCTCGGCGCGCCAGTCGGTTCATCAGGACGGCATCGGCGACGATTGGGGGTTGAGGCTCTAGCATCGCTGACATGACGTGGTAAAGATTCCCCGAGGGGGCCGGAGGTAACGCAGGTCACCATGCACCCCAGAATCGTTACCAATCCCATGCGCCGCCACTCTTTAGCGGAGGAATCGGTTGCGCGCTGAAACAGAGCCGGCGGATGGCGAGATCGTTCGGGCCGTGCTCGCGGGCGACCGCGAGCGCTATGCACAGCTGGTGGAACGCTATCGCGACCGCTATGCGCGCTACGCCGCGCGGATGTTGGGCTCGATCGACGCAGCCGAAGATGCCGTGCAGGACGCGTTTGTCCGCGCGTACGATCAGTTGGCGCAGTGTAAGGACCCCGACAAGTTTGTCGGTTGGTTCTTCCTTATTCTCCGCAACCGTTGCTTTGCGGAGCAGCGCCAGCGGCGGTCGCTGGCTCCGCTGGAAGCCGCCGAGGACGTGGTCTCGGCTGATCGCACGGACGACGGAACCGAAACCGCGGAACGGCGCCGCGCGCTGCAGCTGGCGCTGATGGAGTTGACGGCGGACCAGCGCGAGGTCTTCGTCCTGAAGCATGTCGAAGGGCTGACGTACGGCGAGATCGCGGAACGGTTGAGCACGTCGATCCCGTCGCTGAAAATGCGGATGCACCGGGCGTACGATAAGCTGCGCGAACAACTGCGAGAGCACACATGAGCGAGCGCGAATTTCATCCTTTGGTGAAGCAGCTGCTGGACGGCGACCTCACGCTCGCCGACCTGCCGGCCGAGCTGCGCGCTCAGGGCGAAGAGGCGCTGCAATTGCTCGCCGCCGTGGACCGCTCTCTCGTAGAGCTCCCCGCCGTGCCCCAGCGCGTCATGCGGGCGCTCGTGCGTGTGCCGCAGCGTTCCGTTTGGCGGCCGTGGGTACTCGCACCCGCGCTGGCGATCGCGGCGGCGCTCGTCGTTTGGCTGGGTTGGCCGGCGTCCGACACCGCACCGAATAGCGCTGCGGTCACGGTCCGATTCGTTCTCGCTGCGCCCGACGCGCATCAGGTCAGCGTGGCCGGTACGTTCAATCAGTGGGATCCCCACGCGACGCCGCTGGTCCGCGCCGGAGGAAACGGCGTCTGGTCGGCGACCATCACGCTGCCCGCGGGTCAACATCAATACGTCTTTGTGGTGGATGGCGAACGCTGGGTCCCCGATCCCACCGCGCCGGCCGTGGACGACGGCTTTGGGCGCCGCAACAGCGTGCTGACCCTCTGATGATCACAGCTCTCGCGCTGCCACTCGCGTTGCTCGGCCTGCAACAGGGAATTGCCGAGCGGCTCGCCGGTCGCGTACCGCCCGACGTCGCTGGCATCGTCGTGGACGTCGGGACAGCCGCATTGGCCCGCGGTCTGCCAATCGATCCGTTGATTCAGAAAGCGATTGAAGGAAGCGCGAAAGGGATTCCATCCGATCGCGTCGGAGCCGCCGTGCGTCTCGTCGCGGCGCAGCTGGATACGGCTGCCGCCGCGCTGGGCGAAGGCGGGTCGGCGCTGCGGTCCGATACCGTTGCGATCGCCGCGGGCGGATTCGCGCTCACCGCGGGACTTAGCGGCCGCGATGTCGCGCTGCTCGCGAAGAGTGGCGCGCCAATCCCAGCGATGATTACCGGGCTACGCGTTGCGGGGACGTTGGCGGCGTTAGGTGTTCCGGGGGCGGAGGCCGTCGCGCTCGTGAGCGCGACGCTACAGGCGGGCCGACCTGCCTCCGAGCTGCTCGCGCTTCCTGGACGGGTCCAGGCAGAGATGGGCAAGGGAGTCCCACCGGCGCAGGCGGCGGCGGGGCTCGCCCGCGCGGTAGCCGCGCAGGCACGGCATGGACCGCCACCGGGCCGCGGGCAACCCGCTCGCCCGCCGGCGCCTCCAGTCCCGTAGATCGCGGACTACTGCGGCAAGCCGTACAGCAGAGAAAGCGTCAGCGACTCCACCGTCTCCCGCAGGCCAGCGGCGTGCGGTGATTCGATGCGATAGCCGAGCCGGCCCCACCAGGCGGACGCTTCACCCAGTCGCGCCTCCAGACCTCCATACGCTCCCCGGCCGCCCGCTTTCAGCGGCGGCGTCCCGACGTTTCCTGAAAACGCACCCCACACCTCGACGAACGTTTGCATGCGCGCCGGCAGCAAAGTGCCTCGTGCGGTGGCGCGTCCCGTCCAGATGAGCCAGCGCTGGTCGCCGTCGCCCGTCGTATACGCGCGCGCGCTGGGGCCGACCCAGAGCGTGAGCCATGGAACGGCCCGCAAGCCAAAGAGCGCTTCGCCTTCCACGACGTCCCGCGCCGCAGCGCTGCTCCCCGCTTTGGGATTGATCCGGCCCTCGCCATAGCGCAGCCGCACGACGAAGCGGTCGCTCACGAGCGATCCTTCGGCGCCCAGCAACAGTCCCGTGAAGCGATCGGTCACCTGATCGACGTGACTCTGCACGGTCTGTTGCGCGCCTACGCCCCCGACCGTGAATTGCATCCCCCTCCCCTGCGCGCGCGCGGCCGCGGGGAGCGCGAGGACACACACGAGCAGGGCGACGGCCGCGATGTGCCGTTTCATGGCGTGTCCCTCGTCACGAGCGACGGCGCGCCCGGCCGGATAATCATCTTGCCCTGGCGCACACGGTCGGCGTTCCGACGCGCGATCTCGGCGGCGTTCCGCTCGTATTGCTCACGCAGGTTGCGATTGTACTGCTCGTTGCCCGGCAACCGCTGACCGGGGTGGTGTGCGAGAAATGCGGCGATCCCCGCGATCGTCACGGTTCCGCCGACGATCAGGCGCGCATTGCTCGCTTGCTCTCCGCTCGCGACGACTTTCGGGAGCACGACGATCGCCACGCCTGCGACGATCCCCGGAACCAGCGCGCGCATGGCGCCTTTGGTGTCGCCGCGCTCAGGCCGGAACAGCGAATCCGGTGGCGCTGCGGGTAGTGGCGTCGTATCAACGGCTGGGCGCGCCAGCTCGAGCGGCAGACGTAGCGTCCAGGATCCCCCCGCCCCCCCCGTCGTTCCGGAGCTGCGACGCGGTGTAACCACGATCGCATAGCGTCCATCAGGTGGCGCGTTGCCGGACCCGTCGAGGCCGTTCCAACGGAGGTCGACGCTGTCGCGGATGGTCCCGTTGAACAGCGTGCGCACCACCCGCCCGTCCGCACCGGTCACCGTGGCAGTCACTTCCGGAGCTGTCGTTGCGCCGAGACGCACGACGAAGGCGTCGGATCCCGGCCTGATCGCCGTGTCGCCAAACGCGCGGATCGACACGCTGGGCGCGCTGCGCCGGGCCTCCTGATAAACCGCAATCACCTGCGGGGGAAAGGTCTGGGCATCCGGCCGGTAACGCGGGTCGAGCACGATCAAGCGGCGCGCCGCAGCCAGGGCGGAGTCGCGCTGATTGCGAGCGACTTCCGTGGCCGTGAGGTACATCAGCGCTCGCGCGGCATCGATCGTACCCAACGCGTTCGGTCCCTCGACGGCCAGGGCGCGGCGCAACAGCCACGCTCCACCGTCGTATTCGCGTACGGAGTAGGCGCGCACGCCCTGATCCAGCAGGGCGGTGGCGCTTTGGGCCCGCGCCAGGGTGGGCACGAGGAGCGCGCTGGCGGTCAGGCCGACGGCGAACAATCGGTTCACGGCTGGTCTCCTTCCCTTACTACTGTCTCGGGGGGCTGCCGCCTGGTGGTATGGCGACGCTGAAGTCCGCATCAGTTTCCGCGTTATTGCCGAACTGGAGCCACGCGCTGCAGCGACCGGTGCGGTCGCAGGTGCGCACCTGCCAGCGATATCCCGTGTTGTTCGTCAGATTGGTGGCACGAACCGACGTCTGCGTGCCTCCGCCGCTCACCGCCACGAAGTCGCCGGTGTGCGTCGCCGCGCCGGTGAACGGACTTCCCAACGGCTCCAGCTCGACCTCGAGCCGGGCGTCGCCCTGGTTGGGATCGTCGACCTTGCCCCCGAACACGACCTGGTCTTCGGGTGTCGTGCCCCCAACGCCGATCGCGGTGCCGCCATCTGCCCGGAACTGGCGGAGGTCCTGCGGGGCCGAGGGCGCGCGCTCGCGCGCGACGGAGATCGTCAATGGACCACTCGCGCCGGGGTTCGTACTCGTCGCCTCGATGAAGTACCGCCCGTCCGAGGTAATCGGGAAGTTCATGATGCAGGAGGTTCCCGATTCCCCCGGGCACTCGTCGTTCTGGGCGAGCACGTTGCCGGCGGCATCGACCAAGATCAGGTACGCGTCGAACGAAGCGGTCATGCGGATGGACAGCCCCTCGCCAGCGTTCGCTGAAAGGCCGTACCAGTTCGCAAAGCTCCCCGGACGGTGCGGCGCTTCGCAGTCGTTCGCGTCGAGCGTGCCGTTCCGGGTCTCGTCGGGATTGAGCGAGATCTCATTGCAGGCCTTCCTCGTGATCACCAGCTGCACGGGAACGGTGAAGGGGCTGCCCACCGCTCCAGGCGAGGAGACCGTCACGGTGCCATTGTGCGTACCGGCGTCGAGCCCCTTCGGATCGATGGTCACGGTCAGCGTCGAGGGGGCAATTCCCGCGGGCGGGCTCACCGAGATCCACGGCGCGTCCGCGGTCGCGAACCAGGCCAGGCTGCCGCCGCCCGAGTTGGAGACAGCCAGGTCGAACTGCTGCTTCTTCGGATCGTTCGTCTCAGCCGTGGCATTGATAGACGCCGGCGTGACCGAGAGACCAGGTTGAACGATCTCGTACTCGACCGGGACCTTGACCGGCCCATTGGTCGCCTCGGCCGACGTGAATACGATCGTGTCGCGCTGCATTTCCGGCGGCAGTCCGGTGGGGTTCAGCGTGACGATCAGGTCGTCAGGCGCTCCGCCGCTCGGCTTGGAGAGCGTCACCCATGGCTGGCTCTTGTTCGCGCTCCACGTGATGGAGCCCGTGCCGGAGTTCGAGACGTGCAATGTGACGTTCGACGGCGTCGTCGAGCCGACCGGCGCCGACTCACGAATAAGGCCGGGAGTGACGGCGAGTCCGGGCGCGAACACCGTCAGCGTCACGGACACGTGATCGGGACTTCCGGTTGCACCAGGCGCGGTAATCACGATGTCGTCGTGGTAGATCCCGCCCGCGAGGCCGGTGCTGTTGATCGTCACCTGGATCGACGCGTCCCCGGTGCCGGACGTCGCGCTGAGAGTCACCCAGGGACGTTGCTTGGTCGCCGTCCAGTTGAGCTCGCCGGTGCCGCTGTTCGAGACCTGGAGCGTTTCGGTGAACGTCGCATTGCTGTTCACGTTCGTGGAATGCTCGATGGCCGACGGTGTGACGTTCAGTCCGGGCCGCTGTACGAGGAACGTCACCACAATCGTCGTGAACTGGCTGTCCGCGGCGTCTCGTGCGACGACGGTCACGTCCCCTTCATAGACACCCGGCCCCAGGTCCTCCGGATCGAGGGAAATCGTGAGGGTCCCGGGCGCCTCGCCCTCGCGAGGTTCGAGATGAATCCACGAGGAACGTTCGCTGGCGGACCACGTGAACGTCCCGCCGCCGCTGTTGCTGATCGCCACCTCCGCGGTGCGGACGTCGTGGGAGCCCGCGCGCGCGGAGTCCCGCACTTCCGTGGGTGCGACGCTCAAGAGCGGTCGCGGTGAACCGGTCGACTTGAGGAGCATGTCGAGGCGGCAGGCCACCGACAGCATGAGCAAGGCGCTCGCGCCGAAGAAGCACAGCCGACGGATGCTGCTGCGGTTCGGGCGCATTAGCCGCCGCCGTGCCTCCGGCGCCGCAGCGTGACTTCGATGCGCTTCGGGCTGTTTTTCGCGCCGGTGGCGGTCACGATGATCGTCTCTCTGAACGTGCCGAAGTAGGCAAGGCCCTCATTGCTCGCTCGCACCGCGATGTACCCGGGCGCGACCCCGGCCGTGTCGCCCAGCGTGAGCCATCCCGCTCGATGCTCGGTGGTGGCCGTCCACACGAGTGGCCCCGTGCCCACGTTGAGGATCTGGAGCGTGTCGCGGAAAACCGAGCTGCTGGTTTGCGCCATGAAGCTGAAACCGCCGGGTTCGACGTCGAGAACGGGCTGCTGAATCAGGAAGCTCACCGCGACAGTGGCGCTCGCGCCGTCGGCCTCCGGCTCTTGCAGCGTTACCGCGCCCTGGTGCAGCCCCGGCTCGAGGTCCTTGGGGTCGAGGGACAGCTTCACGGTGGCGCGTGACCCGCCGCTCGAGGGACTGAGGTGGATCCAGGGGTTGCCGGTGGTGGCGGTCCACGTGCCGCCGTTCGAGACGGCGAGGTTCGTGACCCGCATTGTGCTGGCGCCGGCGAGGGCGGAGTCCCTCACGATCGACGGATTGACCACGATTATTCCGCCGGAGCTGTTCTCGCCGGTGGGACCGCTCAGTAACTTCCCGATGCGGCAACCATTTACGAGCAGGCCGCTGAGCAGCACGACGACGCCTGCCGCCAATGAGATGACGACGGGCCCCCAAGCTTGGGCCCCGCGCGGTTGGATAGTCACGGTTTCTGGAAGGGTGATGCGCAATAAGCGGGCCAGTTACGGCCTTCCCCGGCAGACCCGTAGGTAACAGCGCGAGTGCGGGTTAGATTCCGAGTCTCTATGACGATCGCCTCGAATTTGGGCTTCCCACCCCTCGGCGCCGCCCGCGAATTGAAGCGCGCGACCGAAGGGTACTGGAGCGGCAAGGTCAGCCGCGAGCAGCTCTTGAACACGGGCGCCGAGCTGCGCCGCCGGCATTGGCAGCTGCAGCGCGACATCGGCTTGGACCGCATTCCCGCCAACGACTTCTCGTTCTATGACCGGGTGCTCGACACCTGCGCGCTCGTCGGCGCGGTGCCACCGCGCTACGGATGGAAAGGCGGGGAAGTCGATCTCGACACCTACTTCGCAATGGCGCGTGGCAGCCAGGGAAAAGGCCGCGACGTGACCGCGATGGAAATGACGAAGTGGTTCGACACGAATTACCACTACATCGTCCCGGAGCTCGAGCGCGGGCAGTCGTTCCGTCTGTCTTCGCAGAAGCCCGTTGCCGAGTATCGCGAGGCAAAGGCCTTGGGAATCGACGCGACGCCCGTGCTCATCGGCCCCGTCACGTTCCTCCTACTCGCCAAGACCAGGGGCGAGGCGTTCGACCGTCTCTCTCTGCTCGACGCGTTGTTGCCGGTATATGCCGAGACGCTGGAGACGCTCCGGTCCGCGGGCGCGACGTGGGTCCAGCTGGACGAGCCGATGCTGGCGCTCGATCGCGGTGAGGCGGAGCGTGCCGCGTTCCTGAAAGCGTACGGGCAGCTCGCGCAGCGTGCCGGGAAGGCGCAGCTACTGGTCGCGACCTATTTCGCCGCCCTGGATGACAACCTCGCCACGGCGCTCGCCCTGCCGGTGCAGGGACTGCACGTGGACCTGGTCCGAGCGCCGCAGCAGCTCGACCGGCTGCTTGCCGCCTGGCCCAAGGATCGCGTGCTCTCCGCCGGAGTGATCGACGGCCGCAACGTCTGGCGGGCCGACCTCGAAAAGCAAGCCGCTGTGCTCGAGCGCGCGGCGGCGAAGGTGGGGAAGGACCGGCTGTGGGTGGCGCCCTCGTGCTCCCTGCTGCACGCGCCGCTCGACCTCGATCTCGAGACGAAGCTCGATCCCGAGCTCACGAGCTGGCTGGCGTTCGCGAAGCAGAAGCTGCAGGAAGTGGTGGCCTTGGCGAAGGGCGATCATGCGGCGGTGGATGCGAGCAGCGGTGCCGCGAAGTCGCGTCGCGCCTCCAAGCGGATCAACAACGCGGCGGTGCAGCGTCGCGCCGCAGCCGTAACCGAGAAGGACCGCGTGCGCCGTGCGCCGTACGCCGAGCGCCGGAAAGCGCAGCCAGGCTTGCCGCAGTATCCCACAACGACGATCGGTTCATTCCCGCAGACCGCCGAAGTTCGGGCCGCCCGGCGCAAGCTGCATGACGCGCAGCTGACGGAAGAGCAGTACGACCAGTTCATCGAGGACCAGATCGCGAAGACGATCACACTGCAGGAAGAGATCGGCCTCGACGTGCTTGTGCACGGCGAGTTCGAGCGCAACGACATGGTCGAGTACTTCGGCGAGCAGCTTGCGGGGTTCGCGTTCACGGAGCACGGCTGGGTGCAGTCGTATGGCACGCGCTACGTGAAGCCGCCGATCATCTTCGGCGACGTCTCACGCCCGAGTGCGATGACGGTGCGGTGGAGCCGGTACGCCCAGTCGCGGACGAAGCGGCCGGTGAAGGGCATGTTGACGGGGCCCGTGACGATCCTGCAGTGGTCGTTTGTGCGCGACGATCAGCCGCGTGCCGAAACGGCCAAGCAGCTCGCGCTCGCCATCCGCGACGAAGTACTGGACCTCGAGACGGCGGGCATTCGCGTCATTCAGATCGACGAGCCGGCGTTACGGGAGGGACTGCCGCTGCGCCGCGCCGACTGGCCGGACTACCTCCAGTGGGCGGTGGATGCGTTCCGGTTGGCCACGGCGGGAGTTCGGGACGGCACGCAGATTCACACGCACATGTGCTACAGCGAGTTCAACGACGTGCTGCGGGTGATCGAGCGCATGGACGCCGACGTGATTTCGATCGAGAATGCGCGGTCCGGCTCGGAGCTGCTCCAAGGCTTCGAGCAATACACGTATCCCAACGAGATCGGTCCCGGCGTCTACGACATCCATTCGCCGCGGGTGCCTTCCGTGGCCGAGATCACGGGGGCGTTGAAGAGCATGACGCGCGTCCTGGATGACACGCAGATTTGGGTGAACCCCGACTGCGGGCTCAAGACGCGCGGCTGGGAGGAGACGCTGGCGGCGCTCAAGAACATGGTCGCCGCGGCCAACGAAATGAGGCGTGAAACGAAAGAGGTCAAGAGAGAGGCGTCGAACAAACGGCGTCAAACGGAAAACGTAGAACGAGAGACGCCATGACGGCCGAGATTCGAATAACCGCCGAGCCGATTGACAACCAGCGCTGCAAGTTCATGGTGAGCGAGCCGGTGCTGGCGGGGGGCGTGCGCCGGTTTGCCGCAGCCGACGAGGCGAAGGGGTCGCCGCTCGCGGAGGCCATCTTCGCGATTCCCGGCCTCGCCGTCAGCGAGCTGATCGTTTCCGGCAACATCGTCACGGTCGTCAAACAGTCCGCGGCACCGTGGCAGGCGGTCGGGAAGGCGGTCGGCGCCGCTATACGATCCACGCTGGGAGCGGGCGGTCAGGCGGTCGCGCCGGCCCGAAAGCCGGCTACCGGTGAGGCATCAGCGCTCACCGACGATGCCCTCTATGAACAGGTCGCCAGGCTGTTCGACGAGCAGGTGAACCCGATGGTAGCGCGCCACGGCGGCCGGGTGGAGCTGATCGACGTGCAGGACGCGGTGGTGATGCTCCGCATGGGCGGCGGCTGCCAGGGCTGCGGCATGGCGGACGTCACGCTGCGCCAGGGCATCGAGGGGATGCTGGCGCAGGCGGTGCCTGCGGTACGCGGCATCGTGGACATCACCGACCACACCTCGGGCGCGAATCCGTATTTCCAGGCGTCCAAAAAATGACGTGATCTGACATCGGATGACACGCATCGACATCATTGTCCATCCCCATGCCCCGTTTGTTGTTGTTATTGCCCACCACCACGTACCGCACTGCGGCGTTCGTGGAGGCCGCGCGACAGATTGACGCCGAATTGACGGTCGCATCCGAGCGGCCCAGTACGCTCGAACCGGCCAACCCCGCAGGTTTCCTTACCCTCGATTTTCACAATCCTGAACGCGCTGCCGACGACGTTCACGTCTTCGCGCGCAAGCACCCGATTCAAGGCGTGGTAGGTGTGGACGATGATACGGCGATCGTTGCCGCGGCCGTCGCCGAGCGCCTCAAACTCAAGGGGAATCCGCTGCACGCGGCAGTTGCCGGACGGGACAAACACCAACAGCGCGAGCGGCTCGCGGAGGCGGGCGTTCCGATTCCGCGGTTTGCGCGGCATATGCTGGCTGAGGATCCGGCCGAAGTCGCGAAGACCATCCATTACCCATGCGTGCTCAAGCCGTTACGGCTTTCTGCATCGCGAGGAGTAATTCGCGCTGATAATCCACAAGGCTTCATCCGAGCATACGGGCAGCTAAAAGGCATCCTTGCCGAACCGGATGCGGCAGCGTGCGGCGAACCGGCGTGGCAGTTTCTCGTCGAGGAATTCATCCCCGGCTATGAAGTGGCGCTCGAAGGACTCGTGGTAAATCGGCGCCTGCACGTCCTAGCCGTGTTCGACAAGCCCGATCCTTTGGACGGCCCATTTTTCGAAGAGACGATCTACGTGACGCCGTCGAGCGTACCCGCTGGCTTACAGACTGCGATCGCCGACTGCGCAGAGCGCGCCGTGCGGGCGTTGGGTATCAGCGAAGGCCCGATCCACGCCGAGCTGCGCTACAACGAGCGCGGGCCGTGGCTCATCGAGCTCGCGGCAAGGCCGATCGGAGGCCGCTGCTCGGCGGTGCTTCGGTTCGGGGGCCGGGAGCAGGGAGCGGGGAGCAGCGTCTCACTCGAAGAGATCATTCTGCGCCACGCACTCGACATGCCGATTCCGTCGTTGCAGCGCGAGCGCCAGGCGGCGGGCGTGATGATGATTCCCATTCCGGGAGCAGGGAAGTTGAAGGAAGTGCGCGGTGTTGCCGAGGCGAAGGCCGTTGCGCTGGTGGAGGACGTGCAGATCACAGCGCATCCCGGGGAGCATCTCGTGCCGTTCCCGTACGGGTCGCGCTATCCCGGCTTCATCTTTGCGCGGGGTGAGACGGCTGCCGTGGTTGAAGCCGCGCTGCGCGACGCGCACCGCCGGCTGATGTTCGTTCTCGAATCGAGTTAGACCGCCTCCGCCACGACCTCCAACCAATTCCGCTTCACCGAGTCGACCTTGAGCTCGTCCATCGTGCGCTCCAGGCCAACCTGCAGGGCGTCCGATCCTTCCTGGAGCGGCACGCCCGGCAGCGCGCCCTCGATAAAGAGCGAGAACCGCCCGATGTCGGCGAGACTCTCGGCGGTCATGTCGACTCTCACGAGCTCTACCGTGACGGGACGCAGGCCAGCGTCGACGCAGGCCGCGGCGTAATCGTCGGCGGTGAGCCATTGCATCGCCGCCGCGTGGCCGTCGTGCCGCACGGCGATCCCTTTTTCCCGCAGCACTTGTACGGCGCGGACGATCCAGCGCCGCCAGAAACCGCTGGTGCCCTCCACATAGGCACCGTTGAAGAACGTCGAATTGAATCCCAGCGCACCGTGGGGCTTGAGTGCTTTGCGGATCTCGCCCAACACCTGGCGCTTGTCCTGTACCAGGTGAATGGCGTTGAGGAAGACGACAACGTCGGCGGGGGGAACGAGGCGCGACAGGAGCTCGGCCGTTCCTTCTTTGAATTCCGCGAAGCGCGAGGAAATGCAGGCACGGGCCCTGGCGATGGCCGAAGGAGACGGGTCGACGCCGATCACATGGGGCGGCGGCTCGGTCCCGGAGATGCGCTCCAGGATGAGCTTGGTGACCGCCCCGGGTCCGCAACCCAGATCGACGATGATCTGGCGACCGGGTGTGATCACCTTATCGATGATCCAGCGGTTTACCTGCGTGAAAAAGGGGTGCCGGGTAAACGGCGTGAACGAGAAACTGTCTTCGCCGCTCGCGTGGGTCACAGCTTGTGAATCCCGAGCGGCCCTAAATGGACGTCGAGATTGTGATTGACCCGGTAACCCACAACGCCGTTCGCGTCGAGGTTTACGGCGTCCCCGGTGTACACCTCTTTCCCGTTCACCATGAACTTGGCCTTGCCGCCGCGCACTTCGACGCTCAGCTCGTTGGTCGCCCTACCGGAGCTATCCGCTTTCGCGACGGCGTCGCTCGCCGTCCACTCGACGACGGCAGTCGGTCTGGTCGTATAGCCGGCGCGGCGGCGGATCGAATACATCCCGTCGATGGGCCGCACGAGCAAGTAGGTGTAGGCCTGCGCCGAGTCGGCGAGGTTCTTGCCGCCGATGAAGATGCCAAACGCCTCGGGGTGGGCCGGATTCTTCATCTGACTCAATTTCGCAACGACGTGATAGGTGCCCGAGATCGTATCGCGATCACGCCAGTAAATCGCCGCTGGTCCCACAGTCGTATGCAGACCGTCACCCATGTTGCTGAACTTGACGTTGTCGAGGGGGGCGGGCTGGCCGGTTTGCCGGTTGGTTTCAGTGCGGACATGCCACCCGGGCGGAATCGTGCCGCCGCCGACGACGGTGCGGTCGGGATCGGCCTGCGCGACGCTCGCCGCAGGGGCGAAAAGCAGAAAGACCGCCGCAGCGGTCAGCAGACGAATCGAGATCATGGGCCCTCCAGAAAGTTAATCACTTTCGTGTGGTCTAAGTGACCTTATGACAAGGTTGCAGTCAAGAGCATGTCGCACTCAAGCGCGCTCCGCCAAGTCGTGCACCGTAGCCAGCCCTACGATCTTGAGCTTGCGTTTGCCCATCGGGAGCGTGATGTCGACCTTCTGACCCACTTTGCCGCCGATCAGCGCCTTCCCCAGCGGAGACGCCATCGAGACCGGCAACTCTGCCGCGCCATCCTCACCTTCGATGAACTCGCCCAGCGTGAGGGCGTAGATCTCTTTCTTCTTGGTCTCCACGTCTTCGACAGTGACGCGGGACCCAAACCCGACACGGTCGCGGGGAATATCCTGCTCGCGGACGTCCGAGAGCTTCGAGAGCCGTAGCCGCAGGTGATGGACGCGCGCCTGCGCGAACTGCTGGCGCTCGAGCGCCGCTTTGTATTCGGAATTCTCGCGGAGGTCGCCATGCGCGCGCGCTTTCTCGATCTCCTTCGGTAGGACGAAGGAGATCTCGTGGTTCAGGCGCTCGACCTCGGCCTGGAGCTTTTGCTTGAGTCCCTCGATCATACCGGATACTAACCGATTAACCGCCCAACCGGCTAGTTTTTAGGCCTCCAATGCGTACCTATCACCAACTCACCGATCCCGACCGCTCTGGACTGGCCGAGCAGATCGGCGCCCAGCGGCGGCGCGTCGCGGAGCGGCTGGCCGGGGTGCGCCGGGTGGTTGCGGTCATGAGTGGCAAGGGGGGCGTCGGGAAGAGCTATGTCACGGCGCATCTGGCTCGTGCCCTCGGTCGCGCGGGACGTGCGGTGGGCGTGCTCGACGCGGACCTGAATGGGCCGACAATGCCGCGGCTTCTTGGCATCGACCACTCCCCGCTCAGCACTCCGGAGAACGGGATCGAGCCTGCCGTCAGCGCGGACGGGGTGAAATGCATCTCGATGGATCTTCTGCTCGGCGACGGCCAGCCGCTCGCCTTCAAAGGCCCGCAGGCCGAGAGCTTCGTCTGGCGCGGGGCCATGGAAGCGGCGGCATTGCGCGAGTTCTTGAGCGACGTTGTGTGGGGGAGCCTCGACGTGCTGTTGCTTGACCTTCCCCCGGGGATGCAGCGCTACATCGAGTTGTGCGACGTGCTCGGTGATCCACCGCAGGTCCTGACCGTCACGATCCCCACTCCCGAATCACGTGACGCCGTTCGGCGCGCGATGCGGGTGGCCGTAGACCGTGGATCGAAGCTCTTGGGCATCGTAGAGAACATGACCGGGCAAGGATTCGCGGGAACCGCGGCGGACGATCTGGCGCAGGAATTTGGAGTGCGGGTGCTCGCCCGCGTGCCCTGGCACCCGACACCCGACACTTGGAACGGGCTGGGGGCACGGGTATGAAGTTCCTGTGCGTGGAATGCGACAAGCAGATGGCCTTCGACGAGCGGGAGCTTCCCGGCGACGGCACGCTGGCCGCCACGTTCAAGTGCCCGAAATGCGGTCGAGTAGTGGCGCTCCTCACCAACCCCTTCGAGACCCAGCTCGTCTCATCGCTCGGCGTCGAGATCGGCGGACGGACTGTCCCCGCGCAGCCGCTCGAGACTGTGCGCAAGATGGT
>DASYTD010000030.1:0-10885 GCA_036002655.1 Gemmatimonadales bacterium
CTACAGAAAACTGAAATGAGCTGACCAACGGAGCAGCAGCACGCGGCCGGGCTCGGATGGACGCCCGGCCCGTGCGCACCGCCCTACGACTCCACGATGCTCAGCTTCAGACCAGCTTCCGTCGCCATCGCCATGGCGCGCCGCACCGTGGTTCCAAAAATGATACCGTGCTGCGCCTTGACTCTGAGATGTTTGAACTTCACATCGCAGGGACAAACGGCGAGGCCCAGATGCGTGAGCACCCCGACCGCCCCGCGACCGTGAAATCCCACGAGATCACTCTCGCACTCAACCAGCCCGGAACCCGAATCGCCGAAGGATCCCGCGAAATCACCCATCCAGAAATCCTTGTCGCCGCCGCCACCTACTCCGACGCGTGCCTTGGTCAAAAACGTCTCCCCAACGACGAGGCCGTTGCCGTAGTGGCACCCGAATTCACCCGCCTCCAGTACATCGACCCCTTGGGGTCCTCCCCAGACGGGCATCTGCGGGCGCACAAGCCGCGCGGCTTCCGGCGGGATCTCGACGACACCGAAGTCATTGCCGACGTCCTCATCGCCGGTCGCGTTCGTCTGCCGGGCGTAGGCGACCTTGCCGAGGGTGACGAGCGTGCCCACCAGGAGGGCCGTCCGGAAGTTCCCTTCGCAGTTCTCCACGCACACTTGTACCGTCACACCCGACGCGTCGTAATCCGCGCCCGATCCATGCGTGGCTTTCTTGTCCGCTGGTAGGAAGCAGTGCCCCGCGGCGCCGAGATACAGCTTCGTGCCCTGCTTCCAAACAAAGTTGGCCGTACATCCAAAGCGGCCTTCGTCGGGGATCGTGATGATGATCGGCGAGCCAGGACCGATGTTGCGCGGGGCCTCCGGCGTGACGAGATGCGCGGGTACGGTCGTTGTTTCGTCCGTCCAGTTCGTCACATCGACTTTCGGACGGGCCAGCGCGATCTCTTCGCCCGTGGTCGCGTCCGTCAGCGACCAGGTGACGGACGGCATGTCGTCCGGCCGGGACGGTGAGGGGATATCCGCGCATGCCAGCACGACGATCGCGGTGAGGCCGACTGCGGAGCAGGTACGAATTAGACGCATGATCTCCTCCTAGTTCGAAGGGATGCGCGGAACAGCGGCTTAATACCGTCTGCGGTGAGAACCGTATGCGCGAAAACTCGAAGGAGAACCCCCCAAAGGGGGGAGGCTACCTCATTCCATGGATTTAGAACTCAGGAACGAGAGGGTTTGCACCGCTTCCGCAGCGTCATTCGTGAAGCAGCATCCAGGATGTACCGAACCGATCTCGGAGCATGGCGAAGCGCGATGCGAAGAAGGTTTTCTCCATCTTCATGAAGATCTGTCCACCAGTGGACAGGAGCGCGTAGAGCCGCTCGGCGTCATCATCGCTATCAACCCGCAAGCTCAGATAGGCGCTGCGCATAGGCTCGGCTCCGGGGATATCGGCGCCCATGAGCACGGTGTCGCCGATCTCGAGGCGGGCGTGCAGGATCTTGTTGTTCCAGTCGGCCGGCACGTTTCCCGGCTGTGGCTGCTCGCCATGCCGAGTCATGAACGTGATCTTGCCGCCGAGGTGCTGCTCGTAGAAGCGAAACGCCTCCTCGCAGTTTCCACGGTAGTTCAGATAGATGTCGAGCTTCATCGCGTCTCTCGTTTTGAGTGTCATTAAGACGTCGAACGGGGCGGCATCGGATCGACACTCGCTATAGCTCGGGTCTCTGGCGGCGAGAGAACGCGCATGTAGGTTCTCCAGTCTTCCTCACTCCGATCCTGGAGGCCTCTATGCATGCCCGCAGTGTCCTGACATCCTCCGCCGCCCTTCTGCTGCTGACTGCCTGCTCACCCAATAGCGACACGATCAGCCCGGCGGGGCCATCCTTCGCAGCAACCTCACCCGGCAACACGAAATTCATTGTCGTGATAGCCGATGACGCCAGCCCAGCCGCTGTCGCACAGTCCCACGGGATTACGCCACTCTACGTCTACGAGCGCGCGCTTAACGGCTTCGCCGGACCACTCACCCAGGGCCAGCGCGCAGACCTCGCCCGTGACGCACGAGTCCGGTCAATCAACACCGATCGTACTGCGTCGCTGATCGAGCCGGTGAACGGTGGCCAGTTCCAGTGCTGCGTCGTGGCAGAGCCGATTCCGCAGCTCCTGACGTGGAACATGATTCGCGTAGGTGTGGATGCGAGCGCAACCGCGGCGGTGGATGGTCGCGACGCCGATCTCGACGTGGACATCGGGATCATCGATACCGGTATCGACCCGACACACGCCGAGTTCATCCCGCTCGCGGGCGGCAGACGTTTCGTGAACGGGCCGGGCGATGACTTCTCGGACTGCTTCGGGCACGGCACGCACGTGGCGGGAATCGCGGCGGCGCGTGACAATGCGCGCGGCGTCGTTGGGGTCGCCCCCGGCGCCCGCCTCTGGTCGCTGCGGGTGTTTCAGTGCGGCGGCGTGGCGTTCTTCTCCGACATCATCGCATCGCTCGATTGGTCGATCGCCAACGGGATGGAGGTCGTGAACATGAGTCTGAGCGGCGGGGGCCGCGACGACGGCAACTGCGGTTTCACCAATGGCGACGTCTTCCACCAGGCGGTCTGCCGCACCGTCGCCGCGGGCGTCACCGTCGTCGTCGCGGCGGGGAACTCGGCGGCGGACGCGGCATTCGAGACGCCTGCCGCCTACGATGAAGTCATTACGGTCAGCGCGACCGATTCCACGGACGCGCTGGCGTCGTTCTCGAACTTCGGCGCGGACGTCGACCTCGCGGCACCCGGCCGCCGCGTCCTCAGCACGTACATCGACGGCCAGTACGTGCGCCTCAGCGGCACTTCGATGGCGAGCCCGCACGTGGCGGGAGCGGCGGCATTGCTGATCGCGTCATCGCGTCAGAAGCTCTCGCCCGCGCAGGTGAAGCAGGCGCTCATTCGGAACGCTCGGGGCACGGCATCGAATGATCCGGACGGCCGCGCTGATCCGATCGTGTACGTCGGACGGTTCTAAATCGAGGTGGTGACGCGTTAGGCTGGACTGCTTACGCCGAGTTCCCGAACTGGGGGTGGAGTTCGCGAAACAGCCACGCCTTGGCCAGTCGCCATTCCCGCTTGACGGTTCGAGGAGACCGCCCGAGCACGTGGGCGATTTCCTCGACCGTGAGGCCCGCGAAGAAACGAAGCTCCACGATGCGCTGCTGCTCGGGATCCCGCTCCCCCAGGCGGCCCAGCGCTTCGTTCAGCGCCAGCACTTCGGCGCTGCGGGAACCGTTGGTCGCATCGAGCGCCGCGTCGAGGGACACCAGCACGCCCGCGCCGCCGCGCTTCTGCGCCTGGCGGCGGCGCGCATAGTCCACGAGAATCCGCCGCATCAGCTCGGCGGCGACGCCGAAAAACTGCGCCCGATTCTTCCAGGTGGTCCGGCGTTGGTCCACGAGGCGCAGGTACAGCTCGTGCACCAGGGCCGTGGGGGAGAGCGTGTGGTCCGGCCGCTCGTCGTGCAGCTGCCGCTCGGCGATGCGCCGGCATTCATCGTACACCAGCGGCGTCAAGCGCTGGAGCGCCTCCGCGTCGCCCCGAGACCACTGCAGGAGTAGACCGGTCACCTCGGCCGGGGTGGGCGTCGTCACGCGTCCTCAGTGCAGCCCGGCGTGGGCAAGGAGTGCCTGGAAGCGGGGATCGGCCCGTAGGGGGCTGTTGGCGGGTTCGCCCCCAAGGTAGGCGATCGCATTCGAGCGTTCGTCGAACGCGCGATTGAACCATGCCATCGCCTGGTCCAGGTCCCCCAAAGCGGCGAAGACCCAGGCGATGGACGGCGGGGGAACGTATCCGACGCGCTCGCGCGCCAACAATTCCTCGAGCAGCGCGCGCGCCACGTTGGGCCGTCCCAGCTTGACCTCGACGATTGCCAGATTCGCGACCATCTGCGGCGACCGGTTCGTGACGCGAACCAAGCGCTCGGCTTGCTCGCGCGCCTCGGCGTATCGCCCCGCCGCAAAGAGCGCGCCGAATAGCCGGGCACGCGCCTGCACGTATGTAGAGTCCAGCGTCAGCGTCCACTCCAGGTGCGTGATGGCCTCCGCAGGCCGGCCCGCAACTGTGAGGACCCAGCCGACGTTCGCGTTGACGATCAGCGAGAAGGGATCGAGCTCACGCGCCAAGCGCACCTCTGCGAGGGCCTCGTCCATCCGGCCGCGGGCCATGAGCATGTTGGCATACCACACGTGCGCCAGCGGATAGCTCGGATTCAGCTCGATCGCGCGCCGGAACTCCCGCTCGGCGTCGTTCCAGCGCAGCTCGTATTTGTGCACGTAGGCGAGCGCCGCGTGGGCTTCGGCCGAATACGGGTCGATCTGGAGCGCGCGGATCGCGGCAGCGGCGGCAAGCGGCCGGTACTTCCGCGGCGAGCCCGCTGCGAGCAGCACCGTGCCCAGCTGGTTGTAGCAGTCCGCGAGCGCGGCGTGGGCGGGCGCATAGGTGGGATCGAGGTCGATCGCAGTGGTAAAGAACGCGATCGCGCGCTGCAGGGAGGTTTGCGTCCGCTGGTTCCACTCGTAGCGGCCCTTAAGGTAGGCCTCGTACGCCTGCGGATTGACGGCGCGAACGGTCGTAAGCCGCTCCGCTCCTTCGGGCCGGAACGTGAGCCGCACCTCCCCGGCGATGGCGCGCACAACGTCGGCTTGCAGGGCGAGGGTCTGCTCGGCGGTGCGCTCGTAAGTGTCGGACCACAGCACGCGTCCCTGCGCGCGATCGATCACGCGTACGTCGACCGCGATGCGGTCCCCAGCGTGACGCAATCTCCCCGTCACGATGGCGTCGGCACCGAGGCGCCGGGCGACTGCCGCGAGCGTATCCGTGGTCCGCGCCACGCGGGCAGCGGACGCCGGCGCGATGAGACGGAGCTGGGTCGCCACGCCAAGCTCGCCCATGATCCCGTCCGTGAGACCGGCGGCGTAATAGTCGAGCGCGGCATCGCCGGTCGCGTTCTCGAGCGGCAGGAACGCGAGCGTCGAGATCCGCCGCGCGTCGACCAGTCGCTCCCAGACGCGCGGGCCAACGCTCGCCGAGGCGAGCACGACGACGGCGGCCGCTCCGATCGCGTACAACGTGCGCCGCCGGGCCGCCACGAAGAGCCGCCCCACCAGCGGCCACGCCCGCCGTCTCCGGATCGCGTCGAGCGCATCGCGCACGTCCGCCGCGTGCTGATAGCGGGCGGGGGGATTCTTTATCAGGCAGCGCTCGATCACCAGTCGCACGGCCCAGGGGACGGAGCCCGGCATCGAATGCGGCGGCTCGCTCAGGATGGCGGAACTCGTTTCGAACGCCGTTCGACCGCTGAAGGGCAACCTGCCCGTGATCAACTCGTACAGGAGCACGCCCAAGGACCACACGTCGCTGCGGGCATCTGCCGCGCCGCCCTGCAACACTTCAGGGGCCATGTGGCTGAGGGTGCCGGCCAGAGCACCCTGACCCGTGACTGTCGAGTCGCTGGGCGCGCCGACCTGCGGGAGTCGTTTCGCGAGCCCGAAATCCAGCACGATGGGACGCCCGCTCGCATCGAGGACGATGTTCGAGCTTTTGAGATCGCGATGGATGATCCCGTGCTGGTGCGCGTGCTCCAACGCATCGGCGACCTGCACGCCGTAGTTGAGCGCATCATCGAGGGCGGGAACCGCGCTCCGTAGCATCTCCCTCAGCGGCTGCCCTTCCACCAGTGCCATCACGATGAACGGGGCGCCCTCGGCGTCGCCGACTTCATGGATCGTGCAGATGTTGGGATGGCTGAGGATCGCCGCATGCCGCGCCTCGCGCAGGAGGCGGCGTCTGGCGAGCGGGTCTGCAAGGGCATTGACCGTCTTGATCGCTACGGGCCGATGCAGCACCGTGTGCCGGGCGCGATACACCTCGCCCATGCCGCCGGCCGCGAGGAAGGCAGTCACCTCGTAGGCACCCAGCCGGCTGCCCGGCTCGAGTCGCGGCAGCGGTTGATCCGCGGGTGCCCCGAGACCGAGCAGGCCCGCGGCTGGAGTCTCGCCAAAGCTGGCCGCCGCCTTCTCACTCGCGAGCAGGGAGAGAACCTCGTCGCGCAGCTCGGCGTCCGCGCCGCACGTCCGTTTCACGAACGCCGTTCGCTCGCGCTCTTGGTGTTCGAGGGCTTCCAGAAACACCGACTTGATGCGGAGCCAGCGCGCCCGTTCGTCCGGTGGCGTCGACCCCTTTTCCGGTTGCTCAGGCGCTGCCCCATCCCCTGAACGCATAGAGTGAGGCATAGAGGTAAGGAGATACGGCTGGATACAGGCCACGGCAAGGACGCATCGCGGAGTCGCGCGGCGCCGGACATACGAAGGGCCGCGACTGTCTCGTCGCGGCCCGGCAGGAATCGAGCCTACAATCCGCGCAGCCTGCGCCTAGTTCCTGTCCCTGCCTCGCAGCAAGAATCCGTGGACCACGTTGCCGGCGTCCGCGTAGCTGCCGACCAAGTCTCCCTGCGGACTGATGCCAAAGATCCGCGTCCAGTTCGCGCCAGGGACGTCGATCACGCGGAGGCCCTGTGCGTCGCGCGTGAAGCCGTGTGACGTCACCGGGTTGAAGTAACCGACCACTGTCCCCCTGGGATTGACGTCCCATGCCTGCGTGAAGCTCGCGCCAGGGGCGTCAAACTGAGTGTACACGCCCCCGTCGAGCACATAGGCGTGCACCAGGGTCCCTGACTCGAAGGAGATCCCCGCGACAACGCCCGCGCCAGGCGTGACGCCGTTGTGCATCGTCGAGGGCAAGAGCTGGAACGACTGCACCCTATTGCCGCGTTGCACATAGCCCCGCATGTCGAGGAGGAAGTTCGTGTCGTGGAAACACCCAACGATGTCGCCGCTCGGACTGATCTTGATCGGGAGCGTGTGGAGGTGGCCGGGGACGGAGATATCGGTGAACACGCCGTCGCTCAAGAGGAACCCAAATGTCCGCGCGTCGCCCGCAACCCGGTAGCGGCCGACGATGTCGCCCTGCGGGTTGATCCCCCATGCCTCCGTCGTCACGGACCCGGGCACGCGAATGGTCGTGATGTTGCCATCGGCCCAAAGGAAGCCCCAGGTCCCCGTCGCATCCGTGTAGGACCCGACGATCTCGCCGACCGCGTTGATGCCGAACGCGCGCGTTGCGAGCGCGCCGGGCACGTCCACGGCGGCGTAGGGTGATGGTGTGGATGCGAGCAGCGACGCTCTGGTCACTTCCCCAAAGCTTTCGATGCCACTGCCGAGGACGTCTTCGATGCCACCGCCCATGAACAGCATGAGCTCATCGTTGTCCACCATCTCGCTGAAGCTGAGAGCTTCTCCGAATGGCGAATCGTTCACCTGGAGCGAGGCGGCGGTCGGCCCCGCGTCCGTGCAGCCGGCCAGCATCACGACCATGAGCACAGCGAGTGCTGTCACCGGAAACGAGCGTTGCATTGGATCTCCCTCCTGAAGAACCCATAAGGAAACGCGTAAACGGGAGGCAGTCGGGGCCAGATCAGAGTACCGCAGTGTTCGTCGGCCGGCTAAGTTAAGGCGCTGCGACGTTGGAGAGGTGGCCGAGTGGCTGAAGGCGGCGGTTTGCTAAGGGCCGCCGCCGGTTGCCTTCCTCGGTCCTCGGAGTCCCAAGCAGTCCCTCTGCTTCAAGTTGTCCGACCGGGGCGTTTCCCGTTTTAATCCACCGAGATCTGTGTATTCCGGCTGTGTCTGCCACGAGTTTCGCCACCAGCAAGGGCACGGGGAAGCTGACCTCGCGAGCACCGTGGGGAAGCGTCGAGGGAACGGGACTCGAACGCTCGGGCCGGCGGGGAATCGAACCTGCAACTTCCAAAGTCACGTCAACCACGCGCTGAGCACCGCGCCATGCCACGCAACCACTTAGCCCGTGCACGGGACGCTGAACAGGCGGCCGCCGAGCGCAAAACCGACCCCGAAACCGTCACCGGGATCCGCGCCCTCGGAAGACCTCTAGTGGGCGGCGGCGGGGCAGCACGCTGCTCACAACAGGGCACGCCGGCTTAGAACGCGTATCTCACGCTCAGCTCCACCTGCCAGCGCGAAGCGAGGTCTTGAATCTGGCCGAGGGCGGGAATTTGCGGCCGGTAGATGCCGCGCCCAGCGCTGGCGTCGTAACCCACCAGGCGAAGGAGAGGTTGGACCGGTGGGTTCAGCGCGTTGAGACGCGATCGCCCCCAGCGCCGATTCAGGAGGTTGAGCACGTTGTACACGTCGGCTGTCAGCTCAAGCGACTGACCGGCCACGGTCGGGATGTCCTTTGTCACGCGCGCGTGAAGTGTGCCGAACAACGGATTGCGGCAGCTGTTGCGCGCCATCAGTCGCCCGCGCTGGGCGTGCAGGCAAGGCTCCGCTCGAATGAAGCGGTCGAGCAAGGCGTACACGGAATCCTGCTCCGCCACGGTCCCGAGGCCTGGTACGCTGCCGTTCCCGTCCAGGGCGATGTCGGCGCGGTCACGGGGCACGTACACGGCGTCGTTCTGCATTGTACCAGTGCCGATCCCGTCGCCGTTGGCGTCGCCCGCGACTGTGTAGGTGTAAGGGACGCCCGACGCGCCCGCGTACAGAAGCGAGAGCCGGATCCCGTGCGGTAGGCGTACGGCGGCATCGCCTACGACGCGGTGTGGGATCTCGAAGTACGACTTTCCGAGCCGGCGATCGTCCAGCGTGCCCTCCGCTACCGTGTTCTCCAGGTTTGGCCGAGCCTGGAAGTTGACGAGCGACATCCGGTCGCGAGCCCGCGAGTGGGCGTAGAGCACACTCACCCAGGCTCGATCCGCGAACTGCCTCCGCAGCCGCACCGAGACCGTGACCGACCGGTCCCCGCTCCGATCGGAGACGCGCACCACCTGGCCCAGGCTTGCCGCGCGGCGGGTTGGGGTCGCGACGCCCGACGCGCTCATGGTCCCGTAGAGGGGCCGCCCGCCCTCCCCATGCGCCACGCCAACCGGCCCGAGCAGGTTCGCGTCGCTGAAATACCACTGGCGCCTGGCCCGCGTGTACAGGACGTCGAGCGTGCCCACGACACCTCCTGGGAGCCGATGGTCCACGCCGACGGACGCCTTGAGGCTCTGCGGGAACGTGACGTCCGGGTCGAAGAAGCTGAGTCGCGGCGTGGCACCGGCTCCGTTCGCGCAGGCCGTCGGTTGGTTGACGGGATCGAACGGCGGCACGGCGGCACCGTCGCACGTGATGAAGAGCTGCTGCGTTCCGTCGTCCCGGTACGCGCTCATCACCCAGGTGTATGGCGGGCGCGCGCTGAAGATGCCGATCCCGCTACGCAGAAACGTCCGTCCCGCACCGCCGAGATCGTAGTTCGCTCCGAGGCGCGGCGACCAGAGGAGCCTGCCGCTCGGCAGCCGCCCGTTGTCAACACCCAGCGCGGCCGCCAGCGCGGCGTTCTCCACCACGGGATCCGGGAGCAGCGGAACGTCGAGTCGCAGACCGGTTGTGACGGTGAGCAGCCGTGTCGGCTGCCAGCGGTCTTGCGCGTAGAGACCGATCTGGCGGGCCCGGAACTTCACGATGCCGGTGCGCGCCGGCCCCGGGAGCGTGCGCTCATAGTGAAACGCGCGCCCTGCTTCGAGCGAATCGAGGTTGCGGAACTCCCACAACTCTGCCCCGCCCAGCAGCTGACCCTCCTCGAAGCTCAAGAGCTCGAAGTGCATGCCGAGCGTAAGGACGTGCGGGCCGGAACCGGTCGTGAGGTTTTCCGTCTCCTCGAACGCGTCCTGGGTGAACGAGCTCGGGCATATCTGTGGCGTCCCCGCCACCAACTGGCGCTGCGCGGCCGTACTGACGCGGATGAAGGGATAGCTCGCCTTCGGCCGGCATCGGTCACGCAGCCGCAACAAGCTCGCGATCAACTGGTTCGACCAGCGGCCGGCCACAAGGCTCGTCCAAATGAACCGCGACGCTCTCGAGGTAGCGAAGTCCTTTCGGTCAAAAGAGGACAAGAAGTAGGTACCGAACTGGCGAGCAATGAACCCCCAGCTGTCGCCGTCGGTGTACTGGTGCGAGAACTCGAAGTGGCTGTTCGCGCCTACCTGCACCGTGACCTTGCCAAACACGTCGATAGCGGGAACGCGTCCATGGGAAGGACCCAGCGTCCCGGGATCCAGGCCATAGGCGTTTCTGAGGATGTCCTGGAATCGCGTGGCGTCCGTGTAGCGAATCCCGGTGGTCAGTGTATCGGCACCGCCCACCGTATCCGTGATCAACGGGCCGGGGTCGGGCATGACGCGCCGCTGGACGTCCACGCTGAGGAAGTAGTGGGCGCGGTCCCGAACGATCGGTCCGCCGACGGTGCCGCCGTACTGCCACGTCATGAACGGCTCCACCGGATCCCCGCCGACGTGCTTGCCGACCAGGGCGCCGGCGGCGAGATAGCCGAACAGGGACCCATGCACCGCGTTCGTTCCCGATTTGGTCACGCCGTTCACGAGACCGCCCGCGAAGCCCCCGTGGCGGACGTCGAACGGCGCCACGAGCACCTGGATCTCTTTGAGCGCTTCGAGCGCCACCGGCCGCGGCAGCGTCCCGCGCCCGGGCAGCTGACCCGTGTAGGGGTCGTGGCTCAGGCCGCCGTCAATCTGAAAGCTGTTGAGCAAGCGATTCTCGCCGCCGATCGTGATCCCACCCGAGCGGGCCCGGTTGGACCCTGGCGAGATCGCCACGTGAGGGCTCAGCGTCGTGACGGTCAGGAAGTCGCGTCGGGGATTCGGTAGCGCGGAGATTCGTTCCACCGAGATGATCTCGGCGGGTCCAGTGCGGCTCGGATTCAGGTTTGGGTCCGACGTCGCCTGCACGGCGATCGGTAACAGCTCTATGGCAGCCACGACGAGCGTGA
>DASYTD010000031.1:0-18584 GCA_036002655.1 Gemmatimonadales bacterium
CACGAAGCGTTGGAAACACTCTGGCGTTCTATTATTAAGGAAGACGAAGCGCGGGTCTGGCAGGGACTGATCCAGGCTGCGGCCGCGCTGCTGCATCGGGAGCGCGGGAACCGCCACGGCACGGTTGTGGTTGGCGCAGCGGCCCTCGAGAAGCTGGCCGGGCCGCAACGGCCCGAGATCGAATTCGAAACGGTTGCGTTTCGCGCGCAGTTGGCGCGCGCCCTGGGGGGGGAGGGGGATCCCCCGCGATTGGAATTTCGCGCGCATGACTAAGCGGGTTGCCCTCATTTACGACGTCGTCATCGTGGGTGCCGGTCCGGCGGGACTGTGCGCCGCGCTGTACGCGGGGCGCGGCATGCTCAACGCGGTGACCATCGAGCGCGGCGCGCCGGGGGGCGAGCTCCTCAACACCGATCTGATCGAGGATTACATCGGGTTCGAGAGCATTAAGGGATGGGAGCTCGCGCAGAGGATGAGCGAGCATGCCAAGAAGTTTGGCGCCGAAATCGTCACCGACACCGTGGAACGCATCCACCGGGATGCGGATGGTTGGTTCGATGTCGAAACCGCGCGCGGCGACACGTATCGTAGCCAGGCGGTCATCCTGACCGCGGGGGGCACGCCGGTGAAACTCGGCGTGCCGGGCGAGAAGGAATACGCCGGCAAAGGCGTCTCCTACTGCGCGGTATGCGATGGCGCGTTCTTCAAGGGCGAGCGGCTGGCGGTCGTGGGTGGCGGCGATGCCGCCGTCGAGGAAGCCGACTATCTGACGCGCTATGCCAGCAGAGTGCATCTGGTGCACCGCCGCGACGAATTCCGCGCTTCCAACCTCCTGCAAGAGCGGGCGTTCTCGAATCCCAAGATCGAAGTCATTCGCAACACCATCGTCCCCGAAATCGCCGGCAATGAGAAGGGCGTCACGCACGCCGTGCTCGAGGACAAGATCACCGGCGAGCGCTCGAACCTGAACGTCGGCGGCGTATTCATCTTTGCGGGCTTCAAGCCGAACACGCAGCTCGTCGACGGCCACGTGGACCACGATGCCGGCGGCTATATGATTACCGACAACAGAATGATGACCTCGATGGCGGGGTTGTTCGCCGCGGGCGACGTGCGCAGTCAGGTCACTCGCCAAATCACGACCGCCGTGGGAGACGCCACGACCGCGGCGATCGCGGTCGAGAAGTATCTCAAATCGCTGCGCGAACAGCAGGGCGACGGCAAGGTGAAGAAGTGAAGATCGTCCAGATCCCCAATGGCGTGTTCGCGGAGAACTGCTACCTGATCGTGGACGACGAGGCAGGCGAATGCGCCATCGTCGATCCCGGTGAAGAGGCGGGGCTGATTCTGCATAAGGTGAAAGAATCCGGTACGAAACCCGTGGCGATCTGGCTGACGCACGCGCATCTCGATCACGTCCTCGGCGTGCCGAGAATCGCCGCTGAGACCGGAAGTCCGGTCTGGCTGCATCCCGCCGATCGTGCCCTGTATGATGCCGTGCCGGAGCAGGCGGCGTGGTTCGGCCTCGCGGCCCCGGGGCACTTACCCGCGCCCGACCGGGAGATGGCGCACAGCGAGCGACTCCACGTTGGCGGCTTGAGCTTCGAAATTCGACATGCACCCGGTCATTCGCCGGGAAGCGTCTGCCTTGTCGGGCCGGGCGTCGTGCTCAGCGGTGACGTGTTGTTCGCGGGATCCATCGGACGCACTGATCTGCCGGGCGGTGATTTCGAGACGTTGATCGCGAGCATCGAGCGCGAGTTGCTCCTGCTCTCCGACGACACCATCGTGTACAGCGGCCATGGACCCGAAACAACCATTGGACGGGAGCGCCGGACGAATCCCTTCCTCACCGGCGTCTACCGCATCGCCTAAACCCGCCCCCGCCTGCATGCGGTGCGGCGCGGCGGTGCGTCCCAAGCCATGGGGCTGCAAGAATCCTTGCCCGAATTGCGGATTCATGTACCCCCTCGGCGACTGCTCCGATTGACTCACCTCCTCGCGCTGCTGCTGCTCGCGGTGGATTGCACGACCCGGGCATGGCGGATTCAGCTCGCCAGCCGGGCGGCCGGCGGGCGCCTCGAGTTTCTCGATGCGCTACGCCTGAATCTCTATGGAGAGGCGGCCTCGACGTTCACGCCCAATCGCCTCGGCGGTGAGCCGGCGCGCTTCCTGGGCATGACGTGGTCCGGTCTGCGCGTCGTGACGGCGCTGGTGGCCCTGGGCGTGGAGGTGGCCGCCGAATGGCCCGTGTTCGGTATCGTGGCAATCGCGTTGGCTGCCTACTACGTGCCCGATTGGAGTGAGGCGGCGGAGCAATTCCTGACGCACAGTCTCGCCCGGGACCTGCTGGGAATGGAGCTGATCGCGCTGGTCGTGTTGATCGTCATCTGGACGCTGCAGCGACTGGTGCGGCCCGGCGCCATCCGTCATCGCGTGCGGCGCCAATGGCGCGTCGCGCTCGCCCACGTGCGCCGGGCGCCGTGGTGGGTGCTATTCGTGGGTGCGCTGCTCACGTTCATCAGTCTCGCCGCGCGCGCGCTGATTTTGCCCGCGCTGGTCTGGGGCCACCCGGACGCGCCGCCGTTCGGTGTCATGTTCTTCGGATCGCTCGCCCTATTGCACGCGCCGCTCGTCGTGCCGTTGCCTTCGGGGGGCGGAGGCGTCGAGGTCGCATTCCTCTCCGGTTTCGCAGGGTACTTCGGTCCCGGTCACCAGGTGACGATGCTGCTGCTGTGGCGGTTCTACACGACGATTCTGCTGACCGTACTCGGCATTTACCTGCTGGTACGCACGCACGGCGCGGCCGCCGCCAAAGAGCTGCTGACCGTCGGCTGGTTCCGAAGGCGTTAGCGAGGAGGAGGTGGCGCCATGGCGATCAAGACAAGGGTCCGTTCGTCGGCGTGCGCGACACCGTGAGGAATGCCGGCGGGGGCGGGGATCAAATCGCCCGGACCGGCCGTTAGGTGTTGTGTCCCGACGACGAAAGTGGCCTTTCCGGTGAGCACTACATAGAATTTGTCGGCGCTGGCGTGTGTGTGGACGGCCTGCGTCTGTCCCGGCTCGAAGCAGTTCAGCCCGACGAGTAAGCGCTCGGAGCGAAAACAGTCGAGCTTGGTCATCGCGTCCGCGCGGAAGCTGGCGCGGTCAAACAAATGCTGAATCAGTTCACGGGATTCCATGGGCGATTCCTGGCTCGAGACGGATGGCGGTCGGACCGAGGGGGGTGCGGTGGGGCAAACGCGCGTCGAACGTGATCCCCTGGGCGAGATGCCCGTGCCGGCCGAGGCACTGTGGGGCATCCAGACGGAACGTGCTCGGCAGAACTTCCCCATCTCCAATCTGCGACCTCTCCCCGCCTTCGTCGACGCCGTCATCTGGATCAAGAAAGCCGCCGCGCTGACCCATCGCGAGACCGGGCGCCTGGAGCCGAAGCTCGCGGACGCCATCATCCGCGCCGCGGATGAAGTGCTGTCGGGCGGACATCGGGAGCATTTCGTCGTCGATCCGTACCAGGCGGGCGCCGGTACGTCGCACCACATGAATTGCAACGAAGTCCTCGCCAACCGTGCCAACGAGCTGCTCGGCTCGACGCGCGGCGAGTACAAGCCCGTGCACCCGAACGATCACGTCAATATGGCGCAGTCCACCAACGACGTGATCCCCACCGCCATCCGGCTCGGCGCCTTGTCACAATTGGCGGCGTTGACCGAATCGCTGACGCGGCTCGCGCGCGCGTTCCTGGCCAAGGGCAAGGCGTTCGACGGCATCGTGAAGTCCGGGCGCACGCATCTCCAGGACGCGACGCCGGTGCGCCTGGGGCAGGAGTTTGCGGCGTTCGGCCACACCGTGGAGCGCAACCGCGACCGGATCGAGCGAGCGGCCGACGATCTGCGGGATCTCGGCATCGGCGGCACCGCGGTCGGCACCGGGCTGAATGCCGAGCCACAATATCCTGGGTTGATGGTGAAGCATCTCCGCAAGCTGACCGGACTCGAGCTGCGCGAAGGCAAGGACCGCGTGCAGCTGATGCAGTCGATGGGGGACGCCGCGGCGTTTTCCGGCGCCGTACGCACCTACGCCGTCGATCTTGGAAAAATCGCGAGCGACCTGCGATTGCTCGCCTCCGGCCCGCGCACGGGGTTCGCGGAGATCCTGCTGCCCGCCGTCCAGCCGGGCTCGAGCATCATGCCGGGGAAAGTGAATCCCTCCATCCCGGAAATGGTGAATCAGGTCTGCTTCCAGGTGATCGGCAACGACGTCACCGTCACGGCGGCCGCGGAGGCGGGACAGCTCGAGCTGAACGTGATGATGCCCGTCATCGCGCATAATTTGTTGGTCTCGATGATGATCCTGACCAACGCCACGCGCGTGCTCGCGGAGCGGTGTGTGGACGGCATCGAGGCCGACGCCGAGCAGTGCGCGTACTGGCTGGAGCGCAGCCCGGCACTCGTCACCGCGCTCGCGCCCAAGATCGGATATGCAGAAGCCGCTAAGCTCGCCAAGGAGGCAGTCGCGAAGAATGTCACCGTGCGCCAGCTGGTGATGGAGAAGGGCTTGCTGAAGGGGAAGGAGCTCGACGCAGTGCTGGATTTGCGGGCGATGACGGAGCTGGGTGTACCGGGGGAGCGGAAGTGACTCTCACATTGGAGACCCACGCATGAACTGGATCGTGGCGGGACTGATCGCAGGCGTCGTCGCGTACCTCGTGGATTGGGTCGTATGGAGCAAGGTGTTCACGACCGGGATGGATGCGTTTGTCGCGCAGCTGAGTCCGGAGGAGATGAAGCGGTTCATGGGTGCGGCGATGGCGAAGTCGGCCGTCCTGTCGCTCGTCTTCGGCGTGCTGCTGGCGTGGTTCTACACCCGCTTCCGTGGCGGCCTGTGGGTTGAACGCGGGGGTCCGCTCGCGGGAATGGAGTTCGCCACGGTGCTGTGGTTGCCGACGATCTTCCTTGCGATGGTCGGGAGCGGCGTGTGGTACGTGAAGGCTCGGCCGCTCCAAATGGCGACCTGCTGGGCCTGGTTGATCCGCATGAATGCCGCCGGCCTGGCGGTGGGATTGCTCATGAAGTGACCGTAGTCACGGCACTCGCGAGCGCGATGGAGTAGAAGTTTTCTCATGCGTACCCTGGCGATTGTCCTCATCGCGCTCGCGTTGGCCGGCAGCACCGCCGCGCAGCGGCGCGCGCGCATTGGCCCCACCGTGTCGAACATTTCCATCGATGACGGATCCGGGAATCATTCGTTCACATCCTTCGGCGGCACGTTCGCGTTTCTGTCCGGCGACGACGGCGAAGTAGGCGCCGCCATTTCCCGCTACGGCGACCTGTCGAACAACAGCTGCGTCCGTCAAATGACGTTCTTCGCCCTCGAGTCCAACTACTATCCGGTGGGCCCGAAAGGCATCGCTCCATTTGCGTCGAGCTCGGTCGGTTTGGCCCGTGTGACGGACCAGGACGCGGGATTGCTTGGCATCTGCACCGGCGCACAGCCGACCAGCGAAATTGGATTGGCCTTCGGCCTCGGGTTGCGCGTGAACATCGGCGCGCAGGCGGCGGCGCTGGTGGAAGGCCGCTTCTTTCAGGTCCCCAACAGCGCCATCCAGGCGCTCGAGGGACGCGCCAATGTCTCGCTTGCCTTCGGGAGCCCTCGCAAAACGCAGCTGCTCAACGGCACACTCGGCCCTGCGGTCGGCATCCTCTCGCGCTTGAGCGGCCCGCTGGAGGGTCGCGGCCCGACACTCGGGGTCCGTTTCCGCCGCGATACCAAGAAAGGCTCGCTCGGACTGCAAATTGACTATGCGCCGCTGCGTGTCATTGGCTGCTCCAGCGACTGCGCGCCCACCGCCATTCTGTTTGCCCCGGGCTTCGAGCCGTCGCTCCGCACGGCCTGGGGTCGGATGTACTTAGATCTCGGCCTGCTGTTGGTCGGCATTCCCTCCGTCGGACAAGACCGCGGTATGGCACAGGGGGCGCACGGCGGGCTAGGGGCCGATATCGTGAGCGGCGGGCCCGTGATGTGGAACGTGAACGGCCGGGTCCTCTGGCTCCAGCGGAACACCGGCGAGAACTCGTTCCTGGTGCAGGCCGGCCTGAGCATCAGCCCCAAGCTTGAATCCCGATAACGCCTCTCGCATATTCCGCCCATGCGCGTTACAACCTGGGCGGAATACGGCTTAATCGTTTCGATTCAACTGGCCAAGCGCGCGGGGCAGGGTCCAGTCGCTGCCCGCGAGCTGTCCGAGCAGGAGCGTCTCCCACACGACTACGTCGAGCAAATCCTGTTGCGCCTACGGCGCGCCGGGTTAGTCGAGTCCGTCCGTGGTGCGCGGGGCGGCTACATGTTGGCGCGCGCGCCACAGGCCGTGAGTGTGAAGGACGTCATCGAAGCGTCCGAGCACGTGACGTTCGAAGTGAATTGCGACCTCCACCGCGTCGACGAGGAGCGCTGCGATCCGGCGAACGCTTGCAGCATTCGTCCCGTGTGGCGCCTGCTCGAGCGGCGCATCAATGAAGTGCTCGCTGCCGTCAGTCTCGCGGACCTGATGCACGCCGAGCCACAAGTCTACCAGATCGCCGGGGTTGCGTCAGGAAATTGAGGACGCTGTCGCATGAGGAGCTGCTGCGCTACTCGCGGCACCTCACGCTTCCTGATGTCGGTCTCGAAGGGCAATCGAAGCTCGGCGACGCGCGCGTCCTGCTCATCGGCGCTGGGGGCTTGGGATCGCCGGCGGCGCTGTATCTCGCGGCCGCCGGTGTGGGAACGTTGGGTCTCGTCGATTTCGATCTCGTCGATCGCAGCAACCTGCAGCGCCAGATTCTCCACGGCACATCCGGCATTGGCACCGCAAAAACCGACTCGGCACGCGAGCGGCTGCACGACGTCAATCCGCACGTCCAGGTCGAAACATTCGCCCAGCGGTTGACGTCCGCGAACGCGCTCGACGTGCTGCGCGGCTTCGACGTCATCGTGGATGGATCCGACAATTTCCCCACGCGCTATCTCGTCAACGATGCGTGCGTGCTGCTGGGCAAGCCCGACGTGTATGGATCGGTATTCCGATTCGACGGGCAAGTGTCCGTGTTCTACGCGAAGCAGGGTCCCTGCTATCGCTGTCTCTACGCCGAACCTCCCCCGCCCGATCTGGTCCCTTCGTGCGCGGAGGGTGGCGTGCTCGGCGTGCTCCCCGGAATCATCGGCTCGCTCCAGGCGCTCGAGACGATCAAGCTGATCGTCGGCATCGGCGAGCCGCTGCTCGGCCGGCTCGTGCTGTTCGACGGCCGCCGCATGCAGTTCCGTGAGCTCGCACTCGAGAAGGACCCCGATTGTCCGGTGTGCGGCACGCATCCGAGCGTGAAAGCGCTGATCGATTACGACGCGTTCTGCGGCGTCGGGGCAGTGGATGGGAGAGCGAAGGGGGATGGGGTCGAGATCAGCGCGCAGGATCTGCAGCGCGAGCGCGCGCATAAGCCGTCACTCATCTTGATCGACGTGCGCGAGCGGCGCGAGGCCGAGATCGCCAGCATCGCCGGGGCGAAGCTCATTCCGCTGCGGGAGCTGCCGAGCCGCCTGAGCGAAGTGCCGGCGCACGCCGATATCGTGACCCACTGCCATCACGGGCCGCGTTCCCTGAAAGCGCGCGAGATTCTCAAGGGGGCGGGTTTTTCGAGCGTGCGCAGCTTGGCGGGAGGGATCGATGCGTGGGCGCGGGAAGTGGATCCGTCCATCCCCCGCTATTGAACTGCATTCGGCATACATGTAGGGGCACAGCATGCTGTGCCCCTACCGTATGCCGAAGGGGGGACTCGAACCCCCACGGGCTTGCGCCCACTGGCTCCTGAAGCCAGCGCGTCTACCAGTTCCACCACTTCGGCTAGGACTTTTTGAGGAACGGCAATCTAGATCGTTGTATAACCCCAAGTCAATGCGTATCTTGCCGATGTCATCGTGGAAAAAGTATCGATCGCCAGAAACCCGCGCGCCCGTCACGACTACCACCTCCTCGAAACGTGGGAGGCCGGTCTCGTGCTTACTGGGACCGAGGTCAAGTCGCTGCGTGATCGCAAGGCGAGCTTGAACGAAGCCTACGCCCACGTACGCAATGGCGAAGTGTGGCTCGAGGGCATGACGATTTCCCACTACGGTCCCGGCAGCTACAACAATCCGCCGCCGGCGCGCTCCCGCAAACTCCTCCTCCACAAACGCGAAATCCGCAAGCTGCTCGGCGCCACGACACAGAAGGGACTCACCGTCGTGCCGCTCGAGGTCTACTTCAAGGATGGGCTAGCCAAGGTCGCGATCGCCCTCGCTAAAGCCAAGAAGGCGCACGACAAGCGTGAGGACTTAAAACGACGCGTCGCCGAACGCGAGATGGCACGCGTTGTGAAGGGTAGACGGACATGATGGTTCTCTTGTTGCTCGCCGGTCTGGTGCCGCAACAGGTCCTGATCGCGACTCCGCGCGGCCAGGTCAGTATTCCCGTGACGAGCGAGCGGGGGGCAGCGGCCGTGGCGGGGATGTTGCTCGCCCAACCCCTGGGTCTGTCCCTGTCGCTGGACGGCTCGGCCGTGCGGGTGACATTGGGCGAGCGAACGTTCGACTTCGATCTCGGATCGCCGTTCGTCCGCTACGAGGGCGCGGCTTACCCGCTGGTGGGCGCGCCGTACGTTGCGCGGGATACCATCTTCCTGCCGCTGCATTGGCTCACCGATCACGTGCCGCGGCTGCTCGCCAGCCGCTACCATTGGGATCCCTGGCTTGCGCGGCTCGACGAGGTTGCGATCGCTCCGGTCGCGACACGGCCGGCGCCGCCCGTTGCCGCGCCCCCCCCCACGCCCGCTGCCACGGCCCCCACGGCCCCCACGGCGGCACCCAACCCGATCACGGGACTGCGGCTGGCTCACACGATCGTCGTGGACCCGGGGCATGGCGGCATCGATCCCGGAAACCCGGGGCTGACCTTTCCGCGTGGCCTCACCGAGAAGGACATCACGCTTGGCATCGGCAGGCTGCTGCGAGCCGAGTTGCTGCGGCGCGGGCTGAGCGTCGTTCTCACGCGCGCAACCGACACACTCATTGACCTCGCGAGCCGGCCGTTGTTCTGCCGTGCCGACTGCGATCTCTTCGTCAGCATCCACATCAACTCGATGCCTGCTGGGCGGCGACAGACGCAGGTGAACGGCGTGGAAACCTATTTCCTCTCCGACGCCAAGACCGAGGACCAGAAGCGGGTGGCGCAGATGGAAAACGACGCGCTGCGCTTCGAGACCCGGCCGGTCGTCGAGGGCCCGCTCGGCTTTATCCTGCGCGACCTCCAGCTCAACGAATACCTGCGCGAATCGGCACGTCTGGCGGAGCTGGTTCAAAACAAGGTCGCCGTAATTCATCCGGGTGAAGACCGCGGCGTGCAACAGGGTCCGTTCCTCGTGCTGGCGGCGGCCCGGCGCCCAGCCATTCTCGTCGAAGCGGGCTTCGCAACGAACCGCGGCGACGGAGCGTTTCTGGCGTCGGCGCAGGGGCAGCACAAGATCGCGACCGCGATCGCCGAAGGAATCGTCGCCTATCTGCTCGAGTTCGAACGCAAGCTCGCGGTCGGCGCGGGAGGCGGTCAGGCGCGATGAAGAGACTCGGCGTGAGCGGTGCCTTCATCCTGATCGCAGCCACGGGGGCGGCGGGTTGCGCGTATTACAATGCGATGTGGAGTGCCGAGCGCCATGCGAACGATGCGCGGCACCTGGAGCGGCGGGGCCAAGTGTCCGAAGCGCGCTCCCAGTGGGCGCTCGCGGCCTCGAAGGCTGAAGGGGTGGTTACTCGCCATCCACGCAGCCGCTGGGCCGACGACGCGCTGACGTTGCAGGCGGAGGGTCTGGCCCGCTCGGGTGCGTGCGAGAATGCCGCGGGTTCGATCGCGCGTGTGCGCGCCAATGTGAAAGACGCGGCGCTGCGCGAGCGTGTTGAGCTGGCGGATGCGGAGTGCGCGCTTGTCGCCGGGCATCCGATCCAGGCGCAAGCGGCATTGGCTCTCCCCCTTGCATCGAAGGACGAGGCCCGCCGCTCGCGAGCCGAGTACCTCGCGGGCCAGGCGGCTGCGCAGCGCCTCGACTACGACGCCGCGGTGCAGCACTTCGCGCGCTCGCGCGAAACCGCGGCGCGACCCGCGCGGGTACGCGTGCTGCTCAGTGCGGGCCGGCCGGACGAGGCTGCCGCCGCGCTCGACGCGCTGAGCGGATCGGCGTTCGAAACGGAGCGCACGGAGCTGCTCGCGCAGCTGGCCGTCGTCGCCGGTCCAGACGCGGCAGCAAAGGCGCTGGACCGGATGCTCGGGCGAGCGCGCATGCCGTTCCAGGAACAGGCCCGCCTGTTGGCTTCGGATGCGGACCGGTGGTTCGCTCGCGGTGATTACGAGGCGGCGGCCGCGCGGTATCGCCGCGCGGGGCTCGTCGCTCCCGCCGCAACCAATGAAGCCGGCGCGGCATTGGTCGGCATGCAGCGCGTCTTGGTCGGGCGCGCCACGAAACGCAGTGATCTCGTGCCCATCGCCGCCGAGCTGACGCGCCTGTTGCGCACCGAGCCGGGCACCTCCAGCGCCAAACCTCTGCTCGAGATCGTGACACAAGTGATGGCGGTCCCGGAGACGCCTGGTGCGCGCTTCCGCATGGCCGAAATGGTGCGCGATTCGCTCGGCGCTCAGACGCTCGCCGGGCAGCTGTTTCTGGATTTGGCGGCCGCCGACACCGGCTCGTTGTACGCGCCCAAGGCGCTGCTCGCGGCGCTGGCCGTACTACCCGAGCGGCGCGATTCCCTCGCGGCGATTCTCGACTTGCGCTACGCCGCGTCGCCCTACACGCGCGCCTTCCACGGCGAGCCGAGCGTTGCGTACGCTGCGGCGGAGGATTCGCTCGCGCGCGAGCTCGGGGTTCAAGTCGCGCGGGCCGCGATCCTGCCTGCGGGTGCGCGCGTCGATGTGCCCGTGCCCGGGCCGCGCGGTCCGCGGCTCGAGCCCGAGGAAGAACGTCCGGCTCGCGGTGGTCCCGCCCGTCCCCGTCCCCGCCAGCCCCCTCGCGACCGGCCCGCCCAGCCGGAGCGTCCGTGAGCGCGGTGGAATTGTTCGGGACCACCTTCCAAAATCCGATTCTTCTTGCCGCTGGAACCGCCGGGTTCGGGCGTGAGCTCGACCATGTCATCGATCTCGACGAGCTCGGCGGCATCATCACCAAGGCGGTGACTCCCGAGCCGCGTCAGGGCCACGCCCCGTTGCGCGTCGCCGAGTTCCGGGGCGGCATGCTCAACGCGGTCGGCCTCGCCAATCCGGGCGTCGAACACGTCGCCGAGCATGACCTGCCATGGCTCGCGCAACGCGTCCACCGCGCGCGGATCCTCGTGAACGTCGCGGGCGCGACCGTGACCGACTACGTACGCGTGATAGAACGACTCACGCCGCTCGAAGCGATTACCGCGTTCGAGATCAACGCGTCCTGTCCCAACACGAGTGCGGGTGGACTCGAGTTCGGCTCGGAACCGGGCGGCCTCGCGGAATTGGTCCGGGCCTGCCGCCGCGCCTCGACTCGACCCCTCAGTGTGAAGCTGTCTCCCGTGTTGCCCGACATTCCCGGCATGGCGCGGGTCGCACGCGAGGAAGGCGCGGAGGCGGTGAGCCTGGTCAACACGATGCCGGGATTGCTCGACAAGCGCCTCGGCAACGGCAGCGGCGGTTTGAGCGGCCCCGCGCTGCTCCCGATCGGCGTGCTCGCGACACGGCGCGTGCGCGAGCGCGTGGGGATGCCCGTCATCGGGGTGGGCGGGGTCCGTAGCACAGCGGATGCCCGGGAGTATCTCGCCGCGGGCGCCTCCCTCGTTGCGATCGGAACGGCAGCCCTCGCCGATCCACGCGTCCCCGTACGCATTGCGCGCGAGCTGACGCATGGCTGAGCTGATCGTCGCCTTCGACCTCGCCAGCGGCCGAGACGCGCTCGCGCTCGCCGGGCGGTTGCCGGGTCTCCAATGGGCGAAGCTCGGGTCCATGCTCTACGCCCGCGAGGGACCGTCAGTCGTCAAGGAATTCAGGCAGCGCGGCATCCGCATTTTCCTCGATCTCAAGTGGCACGACATCCCCAACATCGTTGCGGGAGCCGTGAGCGCGGCTCGCGAGCTCGGCGTCTCGATCGCCACGGCGCATTGCTTGGGTGGCCGTGCCATGCTGACGGCGGCGGGCCGCGCGGCGGGGAAGGAGCTCGCACTCGTCGGCGTGACGGTGCTGACGTCGCACGACGCGGGAGAGCTCGAAAGCATTCTCGGACGCGGGGTGCCCGACGTCGGCTTCGAGGCGGAACGGTTGGCGCGCATGGCCTTGCAAGCGGGATTGCGCGGCGTCGTCGCCTCAGGCCAAGAGCTCGGCTTGCTGCGCGAGGCGCTCGGCCCCGAGCCCTGGATCATCGTTCCGGGGATTCGCGCGCCCGGCGATCCCGCCGGCGATCAGGTCCGCACGATCGAGCCGGCTGAGGCGGTGCGCCGCGGAGCGACACATCTCGTGGTCGGCCGGCCGATCACGGAGGCGCGCGATCCTGTGGCGGCCTACCGGCGTTTGGTCGAAGCCCTCGGTGGCGGGTATTAACCAACCCTATGCGAACGGCAGGGTGGTGGCTTTCGGCTTGCTCGCTCGTGGTGCTCGCGAGCCCCGCAGCGGCGCAAGCGACGCTGCCCGACGCTGCCGAACGGGCGAAGCGGGCGTGGATGGCGCACGACGCCCAGGCGCTCGTCGGCCAAAGCTCCACTCTCGTGTTGCAGATTCCGGGCGCCGACCCGTCGTCGCCGCTGGGGCGAGCTCAGGCGATCGAGTTGTTGCGCCGCTACTTCCGCCCCGCCGAGGAGCGCGGCATCGATGTCACGGCGATTCGGGAAGTCGAGCCGGGGAAGGGGTTCATCGAGCTCACCCGGCGCTATGTGGTTGCGGGGACGGCCGAATTGCGACGCGAAACACTGTTCCTCGGATACCGTTTGTCGGGCGGCGAATGGCGTCTGGTGGAATTGCGGAGTGCGCCCTAATCGGTAGTGGGTCAGTTTGGGTAGTTACAGAGCGCGAAAGATGTCCTAACCTGGACAAGTGAACGCCAGTGCAAGTCTTGCACTGGCGGAGGCCTCAAGGCAGGTAACGGGGTAACGGGTTATACTAAAGCCCATGCCGAGAAAACTTCCTAAGCTTAGATCGGACGTGAACGAGACCGCCTACCGTACTGTGCTAGCGGCGGTGGGAGAGACTGAAAAACCACAGCCGCCCGGCCAGCGGACCAAGAAGCATGAGACTGCCGTAAAACGCGGTAGGAAGGGTGGAAAACGGGGCGGGAAGGCCCGTGGAGCCTCCTTAACCCAACAAGAGCGACGTGAGGCCGCTATCCGCGCCGCGACGGTACGTTGGGCCGGTAAACGCTCCTAAGCAAATCGTCCAAATACAAAGGGCCAGTTCGTTAAGAACTGACCCTCAATCTTTGAGGCCTCAAAGAGCGCCTCGCATCTGCCCGGTAAAACAAACTACCGCAAATCTGAGACCGAGCGCAAGTGACTCAAATCACTGGTTTCGGTACATATTCGGTCACAATCTGAGGAGGGTGGTAGGGGGGACTCTCACCCGCCATCTTCTGCTTACCGGGCAGATGCTCTGGTAAGTTGAGCTACTACCACCCCAGGACGACGCTCCTCCACGGGGGTCGGTAAAGCCCCCAAGCCGCCACTCCTCAAACTCATTTTTTTCAGCTCTGAACGCTAGCGAGGATTAGTCCCCGATTCAACTCGCTCATCGGTTAGCCGGCCGCTTTTTTTGCCTTCCATGCCGCCGCCGCTTCGATCATTGACTTGCCATGCGCCATCGCATCGCCGAGAAACTTCTGATACTCTGAGGGTGGCTTCTTTTCTCGTGGCGTGGTCTCGGCCGATTCCTTTTTCGCGGCCTTCTTTTTCTTCTTGCCTTTCTTAGCATCATCAGGCTTCGGACGACTCGGATACCAATCAGCGAGACCCCAACCTGTGCGCGTATTCACCAGTTCCTGGTCCGCCTCCATTCGCTTTAGCGCAGTCCAGAGCGTGGTGTAGAAGTTTTTTGACTCTGTTAGAAGCCCGCCCGCCATCAGGGCTTCCATGATAGTCTTCGGGCCCTGTGGTGACTTCATGATGTTGAGGTAGCGCCGCACGGCTTCCCGAATGGACATTCGGAAAAACTCATCCGACCGGATGCGCCCTGGGACACTCTGCTCGCGTGTCGGCCCAACGAAGGGAGCAACGGGGCCTGGACCCGTTGGCAATGACCCGTCGCCCTCGGCGGGTTGTCCAAGCCTCTTTCGCAGGAACGCCATTGTCACATGACGCTCCTGATCTTCAGCTTCTAGCTCTGCCAAAAGGGCTTCCACGGCTGCCACGGTTTCTTCGGCCATCCGGCCTCCTCTTCCCAAACCATTGGGAAAGCTTATATTTATCATGCTGTTCGCTAGTTGGGCTGAGGCCGGGACGGGAGTTGAACCCGCAATCTCCGCCTGTGCAAAGGGGGCGACTTACCAGTTCGTCCACCCGGCCACGAGCCCCACTAGCAAAACGGGGTGGCCCCTTATTAGGGGGCGTTAGACTCTCATAGCTTCACCACCTCCCCTCGGCGGTGGCCTCGGACTCCCGGCAAGGATCGTCCCGAGGCCACCGCTGCTTATTTCTCCCAACTTAGCTGTCGGACTCTGCGGGCGCAAGCGAGGACTATGCGCCAGCTATGCACGGAGCCCTAGTCACAGGGGCTTTGCCTTAGTTTGGAGATGGATATTTCGGGGATGGGATGCGCCTGGGATGGGCCGGTTGCTAACACTGTGCTAGCATGACCGTCATTGTTGCTATATTCTGTTGCGTAAGTCGTTGAATTACCTTTATGTACAAATATGTCAGTTCCCTGGGTCGTTGTCGGCATAATATTGGCAACCGGAGCATCCCGGGCGCATCCCATACTTGACATGCGTGAGCAATTGACTACATTGACTGTTACAATGAACACACTCTCTGCCCGGGACAAGGGGACCATTCTCAAGGCGTTGACGGAGGGGGCGTCAATCCGCTCAACGGCTCGAATGGTTGGCGTGTCCAAGACCACCGTTCTGAAGCTACTAGTTGATGCCGGGGAGCTGTGCGCGATCTATCAGCATCATCGGCTTCGCAACTTAGAATGCCGCCGCGTTCAAGCCGACGAGATTTGGGGTTTTGTCGGGGCCAAGCAACGCAACGCTAAGAAGGAAGGGGATGGGGACATTTGGACGTTCACGGCCATGGACGCGGATAGCAAGTTGATGGTGTCCTGGCTCGTCGGCGAACGGTCGTTAGACAATGCCCACGCCTTCATGCGAGACGTGGCGGAACGTCTTGCGAATCGAGTCCAGCTTACGACGGACGGTCAATACATGTACCTCACCGCCGTCGAGGAAGCCTTTGGTTGGCAGGGAGTGGATTACAGCCAGCTAATCAAGCACTACACCGCCGATCACGGTCCGGCAGGGCGATATAGTCCGCCACAATGCTCTGGCGTCGAAGCGAAGCGGATAATGGGGAACCCCGACCCGAAGCACGTCTCTACTTCCTTTATAGAGCGTACCAACCTGGGCCTTCGGATGGGCTCTCGGCGCTTCACCCGCCTCACCAATGCCTTCAGCAAGAAGGTGGAGAATCACGCGCACGCCGTGGCCCTGCATTTCATGGTCTATAATTTCTGCCGCTCGCATGGAACGCTGACGAAACGTGCAGGTGGCATTCACACGACGCCTGCCATGGCCACAGGATTAACCGATCATGTTTGGTCCGTAGACGATTTGGTCGGGCTTCTGGACCCCGAAAAAGTGTTACAATGAAAATGGACCACTACCGCCCTAATCCCGCCCCTTGCGTGAAGTTACAGCCCCGTCTATTGTTCGTGGCTCAACCAGAATACGTTCACTTTTTCGGAGCAGACCTGTTGAAGGTACGTTCGAGCGTGCGCCCCATCTGTGAGCACTGCAAAGTCGTGACGCGCCGGGGCGTGATTCGCGTGATCTGCAAGCGCAACCCCAAGCATAAACAGCGGCAGGGTTAAGGAGACGCATGGCTCGTATTGCCGGCGTGGATTTGCCACGCGATAAGAAAATCCAGTACGCGCTTCCGTACATCTTCGGCATCGGTCCCAGCAACTCGATCAAGATTCTCGCGGAGACGGGCATCAGCCCCGACGCGCGCGTGCGGGATCTGCGCGACGCCGAGGTGGCACGGCTGCGGCAGGTGATCGAGCGGGACTACAAGGTGGAAGGCGCGCTCCGCACGGAAGTCGCGATGAACATCAAGCGCTTGATGGACATCGGGACGTATCGCGGTGGTCGCCATCGCAAGAATCTGCCGGTGCGCGGCCAGCGCACGCATACCAATGCGCGCACCAAGAAGGGACCGCGGCGCGCGATCGCGGGCAAGAAGAAGCCCGTCCTGAAAAAGTAGAGGACCATGGCGGACGAAAAGAAACCGGCACCAGCACGGGCGGCAGGTGGTGCCAAGCGCACCAAGAAGGTCGTCGAGGCGGAGGGCATCGCGCATGTCACGGCGACGTTCAACAACACGCTCATCACGATCACCGATTTGCAGGGCAACGCGATTACGTGGGGCTCGTCGGGCAAAGCGGGCTTCAAGGGCTCCAAGAAGTCCACGCCCTTCGCCGCGACGGTCGCCGCGGAGCAAGCGGCTCGCGAAGCGTTGAACCTCGGGGTGAAGCGCGTCCACGTGCGCGTGCAGGGTCCGGGCTCCGGTCGTGAGTCCGCGATTCAGGCGCTCGCGAGTGCCGGGCTCCAGATCCGCTCGATTCGCGACGTGACGCCGATTCCGCACAACGGGTGCCGGCCGCCCAAGAAGCGGCGGGTCTAACGCATGGCACGCTACACGGGACCCGTGTGCAAGCTGTGCCGGCGCGAAGGCACCAAGCTCTTTCTCAAGGGCACGCGCTGCCTCACCGAGAAGTGTGCGGTCGAGCGTCGGGCGTACGCGCCGGGGCAGCACGGCCAGTCGACCGGCCGCCGCCGCAAGGCGTCTGAGTACGCCAAGCAGCTGCGCGAAAAACAAAAGGTGAAGCGGATCTACGGGCTCTCGGAGCGGCAGTTCCGCAACATCTTCGAGCGCGTGCTGAAGGAGCCGGGCGTCACGGGGGAAGCGCTGCTCGTCGCACTCGAGAGCCGGCTGGACAATCTGGTGTACCGAATGGGCTTCGCGACCTCGCGCAAGCAGGCGCGGCAGCTCGTGCGGCATCGCCACATCCTCGTCAACGGCCGCACGTTGGACATTCCGTCCTACCGCGTCCTGATCGGGGATGAAGTGAGGGTCGCCGATACGAGCCGTGAGCTCGTGCTGGTGAAGGTGGCGCTCGAGCAATTTGGGCGCGGACAACCGGTTTCCTGGATTCAAGTCGATACCGACAAAGTGCTGGGCAAGATGACGGAGCGGCCGACCCGCGACGCCATCCCAATCGCGGCACAAGAACAGTTAATCGTCGAGCTCTATTCCAAGTGATTACGACTCTTGATTTGACGGGGTTGGTCCGGCCGCACCTGGTCGAAATGACCAAGCGCGAGGACAACCCGAATTCGGCCGAGTTCCGGCTCCAGCCGTTGGAGCGGGGCTATGGCTATACGCTGGGCAATTCGCTGCGCCGGCTGCTGCTCTCGTCGCTGCGCGGGGCCGCGGTCTGGGCGTTCCGCATCGACGGCGTCGTGCACGAGCACCAGACCATCCCGGGTGTCGTCGAGGACGTGCACCAGATCATTCAGCGCCTGAAGCAGCTGACCCTGGTGCTCGCGCCCGAAGTGGACGAGGCCGTGCTCCGCTTCAAGGTGGAGAAGGCCGGTCCCGTCTACGCGCGCGATCTCGAAGCGCACGGCGCGGTCACGATTCAGAACCCCGAGCAGCTGCTCTTCACGGTACAGGACGACCGCGACATCGCGGGTGAGCTGTACGTGAACAAGGGCCGCGGCTACGTGGAAGCCGAGCAGCACCCGGTGGATCGCACCCTCGCGGTCGACGTGGTGCGCATCGACTCGATCTACAATCCGGTGCGCCGAGCCAACTTCACGGTGGCGGAAACGCGCGTCGGCCAGCGCACCGACTACGACCGGCTCACGCTGACCGTCGAGACCAACGGCACCATTTCGCCTGAAGACGCCGTCGCGTATGCCGCGGCGCTGGCCCAGGAGCACTTCCGGTTCTTCGTCGATTTCGGCAAGGTGCCGATCGTCTCCGGCGAATCGGGTGGGGCGGGCAACGGCGGGTCCGAAGGTGGGCGGCTGCGCGACGTGCTGAACCGCGCGATCGATGATGCGGGACTGTCGGTGCGCTCGGTGAACTCCCTCAAGAACTCGAACCTCCGGACGCTGGGCGACCTGGTGCGGTATAAGGAAGACGATCTGCTCAAGGTCAAGAACGTCGGCGAGAAGGCACTGGGCGAAATCGCCGAGCTGCTGCGCCGCGAAGGTTTGAACTTCGGGATGCAGCTCGAAGAGACGCCGGGCGGCGATGTTCGCGTCATCGATCAGGGCGTCGCGCCGCAGGCACAATTGACG
>DASYTD010000032.1:0-3930 GCA_036002655.1 Gemmatimonadales bacterium
GGACTGCCCGGCACGCGCCCGCAAATCGTCACGGTGCCGATGCGCGACGTGTGGGGCCAGCGCATCCCGCCGTCACTGGCGGAGTTGATCGACTACAGAACACCGGCTCCGGCGCGACGGTAGATAAGACGACGGCAGAAAAAACGACGGTAGAAAAACGACGGTAGGGTCGGCCATCCCTACCGTCGTCTCTCTTACCGCCGCCTCTCTACCGTCGCTTGTTTACCGTCTTTTCTTCCAGTACCAATATCCTGGCAATCCAAGCAGAATGAGCCCCGCCCCGATCGCCGAGTCTTTCGGCGTCTCTACGATCGTGTTGTACACGAGCCAGATCGCGAACGCGATGAAGACGATCGGCGTGACCGGATAACCCCACGTCCGGTATGGCCGCGCGACTTGAGGCGCCGTACGCCGCAGCCTGATGACCGCGCCCGCCGAGAGCGCGTAAAAGACGAACTGCGCGAACACGACGTAGGTGAAGAGCTGATCGTATGTCCCCAATGCCGTCAGGGTCGAAGCAATAACGCCCTGGGTGAGCAGCGCGACCGTGGGCGTCGCATAACGCGGATGCACAATTCCTTGCGAGCGAAAGAACGTGCCGCCGCGCGCCATCGCATACGGGATGCGGGCCGCGGTGAGAATGATCCCGTTGTTGGCTCCGAGCGTCGAGATCAGAATCGCGACAACCACCAGCGTGGCGCCGAACGCTCCCATCGTGACTTTGGCCGCGTCGGAGGCAACCAGCGCGGATCCCGCCATGCCGGCCGGCGAGAGCACGTACACGTACGCCACGCTGGCGAGCACGTACAGCGCGATCACGATCAGCGTCGAGAGAATGATGGAGCGTGGCAGATTCCTGCCCGGATCCACGATTTCGCTGCCGACGTACGTCGTCTCGATCCAGCCGTCGTACGCCCACAGCACCCCCACCATCGCGACTCCGAAGGGGCCGATCCACTGCCCGATTGTGCCCGACGGCCACAACGGCTGGAAGTGCGACGCCGCTCCCCCGGGCAGGACAAATGAGGTAGCAATGAGCGCCAGCAGCGCGCCGATCTTCAGCGTCGTCAGCACATTTTGTGTCGTCGCGCCAATTCGGACGCCGCGGCAGTTGAGGAGCGTCAGTCCGATAATCGAGAGAACCGCAATGATGCGGATCGCCGGCTCGGAAAGCGGTGTGAAGAAGCCGATGTAGCGCGCGAACCCGACCGCGATGGCCGCGATCGACGCGGTGTTAATGACCGCGAAGTTGGCCCAGCCGTAGAGAAACGCCCATATCGTGCCGTAGGCCTCGCGCAGGTAGGCATACTGCCCTCCCGCCTCGGGATACGCGGCCGCGAGCTCCGCAATCGAAAGCGCGCCGAGCAGCGAGACGAGGCCGCCGATGACCCAGACCAGCGTCATCACGGCCGTGCCCTGCACGGCGGCAGCCACGGTGGCGGGGACGATGAAGATCGCCGATGCGATCATCGTCCCCGCGTTGATCATGATAGCATCGAATAGACTTAGCTCGCGCTTGAGATCGGAGGGTGGTGAAACGGCGGACGTCATGGGGGGACAACGATGACGCGTGGATTGCGCTACCGCAAATCAGAGCGCAGCGTCGGTATAGATACGGTCGCGGCGCAGCGCGCGAATGCCGACGCGACGGCGATGACGGCGGTAACGAGGATCGCGAGACTCACGTAGGGCTCTGTACGAAACCGGGTAAAGGATAAGATTCAGGCGATGCTGCGCACGTATCTGCAGGCCAGCCGAGCTCCCCGCTACAGCCTGCTGTTCGCTTTACCCCTGCTGATCATCTATCAGATCCTCGCCGTGCTCGTGCCGCCGGGACCTGGCGGCGTTGGCATTCGTAACGGCGCCGACGTACTGCTCCAGGCCGTCTTCTTCTGGCTCGCCGGTGCCTGGGGCCCGCGCCTGTTTATGCTGTGCCTGATCGGCGTCGGGGCTTGGCTCATCGCCAAAGATGTCCGCGCCAATCGCGGCAGCCTCACTCCTACCGTCCTCGGCGGCATGCTGCTCGAGTCCGTGTGTTTGTCCCTCGTCTTCGGCATCGTGGTCGCTGGTCTGACCGCCGCCCTCCTCGGCGCACCGCCACCGCCGCTGCTCGCCGGGGGTGGCCTCAGCGCGCAACAGCTCGGCCGCTGGACGCTGCTGATGCTCTCGATCGGCGCGGGAATCTACGAAGAGCTGCTCTTTCGAGTCGTGCTGGTCGGTCTGATCGCGTGGGGCGCGGCCAAACTGCTGGGTTGGCGCCCCCTGGTCGCGGGAATCGCCGCGACGGTCCTCGGCGCGCTGATCTTTTCCGCGTTCCACTACATCGGCCCCTACGGCGACCGGCTCGATGTCTATTCCTTCGTCTTCCGCACGATCGCCGGGCTCTTCTTCAGCGGTCTCTATCTGCTACGGGGCTTCGGCATAACAGCTTGGACGCACGCACTCTACGACGTTTTCCTGTTGCTCCGTTAGGACGGCTTGCTATCTTAGCGCCATGAAATCCCATCTGTGGAAACTGGCGGCGTTGCTGCCACTCGTCGCTCTCGGCGCCTGCGGGAAGAAGCGGAATCAGCGAGCCGAGGTGGTGGAATGCAGCTCTATCTCGCTCGATGCCAAGGGCACCACCCAGTGCCTCGTCCAGCTCTACCGCTGGAAGGTGGCGGAAGCACAGCGGGCGGCCACGGCCCGCGCCCAGGAGCTGGATTCGCTCAAAGCCTGGCACGAGGATTCGATCTGGGCGCTGAGTGCGCCCAAACACAAACGCGATCTACAGAATTGCCAGCGCGGCAGCGAACAACTCAGGGACTGCCTGCTTGTGGCCGGATGGCCGTTGGCGCGCGTGCGGGCGACGACGGACTCAGCATGGAACGCCGAGCTGCCAAAGCACCGCCGCGAGCTGCAGGCGTGCATGAGCAAACGCGACGTCAATCTTTCGTCGTGTCTGACGCTGTACTACAAGTGGGAGTCCGACCGAGCGCTCGCCACTGCCGACTCGGTCGCGCGCGTGCGCCTCGGCGGCACCACGCGGCGTTAGGGCCCCCCCGGCCCCCCCGGCCCCGCCCGGCTCAGGATTCTGAAGACCGCTCCTTCGCCCTGATCCGACGCAACGTATAGCGAGCCGTCGGGCCCGACCGCCAGCCCGGTCGGCCGGTACTTGGCGCCGTTGGGCGTGACGACGGGACCGGCAAATCCATCCGCGAAGACTTCGGCCGGCCCAGTCGCAACTCCTCGCGCGATCGGCACGAACATCACCTTGTAACCGGCCTGCGGCAGCGGCGCACGGTTCCACGAGCCGTGGAACGCGATGAACAGCCCGCCGCGGTACTTGAGCGGAAACGTCCGGCTGTTGTAGAACGTGAGCCCATCGGGCGCCCAATGGCCGGGGAATGCGACGACCGGCCGCGGTACTGACTCGCACCGCCCCACCGTCTTCCCGTCACCGCCGTATTCCGGCTGCACCACCTTTTGCCTGCGGCGCCAGTCGTAGTAACAGTATGGCCAGCCATAATCGCCGCCCGGCTCGATTCGGAAGATCTCCTCCGCGGGCAGCTCCGCGCTCAGCGCGTCGTTGTACAGCTTGGGCCAGTTCGCCGCCAGTTGATCGCGGCCGTGTTGCGCCGCGAAGAGCGAGCCCGTGCCGGGATCAACCGCCATCGCCAACGCATTGCGCAGCCCAGTCGCGAAGCGCTGACCGTCCAACTGCGTCAGTCCGCTGCGCTTGGGGTCGAACCGCCAAATCCCACCGGCAATGTCGAGCAGCGGGCAGGGGTCCTGGCCCGGCGACTCCGGCACGCGGTCCTGCACCTGACACGAATTTGAGGGCGCCCCGATGTTCACATACAGCTGTCCGTCCGACCCGATCGCGATCCCCTTGGGCGCATGCGACCGCGCCATCGTGAGACCACTCACGACCGTGTCCGGACCACTGGG
>DASYTD010000033.1:0-3528 GCA_036002655.1 Gemmatimonadales bacterium
GCGGTTCGACTTGCTGTTCGAGCGGTTCCTGAACCCCGAGCGCATCTCGATGCCGGATATCGACCTCGATTTCTGCTTCGAGCGCCGGGGCGAAGTGCTGGAGTACGCGCGCGAGCGCTACGGCCGCGAGTCGGTCGGCCAGATCATCACGTTCGGGACGCTGAAGGCGCGGGCCGCGTTCCGCGATGTCGCCCGCACCCTCCGCGTCGAGATGGGCGACGTGGAGCGCCTGACGAAGCTGATTCCCTCGGGGCCCGCGTTCAGCGTGACGCTCGCGGAAGCGAGCGAGAAGGTCCCGGAGGTGAAGTCGGCCGCGGCGCAGGATGAGCGGATCCGCAAAGTGTTGGACCTCGGCGCGCGCATCGAAGGATTGGCGCGCCACGCGTCGGTGCACGCGGCGGGCGTCGTGATCGCCCCCGGGCCGCTCACCGACTACGTGCCGGTGTGCACGGCGCCCGATTCCAAGACCGACGCGGACGCGATCATCACGCAGTACGACATGGCCGGGATCGAGCAGGTCGGGATGCTGAAGATCGACCTTCTCGGCCTCAAGACCCTGACCGTGCTGCACGATGCGACGCGCATGGTGGCGGACCGCCACGGCGTCACCATCGACCTCGAGCGCCCCGATCTCGACGACCCGAAGGTCTACGCGCTGCTCCGCTCCGGCCGCACCGCGGGCATCTTCCAGTTCGAATCGCCGCTGGCCACCGACTGCCTGCGCAGCATGAAGTGCGATCGCTTCGACGACCTCGTCGCGACGAACGCGCTGCTGCGGCCCGGGCCGCTCGACACGGGGATGTACCTCGTCTTCATCAACCGCAAGCTCGGCCGGGAAAAGGTCCGCTATCCGCATCCCGCACTCGAAGAGATCCTCGCGCCGACGTACGGCGTGATCGTCTATCAGGAGCAAGTGATGCGCATCGCGAACGTGCTGGCCGGCTATTCGCTGGCCGAAGCCGACGTGCTGCGCAAAGCCGTGGGCAAGAAGATCAAGGAGTTGATCCAGGCGGAGCTGACGAATTTTGTGGAGCGGGCGATCGCGCGCGGCCACGACAAGCGCACCGTGGAGGAGATCGCCGCGCAGATCGAGACGTTCGGACGCTACGGCTTCAACAAGTCGCACTCCGTCGCCTACTCGATCCTCTCGTACCAGACGGCGTGGTTCAAGGCCTACTATCCCGCGGAATTCATGGCCGCGCTGTTGTCATCCGAAATCGGCAACACCGATCGCGTCGTGCAGTACATCAACGAAGCACGCGAGCTCGGCTTGCAGGTGCTCGCGCCCGATGTGAACGAATCGGGCTACAAGTTCACGGTCGTCGGGGATCAACGCATCCGGTTCGGACTCGGCGCCGTGCGCAACGTGGGCGAGGGGGCGATCGCGTCGATCATCGCGGGCCGCCAGGCTGGTCCGTACCGCTCCCTCATCGAGCTGTGCGACCGCATCGACCTGCGGTTATGCAACAAGCGGGTAATCGAATCGCTGATTGATGCAGGCGCGTGCGATTCGCTCGGGGCGGACCGCGCCCAGCTCGTGGCGGCGCTCGATCATGCTTTCAGCGAGGCTCAGGTCCGCCAGCAAGAGCGGTTTTCCGGCCAGCACGCGCTGTTCGGCGAGGAGACCCCCGTCCCGCGTCCCGCGTCCCCCCTCCCCGACGTGCCGCCCTGGACCGAGCACGAGCGCCTGACCCGGGAAAAAGCGGTGCTCGGCTTCTTCATTTCCGGTCACCCCCTCGCCAAGTACCGCGCGGAGGTGGAGCTTTTCGGGAGCCGCACGACCGCCACCTTGGGGCTCTGGAGCCCGCAGAAGGTGACAGTCGCGGCGGTGGTCACGGTCGTGAAGCGGCAAATCTCCAAGAAGACGGGGGCGGAGTACGCACGCCTCACGCTCGAAGATTTTCACGGCGCGGCGGAGGCGTTGGTATTCCCCGAAGCCTGGGCCAAGCTGAACGCCGTGATTCGAGCCGACGGCGCGTATCTGCTCACCGGCAGCTACAGCGCGCGCGATCGTGGCGAAGAGCAGGCGCCCTTCATCATCGAAGCAGCGCGCAGCCTGGACGAGCTCCGGCCCAGCGGCGCGATCGGCGTCGCGCTGCGCTGGACATCCGCGAGCCGGCCGGAGCCGGAAACGGTCCGGGCAATTGCGGCACTCTGCGCTGCGCACCCCGGTCCAACGCCGGTTTTCCTGGAATGGACGGGCGCAAACGGGGCTGGAAACGAGGAGGTGCGGTTGCGCAGCAGATCGTTCCGTGTGGATGCGGCCGATGACCTGTTGGCCGCGCTGCGGGATCTGGTGGGGGCCGACGGGGTGGCGCTGGTTAAGGCATAGACAGCAGGATTGGTTTGTGTAGGGGCGCAGCATGCTGCGCCCCTACTGAATTCATCACCGACAGGAATTGATTGGCGATATACACCCTGGATTTCGAAAAACCGCTGCTCGAGCTGGAAAAGCAGATCGAGGAGCTCAAACGCGTCGCTGGCCAAGACACCGGAGCGCTGGAACAACAGCTCGCGGTGTTGCGGCTCGAGATCTACAAGAATCTCACGCCCATGCAGCGCGTGCAGGTCGCCCGCCATCCGCGCCGTCCCTATCCGCTCGATTACGTCAACACCGTCTTCACCGATTTCGTCGAGCTGCACGGTGACCGGCTGTTCCGCGACGACCCGGCGATCATTGGCGGGTGGGCTCGGCTCGACGGCACCAGCGTGATGGTCATCGGCCATCAGAAAGGCCGCGACACCAAGGAAAACCTGTACCGCAACTTCGGGATGGCTCACCCCGAAGGGTACCGCAAGGCGATGCGGCTCATGCGCCTGGCCGCGAAGTTCGGCGCGCCGGTTGTGACGCTGGTGGACACGCCCGGCGCGTATCCAGGGCTGGGAGCGGAGGAGCGTGGCCAGGCCGAGGCCATTGCCAGCAGTTTGATCGAGATGGCGTCGCTGCAAACGCCCATCATTACCGCCGTGATCGGCGAAGGCGGCTCGGGCGGCGCATTAGCGGTGGGGCTCGCCGACCGCGTGTTGATGCTGGAGAACTCCGTCTATTCGGTCATCTCGCCCGAAGGGTGCGCCGCGATCCTGTGGAAGGATGCCAGCCAACGCGAGCGGGCCGCCGAGGCGCTCAAAATCACCGCGCAGGACCTCCTCAACCTCGGCGTGATCGACGAGATCGTGCCCGAGCCGCCGGGCGGGGCCCACTCCGACCCCGACGCGGCCGCCGCCTCCCTCGGCGACGCGCTCCAGCGCCATCTTGGCCAGCTCCGCAAGTTCAAAATCGACAAGCTCCTCAAACGCCGTGAGGAGAAGTACCTTTCCATGGGTGCGCTGACCGAGAAGTGAGTTGACGCCTGTCATCGAAGTTCGGTTCAAAGGGAACCGGCGAGAATACTTCACCTGGCAGTCCGCAGACCCCCTCCACGTCGATGACGCCGTCATCGTCGAAGTGGAGCGGGGTCAGGATTTGGGCCGGGTAGCGTCGTTGGGGGAAGTCGCCGCCAAGAAATGCGAGCGGTGCGGCGCCTGCGG
>DASYTD010000034.1:0-15872 GCA_036002655.1 Gemmatimonadales bacterium
GGCAAATCGTGCAGCTCGACAAGGTGGATTCGCACGCCGGAGAAATTTGCACGAAACGCCCCACGGCGTGAGATTTCGCGCCCGACCATGGAGAACTTCGAGCTTCCCGCCCTGTTCGCGAACCGACCGGCCGGCCACAACTACTTCGAGCTGATCCGCGTGCCCGCGATGTCGGCGGGGTTGTACGTGCTGCAACCCGGCGAGTCCGATCGCCAGGAACCGCACCGCGAGGACGAGATCTATTACGTGGTGGGCGGCAAGGCGACGATTCGGGTGGCCAATGAAGACCGCGCCGTGATGCCGGGGTCGGCGGTCTTCGTACCCGCCGGTGTGGAGCATCACTTCCATTCGATCACCGCCGAGCTACGGGTGCTCGTCATTTTCGCCCCCGCCGAAACGGGGGGGGCGGGGAGGGCGGGGGGGGCGGGGGGGGCTCCCGCTTCGTGAGCCTGCGAACGACGCCGTTTCATTCGCGCACCGGGCCGCTGTCGGAAGGTCAGGCGTGGCGGCGCTGGGCCGGCTATGTCGTGGCGAGCTCGTACGAGCTGTCGCACGACCGCGAGTATCACGCGATCCGCAACGCCGCGGCGTTGTTCGACGTCTCCCCGTTGTACAAGTATCTCATCACCGGCCGCGATGCCTCGCGCCTACTCGATCACGTCGTCACACGCAACGTCGGCAAAGCCAAAGTCGGCCAGGTGCTGTACACACCGTGGTGCGACAACGACGGGAAGCAGATCGACGACGGTACGATCTCCGTCCTCGGCGAGCAAAGGTTCCGTATGACGTCCGCCGATCCGACGCTGCGCTGGCTGCACCTCAACTCGAGGGGTTTGGAGGTCGCGATCGAAGACGTGTCGGATCGCACCGCCGCGCTGTCCCTTCAGGGTCCCAGCTCGCGCGAGATCCTCCAGCTCGCCGCCGAGCGCGATCTCTCGGGCCTCAAGTACTTCCGGTTGACCGACGCCAAGATCCGCGGCATCCCGGTAACCATCTCGCGTACGGGTTACACCGGCGACCTCGGCTACGAAGTCTGGGTGGACGCGACCCAGGCGGTTCCGGTGTGGGATGCGTTGATCGAGATCGGCACCGCGTACGGCATCACCCCCGCGGGCATGCTGGCGCTCGACGTGGCCCGCATCGAAGCCGGCCTGTTGCTCATCGAGGTGGACTACTTCTCGTCGCGGCACGCGCTGATCGAAGCGCAGAAATCGTCGCCGCTCGAGCTGGGCCTCGGCTGGACCGTCGCAACCGACAAAGAGCGCTACAACGGACAGGCGGCGCTCGAGGCCGAGCGGATGGGGGGGGGCCCGTCGTGGCAGTTCACCGGCCTTACCGTGGATTGGGATTCGCTGGAGCGCCTCTACGCCGAGGTCGGACTGCCGCCGCGGCTACCGACGCAAGCCTGGCGGGCCAGCGTGCCCATCTACGACCGGGGCGGAAACCGGCAGGTCGGCTATGCGACGAGCGGCGGCTGGTCGCCGCTCCTCAAGCGCTACATGGCGCTGGCACACCTGGGGTCGGACAGCGCCGCGCCGGGCACCGAAGTGCGGATGGAGGTGACGGTGGAGCACCACCGCAAACAGGCGACGGCACACGTCACGCCGCTCCCGTTCTTCAATCCCGACCGCAAGCGCGCGTGACGGCAACCACGCGCTACGAGGCCATCGTGATCGGCGGCGGCCACAACGGCCTGGTCACTGCCGCCTACCTTGCCCGTGCGGGCAAGTCTGTGCTCGTCCTCGAGCGCCGGCCGCGGGTCGGCGGCGCCGCGGTCACCGAAGAGATCTTCCCGGGCTTCAAGTTCTCGATGTTCTCCTACGTCGTGAGCTTGCTGCGTCCCGAGATCATCCGTGATCTCGACCTCCCGCGCCACGGCCTGCACATCCTGCCGCTCGAGAGCACCGTAACGCCGATGGAAAACGGCGATTACCTCGCGGGCTGGGCGGATCACGACGAGACGCGCCGCGAGCTGTACCGTCACTCGCCGCGCGACGCCGAGGCGTACGACGAGTATGGCCGGCTGATGCACTTCATGGCGCAGGCGGTGAAGCCGATCCTCGGCATGGTGCCCCCCGATCCGACGTCGTTCGCGCCTGGCGATCTCGCCGCCCTGTTCAAGCTCGGCAAGCACTTCCGCGGCCTCGGCGGCGAGCGGCTGCACGCGCTCGTCAAGCTGATGACGATGAGCTCGGCGGACTTTTTGGACGAGTGGTTCGAGACCGACGTGCTCAAGGCGACGAAATCGGCGAGCGGGATCATCGGCACCTTCCTCGGGCCGCGATCGCCGGGGACCGCCTACGTTCTCCTTCATCATTATATGGGCGAGCTGGACGGCGTCTTTCGCGCGTGGGGTTTCGCCAAGGGCGGGACGGGCGCGGTCAGCGAAGCGATTGCGTCGGCCGCGCGCGGATTCGGGGCTGCAATCCGCTGCGATGCGAGCGTCGCGCGGGTGATCGTCCGCGGCGGCCGCGCCACCGGCGTCGCACTCGAGAACGGCGACGAGCTCGAGGCGGGCACCGTCGTATCGAGCCTCGATCCCCGCCGCACGTTCTTGCAGCTGCTCGAGTCCAACGACCTGCCCGCTGACTTCGTCAGCGACATCCGCCGTTTCAAGTTCCGCGGCTCGTCAGGAAAAGTGAACCTCGCGCTGGATGCGCTGCCGAGCTTCACCTGCATGCCGGGCATCGGCCGCCAGCATCGGGGCGCGTTTTCCATCAGCCCGAGCCTCGACTACGTGGAGCGCGCGTACGACGACGCGAAGTACGGCGAGTTTTCGCGCCGTCCGTACATGGACATCGTGTTTCCGTCCATGATCGATCCGGGGATGGCACCGCCCGGAAAGCACGTCATGTCGATCTTCGTGCAGTACGCGCCGTACAACTTGAACGGCGGCTGGACCGACGCGAAGCGCGAAGCGTTCGGCGACGCGGTGGTGAACACGGTCGAGAGCTTCGCGCCGGGATTCAAGTCGCTGATCCTGCACCGCCAGGTCATCACTCCGCTCGACATCGAGCGCATCACGGGCCTCAGCGAGGGCAACATCTTCGCGGGCGAGCTGGCGCTGCATCAGCTCTTCTTCCTGCGGCCCGCGCCGGGGTGGGCCAAGTTCTCGACGCCGGTGCGCAACTTCTATCAGTGCGGCTCGGGAACGCATCCCGGCGGCGGCATCATGGGCGCCTCGGGACGGCTGGCGGCAATGCGCATTCTCAAGGACGGTCGGTGAGCTACGACGCGATCGTGATCGGCGCCGGCGCCAACGGCCTCGTCACGGCCCACTATCTGGCCCGGGCGGGAAAGCGCGTGCTCGTCGTGGAGCGGCGGCACGGGGCTGATCCATCCGCAGATATCGGCTGGGTGCCGCCCCGCGTCGTTCGCGATCTCGGTCTGCGTGACCTGCGGCTCGAGCAGCCCGATCCGTGGATCACCATCCCGTTGGGTGGTGGCGGGGGGGGAACGCTCGAGTTGTCGCGCGACATGGCTCGTTCCGTTGACGCGATCCGCCGCGTCAGTCCCGCCGACGCGGAGCAGTGGCCGGAATTCTGCCGGCGCATGCGGTCCATCGCCGGTGTGCTGGAGCGGCTCTATCTCGCGCCGCCGCCGGACATCGAGACGCGCAATGCCCGAGAGCTGGCGCGAATGGCCGGCCTGGGACTGTACGTCCGCCGCCTGGGCAAGCAGACGGTCATCGACTTGGCCCGCATCCTCCCGATGTCCATCGCGGAGCTGCTCGATGATTGGTTCGCGAGCGATGCGCTGAAGGGGGCACTGGGCGCGCTCGGCATCTGGCATCTGAAACAAGGGCCGCGGTCCGGTGGAACGGCATTCAACTTCCTGCATCACCACGTCGGCTGTCCCGCCGGCGTGTTCCGCCCCCTGCGCTCGAACGTCACACAGACGTTGGCGCGAATGACCGGCGTCGAGATTCGGCGCGGCGAGCGCGCGGCGGTCGTCGCGAAACATGGCCGCGCGACCGGTGTCGTGCTCGAAAAGAGCGGGGACACGATCCTGGCACCGCTCGTCGTCTCGAGCGCCGATCCACGCGCGACGCTGCACCCCATCGCGATCGAGCTCGATCCCGAGTTCGCTCGGGCCGTGGACAACATCAAGGCGCGGGGTGTCGTCGCCCGCGGCACGCTCACGCTGGACCAGGCGCCGAGCTACTCGAGTCTCTGCATCGCGCCCTCGCTCGAGTACCTGGAGCGCGCCTATGACGATGCCAAGTACGGCCGCGACTCGGCGGCCCCTTACGTCGAGGTGCAACGCACGGACAGTCGCCTCGAGGTACATGTGCAGTACGTCCCGTACACGGACGGGACCGCGAACGTCCAGCGCCATCAGACGCTCCAGCAGAAGGTCGCACAGCAGCTGGGCGTCCAGGCGAGCCAGGTGAAGCTCCAGTCGCCGGACGAGGAGGAGCTCCAGCGCGGCGCGACGGAGGGGCACCTCTACCACGGAGAGCTTACTCTCGACCAGATTCTGTTCATGCGACCTGTACCAGGCTGGAGCCGCTATCGCACGCCCATCGAGGGGCTGTACCTGTGCGGGGCAGGAACACATCCGGGCGGTGGCATTCCGGGGGCGGCCGGCCGCAACGCGGCGCGCGCGATCCTATGACCTTTCTCAAGACCGTCGAGAGCTATCAGCAGGGTGCCCGCACACTCCCGGGCCGCTATTACACGGCGCCGGAGGTGTTCGCGCAAGAGCGGGAGCGCATCTTCGGGCGCCATTGGATCTGCGTCGGCCGCGACGCGGCACTGGCAGCTCCCGGAGACTATTTCCTGGTCGAGATCGCGGGTGAGAGCATCATCGTGTTGCGCGATCAATCAGGCGAGCGGCGGGCGTACTACAACGTCTGCCGCCATCGCGGCACTCGGCTGTGCGAAGCCTCCACGGGCCGCTTGTCCGAGACGATCCAGTGTCCCTACCACGCCTGGACCTACGCGCTCGACGGCCGCCTGATCGGCGCGCCGCACATGCACGAGGTGGAAGGCTTCGACAAGAAGGCCTACCCGCTCCACGCCGTGCCGCTCGCCGAGTGGGAAGGATTTCTGTTCGTGAATCTCGATCCGCAGGCCACCCCCGCCGCCACGTGGTTTGCGCCGCTCGAGGGAAGATTCTCGCGCTACAATCTGCCCATGCTGCGCACCGTCAGGCGCATCGAGTACGACGTGCGCGCTAATTGGAAGTTGATTCTCCAGAATTACAACGAGTGCCTGCACTGCCCCACGATCCATCCGGAGTTCTCGACCAAGCTGCCGTACACCAGTGGGGCGAACGATCTGATCGACGGTCCGTTCCTCGGCGGCTACATGGAGATCAAGGCACCGAACGAGAGCGCCACACTCACGGGCCGTGCCTGCGCGCTGCCGCTGGGCACGCTCACGCCCGAGGATCAGCGGCGCGCGTTTTACTACGCGCTGTTCCCGACGATGATGCTGAGCCTGCATCCCGACTACGCGGTGTTCTATACCGTCTGGCCGGTCGGGCCGATGCAGTCACGCGTCGTCTGCGAATGGATGGTGCACCCCGAGGCGCCGGCGGCCGCCGGTTACAACATTCAGGATGCCGAGGAATTCTGGGATCGCACCAACCGGCAGGACTGGCACATCTGCGAGCGGAGCCAGCTCGGCGTGAGCTCGCGCGTCTATGCTCCCGGCCCGTACTCGCCGCGTGAGAGCATTCCCGCCGCATGGGATCGCACCTACTTGAGGGCGTTTGAGGGAGAGCGCTGATCTCGACTTGCTCAAGCAAGCACTCGAGCGGCTACGAGGCGGATTTACAGATCTACCTTTAGCCGAGTCGAGTTACGATCAGGCGGCCGTCGAGCAGGTGCTCGATGAGGTCGCGACCCGGCTCCGCGACAACTACCCCTACTTCCATCCGCTGTACGCCGGCCAAATGCTGAAGCCGCCGCATCCCGTGGCGCGGCTGGCGTACCAGTTGGCGATGCTGATCAATCCCAACAACCATGCGCTCGACGGGGGCCGCGCCAGCTCCGCGATGGAAAAAGAAGCAGTGGCCGAACTGGCGCGGATGATCGGATGGGATATCCACCTCGGCCATCTGTGCGGCGGCGGCACGATGGCGAATCTCGAGGCGCTCTGGATCGCAAAGCAATTACATCCGGGAAAAACGGTTCTTGCGTCGACGCAGGCGCATTACACGCATCAACGCATCGCGGGCGTTTTGGGCATTCCGTTTGAAACGATCCCCTGCGACCGCCGCGGCCGCATGGATGTGCCCGCACTCGCGCGGCGGCTCGCGGCGGGCAACGTGGGCACCGTCGTCGCCACGATGGGCACCACGGCGACCGGCGCGGTCGATCCTCTCGCTGCGATCATCGCACTGCGCGAGCGTTACGATTTCCGGATCCACGCGGACGCCGCATACGGCGGCTACTTCCTGCTGGCCGCGAATCTCGAGTCCGAGACGCGGCAGGCGTTCGAGCGACTGCGCGACGTCGCCTCTGTCGTCATCGACCCCCACAAGCACGGCCTGCAGCCATACGGCTGCGGCTGCGTGCTGTTCGGCGATCCCTCGGTGGGGCGGCTCTATCGACACGATTCGCCGTACACGTACTACACGTCTGCTGAAATGCACCTGGGCGAAATCGCCCTCGAGTGTTCGCGCCCCGGCGCCGCCGCGGTGGCGCTGTGGGCGACGCAGCGCCTGCTGCCGCTGGTGCCAGACGGGGATTTCGCGAAGGGTCTCGCCGCTGGACGGGCGGCGGCGCTGGACCTCTACGAGCGGCTGCGCAAAGACCAGCGTTTCGTGACGGGCGCGCCGCCGGAGCTCGACATCCTCGTATGGGCTCCACGCGCGGCACGTGTCAGCGACGCGTCGAATCTATCGCGCCGGATCTTTGCCGAAGCGGCCCAGCGCCAGCTGCATCTGGCCATCGTGTCGCTGCCGGCTCACCTACTGGACGTGGGGGGGATGCAGCGCGATCGGGAGCCGATCATTTGTCTGCGCTCCGTCCTCATGAAACCGGAGCACCGGGACTGGACCGACAGGATTTGGACGATTCTCGACGACGCGACGAACGCAGCAGGCGGGCAGCGTCGTTAGCGCGCGACGAAGGACAATCCCACCACGACGTTCCGGGGCAACCCCGGCTCGAAGGCGACAGGCTCCCCAGCGACGACGTCGGGGTTCAAGAACGCCGAGGCGATGTAACGGCGGTCGCACAGATTGTGTATGGTGACGAAGCCATTCACTCCCAGCCCGCCGCCCAAGCTCAGCGCACCATCGGTCCCAATTGTCAGATTCGCGATGCGATAGGCCGGCACCTTCACCTGATTCGCGTCGTCCGCGAAGAACGCGCTCATGGCCTCCACGCCGAGTCGTGCACGCAACGGCCCGAAGGCCGCGGGCGAGACGTCGAGCGCGAAGTTTCCCGTGAATGCCGGCACGCCGACGACGCGGTTGCCACGGTAGTCGGCGAACCTGCCGGGGCTGCCGTAATGCACCGAGTCCACCAGGTAGCGCGTGTAGCGGTGATCGGTCCACGTCAGCGCCGCTTGTAGCGCCACGCCCGCGCGCGCGGCGACGCGCGCTCCCAGCTCGGCACCGCGGCGGCGCACCCGCCCGGCCGTGAAGTAGAACCGGCCCCCGCGGTAGGGGACGATCTCGTCCCGCACCGCGGTCTGGTAGAGCGCGACATCGTAGCTGAGGTCACGGATGAACGACCTCGCTCCCAGCGTCCACAGTCGCTTGGTCCCAATCTCGTACTGGGTGGATCGAATGGGAGACAAAAGCGGGTTGATCGCGGTAACGGTGTCCTGCCCAAACGTGCTCGCGGGATCCGTCTCGTTGCTGGCCGGCACTTCGATGCCTCCGCCGACCGAGGCGTAAAAGCTGTGCTGCGGCGTGAGGCGATACGTCACACCGACCTTGGGGGTCACGCCGGTGAACGAGCGGTGGGCGTCGAGCGAAGGGGTGATATAGCTGCGGTAGTCGTACGTGATGTCGTCGTACCGAGCGCCGATCGAGACGTGCACCCGGTCGTTGGAGCCGAGCGAGAGCTCTTCCGTCACGAACACCCCGACGTTGCGGGCGCCCTCCGCCTTGTTGTCGCGCAAGGTGTCGCCCCGCGTGCCCTGGGGCGTGAGCGAGTAGAAGAGGATCGCGCCGTCCTGCAGCGCGTAATCGGCGCCAACGAGCAAGGTCCCGATACGCATTGTGCCGCTTCCACCGACGTGATAACGCGTGAAGTCTCGGAACGTCCCCCGTTCCGAGCGATGCAATGACTTGGGATTGAGGTACAACAGCGCCGCCAGGCCGACGCGGTCGCTCGCCTGATGATCGACGGTCAGTCCCAGCCGCGCGACGAGGGTTTGGCGCCGCTCGTCACGCGCGAGATAGGTCGCATTGGCCTGGCGTGGATCGGCGGCGACCTGTGCCGCGGTGAGGGGACCCGGAATGCGAAAGGTGTTGTCTGATCCGACCGCATATGCGCCGACGCGCGTCCGGTCGGCGACCGGTGCGAGCAGCGAGACGTTGAGCAACGAGCGCCGGCTGGCGGAGTGCGCCCGCCATCCGTCCCCGTCGCTGCGGACGAAGCTCGCGCCCAGCACGCCCCCCCCACCACCGCCGAGACCGAGACCGCCACGTGCCGTATAGCGCCGCAGTCCGAACGATCCCGCCATTGGCTCGAGCGTGATGCGCGGATCGCCGGCATCCGGGAGGGTGGAAACGCTGACGATGCCCCCGGCGGCGTTCCCCCACACCGCGGAGGCATTGGAGCGCACGACCTCCACGGAGTGTGCGGCCGCGAGGTCGATGCCATCGAACGACGTGCGGCCGTCCGGCTCCGTTTCGGGAAATCCATCCAGCAGGACACGGATGCCGCGCGTCGTGCCGGCGTTGGAACGGTCGCCCGCGCCGCGCGCGCCATACCCGCGGATCGCGATCCGCACGTCCTGATTGCCGTAGCGCGACTGCGCGACGACGCCCGGAACGAGCTGGAGCGCGTCGCCGAGGCCGTAGCCCGTCGCGCCGAACAGGTCGTCTTGCTTGACCTGGGTCACAGCCAGAGGAACGGCAAACAGATTCATCGCTTGCCGCGTCGCCGTCACGGTGACGGGCGGGAGAACGATGGTATCAGGAGCTTGGACGACGACCAGCGCGGCGACGACACCAGGAACGATCACGCTCCAATTATAGCCTCGATCGGATCGAGTCGAGCCGCCCGCCGCGCGGGATACCATCCGAACAACAGCCCGACGATCAGCGCGAAAATTACGGCGAGCATGATGCCCGGGACGCTGACCGGAATGGCGAACGGCTTTCCGAATTGCCGGCCGATCAGCTCGGTGATCACTGTGAGGCCGGCGCCGGCGGCAATCCCCAGGACCGCTCGATCGGCGCGACCACACCTACGACGAGAAACCGGACACCGTCGATCGTGATGGTCTTCCCCAGGGGTGTTGCGCTGCCAAACAAATTGTGGGCCATTTCCCGGGGGTCCGCTGCCGCTGAGCTTGTAGACGACCGGCTTCCCTTCCTTTAATAGGACCGCTTCCACAGGCACCCGCAGTGCCTCCGTACGCACGGGTCCTGAGATGCGCACGTTCGCGGTCATTCCAGGACGCAACACGCGCGATTCACCACGCCGACTTTGTAGGGACGGCTCGAGCCGTCGTCGGCATCGGCTTTGCTGCACGCAGCGAGGGGAACGCAGGAAGCGACGGCGGCGAGAACGAGGGCTGATTTCATGCAGCAAACTCCGGAAAGGAGATGCGCCGTGTAGGGGCACAGCATGCTGCCCTACGACGGGGCTGGCCGGGCTCGGTTTCACGGTGAAATTACAGCCCCCATGACCAGTTGGCTCGGTGATTGGGCAAATCTATTGCTGCGGTGGACGCATTTCATCGCCGGGATCGCCTGGATCGGTAGCTCCTTCTATTTCATATGGCTGGACCGGGCGTTGACAAGACCCGCACAACCGAAGCCGGGGGTCGAGGGCGACCTCTGGATGGTGCACAGCGGGGGCTTCTACCAGGTGGAGAAGCGCCGCCCCGGTCCCGGCGAAGTCCCGCCCGTGCTGCACTGGTTCAAGTGGGAAGCCATGCTGACGTGGCTCACCGGGATCGCGCTGCTCGTGCTCGTCTTCTATCTCAGCGGGGCGTATCTCCTCGATCCGGGCGTGTCACGCATCGGCCGGGGAGCCGCGATCGGCCTGGGGATCGCGCTGCTGGTTTTCAGCTGGCCGATCTACGACGGGCTGTGGCGTTCGCCGCTGGCGAGGCGCCCGGCCATCGCGTCCGCTGTCTCACTCGCTCTGCTCACCGCCGTAACCATCGTGGTCTGCCGGCTGCTCTCCGGTCGTGCCGCGTTCATGCACGTCGGGTCCCTCCTCGGCACCATCATGGTCGCGAACGTCTGGGAGCGGATTATTCCCGCGCAACAGCAGATGCTCGCGGCGACCCGCGCCGGCCAACCGGCCGATTTCACGTTGGGCGAGCGCGCCAAACAGCGATCCGTGCACAACAGTTACATGACCTTCCCGCTGCTGTTCATCATGCTGTCGAATCACTTTCCCGCGACCTACGCCAGTCCGGTCAACTGGTTGGTGCTGCTCCTGCTGTTCGTCGCGGGCGCCGCGGTGCGGCACGCGATGATCGGGCGGGGCGCGTCGAGCCGCTGGGCGCTGCTGCCCGCGGCGCTGGCGCTGGCGGGCGCGATGTTCTTCTCGACGCCGCAGGGCGCAACTGCCCGAGTGCCGACGGTCGCCGGCGATTCCACCCCCCCGTTTGCAGCGGTGCGCGCCGTGATCGCGCAGCGCTGCCAGCCGTGCCACTCGCAGTATCAGAGCGATCGCACGTTTGGGCCCGCACCTGGTGGCGTCACGTTCGACACGCCGGAGAGCGTCGCGCGGCTGGCGGAACGCATCCGCGTCCGGGCCGTGGACACGAAGACCATGCCGGTCGCGAACACGACCGGCATGACTGAGGATGAGCGCGTCTTGCTCGCGCGCTGGATCACCGCGGGTGCCCCGCTGCGGTAGTTCTCATCCCGTGACCCCTTCTCCACAAATGTGGAGAAGGGGAACGAAACCTCAGGTGCCGTTCCCCTCTCCCGAAGGGAGAGGGGGTCAGGGGGTGAGGCCTCAGGGCGCCCGATATACCGTCTCCCACCGCTTCGATCCGTTGCCGATGAGCGAGCCGACCCCCGCGCCCAACAGGGTCCAAACGCCGATCGCGGCCACGGACTGACCCGTGGTGGGTCTGGTCCATTCGTCGCTCGAGGCCGCGATCACGGCCAGGAGCGCCAACCCGGCGCCGATGCCGGCGCCGATCTTCGCCCCTTTTCCGGCGTTGGTCCCGATGGGCCGCTGGATCTCGATCAAGTCCGCGATCGGGAGCGGCGCAGCGAGCTGCACGACGCTGCCGCCGCGGTTGCGGACCCGGCTTTCGCCGTAGCGTAGCGTCGTGGAATCCGCATCTGGCGTGATCAGCATGCCGCACTCGCCGTCGACGAGCCGCACGTGGACCAGCGCCGAGGCGTTGATCTGGGCGATGGCGCGCGCGGAAAGCGATTGGCCCGCCGCCGGCGCGACCAGCGCGGCCAGGGAAACGAGCGAGAGGGGAACTATCGCATACGTACGCATGGGGAACTCCGGTTGATGGTGCTGAACAGGTGGAGTGGGGGCGTCAAGAATTCGGCAAGTGACCGCGAGGGATCTCCCTCGCTTGCCCCCCTACACCCCCCCGGCTAACTTTTGCCCCATGGCGGATTTATCCAGCTTATTCCAGCTGGCCCAGCAGGCTCAGGGCAGGCTCACAGAGATCCAGACCAGGTTGGCGCAGGAAACCGTCACGGCACAGGCCGGGGGCGGCATGGTGACCGCCACTGCGGACGGTCGCGGGCAGATCCGCGAGATCAAGATCGATCCGGAAGCGGTGAAAAGCGGGGACCTGGAGCTACTCGAGGACCTGGTGCTGGCGGCGGTGACGCAGGCGCAACAGCGCGCCGCCGAGCGCTATCAGGCCGAGGTGAAAAAGCTCACGGCCGGCCTGCCGCTCCCGTTTCAGCTGCCGCTTTAGCCGCCCGTGTCGGCGATCGAAGATCTCGTGGAGGAGCTGGCCAAGCTCCCCGGGATCGGTCGGAAGACGGCACAGCGACTCACGTTTCACCTGTTGAAACAGCCCGAGGACTCGGCGCTTAGGCTGGCGGACGCGATTCGCGGCGTGCGCGCCCGCGTGATGACGTGCGGCACCTGCGGCAACCTCGGGGACGAAGATCCGTGTGCCATCTGTCGCGACCCGCGCCGCGACGCGCAGCTGTTGTGCGTCGTGGAGGAGGCGGGCGATGTGAGCGCGATCGAGCGGGCGGGACGCTACCGCGGGCGCTATCATGTGCTGGGAGGGCGGCTGTCCCCCCTGGACGGCGTAGGCCCGGATGCCTTGAACGTCGAGCGACTGGTGGCGCGGGTGCAGAACGGCTCGGGGGTATCGGAAGTCATCGTGGCCACGAACCCCTCCATGGAGGGGGAAGTGACGGCCACGTATCTGCAGCAGGTGCTCAAGCCGACCGGCGTGCGGGTCACGCGGATCGCTCGCGGGCTGCCGGTTGGTGGGGATCTGGAGTACGCGGATGGCGTGACCATCGCGCAGGCGCTCTCCGCCCGGCGCGAGATGACCGAGACCGACTGAGCGAGGGCACGGGATGACGGGTGCGGCCAGCTGGTCGTTCAACGAAAACGACTACAAGCAGATCCAGCAGATTTTGCAGGCGTTCCTGCGCGATTCGAACGCCCGCTGCGCGCTGCTCGTGGACCGCACCGGCCAGCTCGTCGCCACGGTGGGCGAGCCGCCGCATTTCGATCCCACCGCCTTCGCGTCGCTCACCGCCGCCGATTTCTCGGCCAACGACCAGCTCGCCAAGATGATCGGCGAAGCCGAATTCGCCTCGCTCGTGCATCAGGGCGAAAGAGAATCGATGTACCTGGCCGACGTGGCGCGGCGCGTCATCCTGGTGGTGCTGTTCGACCAGCGGGCGACGCTCGGCCTCGTGAAGCTCAAGGCCAAGGCAACCGTCGAGGCGCTCAATCACGTGTTCCAGGCCATGTTCGATCGCGTCGGCACACCGGGCGATGCCAGGGGCCTGCTGGAAGGGGCGGAAGACGAAATTGACAAGCTCTTCGGCTGATCGGGGACCTAGTCCATGTCGATGATCAACTACGCGTCCCGCGAGATCAACTGCAAGCTGGTCTATTACGGCCCCGGCTTGGGCGGCAAGACCACCAACCTGGAGCACATCTACGGGAAGGTCGCTCCCAACACGCGCGGCAAGATGATTTCGCTCGCCACCGAGACCGAGCGCACGCTGTTCTTCGACTTCCTGCCGGTCGACCTGGGCACGATCCGCGGATTTAAGACCCGGTTCCATCTGTATACTGTGCCGGGACAGGTGTATTACAACGCGAGCCGGAAGCTGATCCTGAAAGGGGTGGACGGCATCGTGTTCGTCGCCGACAGCCAGATCGAGCGCATGGAAGCCAACGTCGAGTCGATGCAGAACCTGTACGACAACATGGCCGAGTACGGGTACGACCTGACCAAGATTCCGTTCATCATCCAGTACAACAAGCGCGATCTCCCCAACGCCGCCCCGGTGCGGGACCTCCAGGCGGCGCTGAATCCGGGCTGGCCGGTCGACGATCCCGCGCAGCAAAAGGTCGTACCCGATGCCGCGCATCCCGGCGAGTACGTGATCGAGCGGGTGGGCGACGGGTGGCTCGGCCGCGCCTCATATCATGAAGCCGTGGCGGTCCGCGGCGATGGCGTGTTCGACACCCTGAAAGCCGTCTCGAAGCACGTCCTGAAAACGCTCAGCTGATCGGGGGGCTGGCGTGCGCTGGACCCTGCCCAACATCCTCACCGTCGCACGCATCTGTCTCACGCCGGTCATCGCCCTGCTGCCGTTCATCTCCGGCTACTGGCCCAAGGTCATCGCGTTCGTCACCTTCATCGCCGTCGCCGTCACCGACGTGTTCGACGGCTGGCTGGCACGCAAGCGCAACGAGGTGAGCGAGCTGGGCCAGCTCCTGGACCCGATCGCCGACAAGCTGCTGCTGTTCGCCATGCTGGTCCCGATCTTCTGGATCACGCGCCACCCTACGATCTTGGTCGACTATCGCATCAAATGGTGGGGCAGCCTGCCCGTGTGGGTGCTGCTGTTGCTCGTGGGACGCGAGCTGGGCATCACCGCGTTCCGCTTTTTCGCCAAACGGCGCGGGGTCGTTATTCCGGCCAGTGGTGCCGGCAAGCTCAAGGCCGTCGTGCAGAACGTGTTCATCGGCGCCACCATCGGCTGGTTCGCCTGGAAGGATTACCTCGCCACACACCGCTTCGCCGGCTGGTTCCGCAACTTCTGGGACAACTTCCACGGCTGGGTCGTCGCCATCGCGCTCGGCATCGCGGTCATCCTCACCGTGTCCTCGCTGATCAAATACTTGTACGACTACCGCAACCTGATTACGAGACGGGAGTGAAGCTCGAAGTCGTCACCATCGGCACCGAGCTGTTGCTCGGCGCCGCCCTCGACACCAACGCGCTGGACCTGGGCACCGCGCTCGCCGCCGCGGGCATCGACGTCACCCGCCGTACCACCGTATCCGACAAGCCCGCGGCCGTGGCCGACGCGGTGCGCGGCGCCCTGGAGCGCACCGGCGCCGCCCTCACCACGGGCGGCCTGGGACCCACCCGCGACGACCTCACCAAGCAGGCCGTCGCCGGATTGTTCGGACGCCCGCTCGTGCTCGACGAGGGCGTGCTGCGCCACATCGAGGAGCGGTTCCGCCGCTTCGGTCGCAGGATGACCCCCTCGAACCGCGTCCAGGCCGAGATCCCGCAGGGCGCCGTCGTCCTGCCGAATCCGCGCGGTACGGCGCCCGGCATCTGGCTCGAGGACGACGCCGGACGGCTGGTCATCATGTTGCCGGGCGTCCCGGTCGAGATGCGAGGCTTGCTCGTCGAGCAGGTGCTGCCGCGTCTCGTGGCACGGGCCCTCGCGAAAGACGGCGCCCCGGTCGTGGTCCGCTCCCGCACCGTGCGCACCACCGGCGTCCCCGAATCCGCGCTCGCCGAACGGATCGCCGCAATCGAGGACGGGCTGGGCCCGCTCACGCTCGCGTACCTGCCGTCCATTGCGGGTGTCGATTTGCGCCTCACCGCGTGGGAGATGGCGCCCGATCAGGCGGACCGGCTGTTGGGTGAAGGGGTCGGCAAGCTCCAGCGCGAGCTGGGCGATCGCGCCTACGGCGTGGAGTCCACGGACCTGGCCGGCGTCGTGCTCGATCTCCTCAGGAAGTCCGGCCGCAAGCTCGCCGTGGCGGAGTCGTGCACCGGAGGGATACTCGGCGCCCGCCTCACCGCGATTCCGGGCTCCTCGGACGTGTTCGTGGGCGGCGTGATCGCTTACTCTGATGACGTGAAGACCGGCATGCTCGACGTCCCCCGGGCGATCCTGGAGCAGCACGGGGCCGTCTCGGAGCAGACCGTGCGGGCGCTGGCGGAAGGCGCGGCGCGGGCATTCGGCGTCGACTGCGCGCTTGCCGTCACCGGCATCGCCGGGCCGGGTGGCGGGAGTCCGGAGAAGCCGGTGGGCACCGTCTGGATCGCCGCGCGGCATGGCGCGGAGACGCGAGCGCTGCAACGGCAGTTCCTTGGCGAGCGTGACGAGATCCGGGCGCGCAGCGCTCAGGCGGCGCTCGCCTTGTTGCACCTGGCGCTCGTCGAAGCCTGATGGCGCACCTCGTCGCGCCCGATGGGGCCTCGCTCGCCTACGATGCCTATGAGCCTCAGGCGCTCCCACCCAAGGCCGTGGTCCTGTGGGTGTGCGGCTGGTCCGATCACCGCATCCGG
>DASYTD010000035.1:0-5346 GCA_036002655.1 Gemmatimonadales bacterium
ACGACGCGAGTGATCTCTGCGAGCTGAACCGGCGCGCGGGCCTGCGCGCGATGCGTGTCGATCACGATCTGCGCGACATCGTCAGCACGGCAGAACGGTTTCGCGCGCAGACGGCAGGAGCGTTCGACCCAGCCGTCGAGCCGCTGATGCGCACATGGGGATTTCACCGGCCCCGCGGAACTGCGCCGAGTGAAGCGGAGATCGCGGACGCGCGGGCCGCCGTCGCCGCGGCCGTAGTGCGCCTGGACGGCAACGTCGTATCGCTGCCGAGCGCGCATACGCAGCTCGACCTGGGTGGCATTGGGGTGGGCTATGGGATCGATCGCAGCATCGCGATACTGCGATCGCTCGGGATTCAGCGCGCGTTGGTGGACGTGAGCGGCGATTGTTACGGCCTCGGTGCGCCGCCTGGGGAGCCCGAGGGATGGCGCGTGGACATAGCAGGCACGTCGCAAACAGTACGGTTGCGAGACGCCGGTCTCGCCACGTCGGCGAACTCCGCTTCCGTGATCCGCTGGGGGAGTCAGGTGATCGGCCACGTCATGGACCCCGCGTCCGGACGGCCAGCCGACGGCCGGCGTCAGATGACCGTCGTCGCGCGAACGGCGATCGCCGCAGACGCCCTCTCCACCGCGGCGCTGGTTGCAGGGCGCGCGCCCGGTGGCTCGATCACTGGCGCCACATGAGTCCGCGCCTCGCGGACCTGCTAGACACGAACCGCATCGTGCTGCACCCGTTCGTGCTGGGGGAGATCACCCTGGGCGCCATTGCATCTCGAGCCGAGGTACTGGAGGACCTTCGCAGCCTTCGGACAACCAGCCTTGCGCAACCCGACGAAGTCCTCGGTCTCATCGAGCGGCCTTGCTCGACCGGATTCAGCTCTGGACTCTCGACCGACAATTGCACGCGGCAGCCCAGCAGCTCGGAGTGGCGTTCTCGTAACCTCAACGCCCCGCCCCTTCCATTCGTATTGCAGTCGTGACACCGTTCTTCCACTAACTCCATCCTATCTGAGGCCGTCATGTTCCAGCGCCCGTGGGCGGCTGTCGCCGTCCTCACCGTGATCGCAACGCCACTCGCCTCGCAGAATCCTCCAGCACCTCCACAACCTCCACGAACCTCCACGACCTCCCGCGCCAGCGGCACCACCCTCGACTCGACGCTGCTCGCCGGCTTCCGCTGGCGCAACATCGGCCCCGCGAACATGGCCGGCCGCGTGTCGAGCGTCGCCGGCATCCCGAGCCCGTCGCGCACGTTCTTCATCGCGGCGGCCGCGGGCGGGATCTGGAAGACGACGAACGCGGGCACAACGTTCCGGCCCGTCTTCGACAACGAGCGATGCGTCTCGATGGGTGAGCTGGCGATCGCGCCCTCCGACACCACGCAGGTCTGGGCCGGCACGGGCGAAGAGGACTCGCGCAACACGATCTCGCCGGGGTGCGGCATTTTCAAATCGACTGACGGTGGGTTGACGTGGAAGCGTGTCGGCCTCGAGCAGACCGGCGCGATCGGCCGGATCGTCGTCCACCCCACCAATCCGAACATCGTCTACGTCGCGGCCCTCGGCCAACCCTGGTCCGCCAATCCGGAGCGCGGCCTCTATAAGACGACCGACGGCGGGCAGAACTGGCAGCTCGTCAAATTCATCTCCGACCGCGCCGGCTTCGTGGACGTCGCGATGGATCCGTCCAATCCCGAAGTGCTGTTCGCATCGAGCTGGGAACGCGTGCGTGGTCCCTACTTCCTCCGCTCGGGCGGCGCCGGCAGCGCACTCTGGAAGACGACGGACGGCGGCAAGACGTGGACCGAAGTGAGAGGCGGCGGTCTTCCCGAGACGACCAAAGGCCGCATCGGCATCGCGATTGCGGCATCCGATCCGAAAGTCATCTACCTGATGGTCGAAGCTGACACGAGTGCCAACGCTCGCACCGGAGCCGGCAGAGTGGCGCAGACGCGTCCCTCTGGCTTGTACCGTTCAAGCGACGGGGGGGCAACTTGGGAACGCACCAATTCAAACAACGTGCGCCCCTTCTACTATTCACAGGTTCGCGTGGACCCCAAGGACCCGAATCGCGTCTACTGGTCCTCGACCCCCGTCAATTACTCGAATGACGGCGGCAAGACCGTCGGCAACGCGACCGTCGGCATTCACGTGGACCACCACGCGATGTGGATTGATCCGAACGATCCCAATCACATCGTCGTCGGTAATGACGGCGGCGTGGCGCAGACGTGGGATAAGGGGGGCAACTGGGACTTCCTGAACACCTTCGCGATCGGACAGCCCTACATCGTCAGCTACGATATGGGCTTCCCCTACAGCGTGTGCGCCGGCTATCAAGACAACGGCTCGTGGTGCGGGCCGTCGCGCCGGCGCCAGGGCGATCTCACGAACGCCGACTGGACCACGGTCGGCGGCGGCGACGGCTTCTACACCGCGCAGGATCCGAGAGACCCGAACACGATTTACGTCGAGTCGCAGGGCGGTAATATGTCGCGCCTCAACTTCGCGACCGGCGAGCGTGTCTCGCTCCAGAAACCAAATTGGCGGCCGCGCTACACGCAGTTCGAGGACTCGATCGTCATCGAGCGGCCCGACACGACGCGTCCCGAGACGGCGGCCCAGCGGCGCCGCCTCGCCGAGCTCCGCGTCCGGCAACGCGCCGACTCCTCGGAGATCGATCTGCGCTGGAACTGGAACACGCCCTTCCTCATCTCGGCGCATAACCCCGAGACCTTCTACGCCGGCGCGAGCAAGGTGATGAAGTCCACGCGCCGCGGCGAAGACCTCTATCCGATTTCGCCCGATCTGACCACCAAAGACTCCATGAAAATTCGGGTGAGCACGCGCACCACCGGCGGCATCACGCCCGATGTGACCGGCGCCGAGACGTACTGCACGATCGTGTCGCTGGCGGAGTCACCGATCCGACCCGGCGTGCTGTTCGTGGGAACGGACGACGGCAACGTCTGGCTCACCAAGAACGACGGCGGCAGCTGGGAGAATCTCACCGGCCGCTTCGGGGGGGGCGGCGTGCCGGCGGGCACCTACGTGAGCCGCATCGAGGCGTCGCGCTTCGACACGGCGACGTTCTACATCACGTTCGACAACCATCGCAACGGCGACTACAAGCCGTACGTGTACGTGACGACCGATTTCGGGAAATCGTTCCGCTCGATCGTCAACAATCTCCCCACGGACGGTCCGGACTACGTGCACGTGATCCGGGAGGACGTCGGCAATCGCGACCTGCTGTTCGTGGGCACGGATGTCGGCGTGTACGTCTCGTTCAACCGCGGTGGATCGTGGCAGCGCTTCATGAGCGGCTTCCCGACCGTCCCCGTGCACGACCTCAAGATTCACCCGCGCGAGCGCGACTTGATCGCCGCGACGCACGGCCGCGCGCTGTGGATCGTGAACATCGCGCCGCTCGAGCAGCTCAACGACAGCGCCATCACGGCGTCGGCGTATCTCTTCCAGCCGACGACGGCGTACCAATACGGCCAGCAGCCGCTCGGCGGCGGCAGCCCCGGTCAAAAGGCGTTCCGCGCGCCCAGCCCGGGGTACGGGGCGGAAATCGTATATCGCCTCGCCTCCGGCAGCAGCGACCGGCGGGCGCGGACGCAGGTCGTGATCCGCGACGTGCGCGGCGATACGGTGCGCACGCTCCAGGGTCCTGCGGGCGCCGGCCTGCATCGCGTGTTCTGGAATTTCCAGGGTCGCAACCCGCCGCCCGTCGCGCTCTCGCCCTCGCAGAAGCGCGACAGCGCGTGGCTCGTGGCGCGCATCAACGTCGTGTTCGACTCGCTCACAAAGGCGGGCGGCAACGCGCAGCAGCTGGACCCCATTAAGACGTTGTTGCTCGCCGGTGACGTGCAGGGCGTCGCACAGCGCTTCGGCTTCGGCGGCGGCGGCGCGTTTGGCGGCGGCGGTGGTGGTGGCGGCGGAGCGCCGTTTGCTGGGGGACGGTTCAACGAACGTCCCGGTGAAACGACGCCGCGCGCGCCTTCAGCTGGCGCTTCGTTGCCCGCCGCCGGCAGTGAGAGCGGCGAGTCGGGTGAAGCGCCGCCGGACGCAAGCTTCCTCCAGACGCTCGGGACCTTGCTCCGTCGTCCGGGGCAAACGGGCGGAGGCGGTGGGGGTGGAGGCGGAGCGCTAGGTTTCGTGGCCCAGGCGTTCGGTCGGCCCACCGGTGGTGGGGGGGGCGGCTTTGGCGGATTCGGCGGTGGCGCACCACCGGTGTCGACGGGAGATTATCTCGTCACGATCACCATAGACGGAAAAACGTTGAGCCGCGTGCTCCGTGTGGAAAGAGGCCGATAGCTGATAGCTGATAGCCAATAGCCAATAGCCGATGGCATTCTTAGATACCAAGCATCAACGCGCCGCGTTCGTTGTTTTTGCGCTGGGCGCGGCCGTCCTGTGGTCCCTGACGCCCTACGCGACGGGGATCATTGGTATTCCTGTCCTGGCGGTGTTGTTCGCGCCGCTGCACGGCTGGCTGGTGCGGCAGGGCGCGCCCTCGGGCCTCGCCGCCATCGTCGTCACGCTGTTGGGTGCGGTGCTGATCATCGTTCCCGGCATCTTGATCGCCGGTATGCTGATCAATGAAGCGCAGCAAGTCACAGAGAACGTGCTGAAAAGCCCGATTCTCGAGCGATTCCAGAGCCTCCAGATCCGCGGCATCCCCGTCGGTCCCCGCCTCGCGGAGGCGGGCGGCCGGCTCGTGGCCATGATCGGCGCGAGCGCGTTCGGGCTCGTCGGTACAGCAACGCGGCTCACGTTGAATCTCACGATTTCATTTTTCGGTCTCTATTACGTCCTCAAGCATCCTGGCGATGTGTGGCTCGACGCCCGCCCCTATATCCCGTTCTCGCGCCAGAACACCGAGAAACTCGGCAAGCGCTTCAAGGACGTCACCGTATCGACGGTGATCGGAACGGGCGTGGTCGCAGCGCTCCAGGGGGCGCTGCTCGGCATCGCGTTCTGGATCGCGGGGCTGCCCAACGGCCTGTTCTGGAGCGTGGTCACGATGGCACTCGCGATCCTTCCCGTTGTCGGGAGTGGTCTCGTATGGGGCCCCGCCGCGATCATTCTCATCATGCAGGGGCGGCCGCTAGCGGGCGTGTTGCTCATCGTGTGGGGTGTCGTGGTCGTGGGGAGCGTGGACAATTTCATCCGGCCGCTCATCTATCGTCGCTTCTCCGCGATCCATCCGCTGATCACACTGATCGGAGCGATCGGCGGTGTGAGCCACTTCGGGCTGCTGGGCCTGCTCATCGGCCCGCTGGCGCTCAGCTACCTGTTCGAGCTGATCCGCATGTATCGCGAGGAGTACCTCGAGC
>DASYTD010000036.1:0-5287 GCA_036002655.1 Gemmatimonadales bacterium
AACGCAGGGGATTCGGCGTGGCCTGAATCAGCTCGCGGCGCTCTATCCCGAAGCCCGCTTTCCCACCATCTACTTCCTCATCGGCACACTCTCGACCGGCGGCACGACCGCGCAGAGCGGCATGCTGATGGGCACGGAGCAGAGCGCGAGCGATCCCACTACGCCGCTCGACGAGCTGCCCGACTGGGCCCAGAAGGGCATGCCCACGCATCGTTTCGAACAGCTCGTTGGCCTCGTCGTGCACGAGGCGGTGCACACCCAGCAGAAGCCCATGCCCCCGGGCCAGCACGACAACCTGCTGCGCCATGCGCTTGGCGAAGGCATCGCCGATTTCCTCTCCGAGCTCGCCGTGGGACCGTGGGCCGCGAACACGCCGCGGCAGATCTACGGCCGCGCGCACGAGCACGACGTGTGGGTGGACTTCCAGGACGAAATGGCAATAGCCGGTGATTCGATCATCCGCATGTGGATGTACAACGGCATGGTGCCGGAGGGCAAAAACCACGGCGCGGTCGACATCGGCTATTGGGTGGGCTACCGGATCGCCGCCGCCTACTACGCGCGCGCCACGGACAAGCGCGCCGCGGTTCGTGAGCTACTCGAGCTGCGCGATGCGGAGGCTATCCTGCGCGCGAGCGGCTATGCCCCGTAACACCGCTCACGGTGCCGGAAGGCGATCGAAGATCTTGGTTACGATTTGCCACTGCCCATTGATCTTGAGGAGCGACATGTAATCCACGACCCGCTGGCCCGGCGTCACCGTCTCGAGCTTCGCCACCGCGGCATTTCCCGCGACGTCGATCATCACCACGCGGCGCCGCAGGGTATCCGGCTGAAATCCGGGACGCCGGCCCCCTGCGACGCGCACGAGGAACTCCGGAATCGGCACGTCCACGAGCTGCGAGTCCCGCACAAAGAACATGTGGGCCACATCGGTCCGAAATCCCTTGCGCATCGTCGCCGAGTCGGCGTTGCGCGAGCCGTCGAAGTAGTACTGCACCGCCTGGCGGATCGCGGCCTCGTCGTCCGCGGGCCGCGCGTTGCCGGCCGGTTGCCCGTTGGACCAGGTGGGCACCTTGACGATCAATTCGGAATGCCCACTACCCCGGCTGTGAATCTGGAGGATGTCCACGTTCGATTGCGCCGCGAGTCCGAGCTGCTGTGGCTCCACGTTCGGCAGCATCAGCATCAAATGCGGAGACCAGGCTCCCACGCGAACGCCGCTCGAATCGGGAGCTGAGAAGAGCACTTGCCGTGGGGACATCATATAGGCCATGGATGGCTTGGCCGGCATGCGAAGCTCGCCGCTGCCGTATGCCGCCGCCACCCGGCGCTGCACCTCGGCCTCGGGCAGCCCCTTCGCCCGCAGCGATCCTTCCATTATCTCGCGGACCATCGACGTGCGCGCGCCCTCTTGGTCGTAGCAGATGGGATAGCGACTCCCGTCGTGCAGGTCGCGCGCCACCATGCACGCACAGCCATTCGTCCCCGTGCGCACTTTGACGTAATCCGTGCCACGCAAGACATAGACATCCGCCTGCGCCGAGATCTCCTCCGGCGCGGCACTCACCGCGAGCGCGATTTCCTCGGCCTCCGGGAGGGGCCGCGGCGCCATGGGATAAGCAGATGACCGTTGCGTGGTTTGGGAGGCCGCCGTCTCCGAACCGGCAGCGAAGCAAAGCAGACCGAAGAGCTGGACAGCGCGTCGCATCGAGTCGTCTCTCGCGAGGGATGCGCTCAAACTACGGGCGCTGTGAGGACACAAGCAACAACAACGCTGTCAACGACGCGTCAGAGCACCACCCAGACGACGTCGCCTAGTCCCTGGTGCCGAGTACTGCCTGCAGCTGCCGCAGCACCTCCTCGAGCCTGCGCAGCTCTTCCCCGTACCGCGCCCAATCCCCCGCCCGCTGCGCCTCGAGTGCCCGGCGCAACGACTCGTTCGCGCGGCGCGCGAGATCGGCCGCCCGCGCATTCGCCGCCGGCTCGGCGCCCCCCCCGGGCGTCGCCGCTACGCGCACGGGCTCACGACGCGGCGCACCGGCACCGCGGCCGAACAACTGCGACAACCCCTCCTCCAACGTCTCCTCCATCACGGCGCGGTTCTGATACGCCACCACCACCCGCTTGAGTTCGGGAATCCGCCCTCCCTGCGCCCGCAGGTACAGCGGCATCACGTAGATCAGCGACTCTTCGATCGGGATGACGAGCAAATTGCCGCGGATCACCTGCGAGCCGCCCTGATCCCACAGCGCCACCTGGCGCGCGATCTCGGTGTCTTGATTGATCCGATTGACGATCTGCGTCGGCCCGAACACCAGGCTCTGCTTGGGGAAGCGGTACACGACCAGCTCGCCGTAATGCTCCCCATCGTTCCGCGCCACCATCCACGACGCCAGGTTGTCCTTGCCGCGCGGCGTGAACGGCACCATCAGAATGAACTCCGCCTGCCGCTCCTCCGGCAGCCGCATCACCATATGGCGCAGGAACGGATCCGCCCGCTCCGGCGCGATCGACAGCACCGGCTTCTGCCACTGATCCTCGCGATGGTAGAAAATCTCCGGCTCGGCCATGTGATACGTCCCGTACAGCTCGCTCTGCACATGGAACAGGTCCTCCGGATAGCGCAGGTGCGCGCGCAGATCGGCTGGCATGGAATCGAGCGGGTGGAAGATGCCGGGAAAGATCTTCGCGAACGTGCGGATCAGCGGATCGGCCGGGTCGGCGAGGTAGGCGGTGACGCTGCCCTCGAACGCATCGATCACCACCTTGACGCTGTTGCGCATGTAGTTGACGCCGTTCCTGAGCGGCTGCGCGTATGGATAGCGGCTCGTCGCCGTATACGCATCGAGGATCCACTGGAGCCGCCCCGCCTCGTCGATCACCATGTAGGGGTCGGCGTCGAAGATCAAAAACGGCAGCGCCATCCGCGCCCGCTGGCGGACGTTGCGGATGTACAGCGCACGGCTCTCGCTCGTGATGTCGCTCGAGAGCAGCACCTTGAGCGAGCGGAAATAGGCCGACAGCACCAGGCGGCGCAGCAGCCCGCCCACCCGTACGCCGCCGCCCCCCTGGTACTTGGTGAAGATGTTCTCGTCCGCCGACGGATAGTCGAACTCGGGCTGCCCCGTGTTGGCGAACACCCACGCGTCGGTGAGCTCGCCGAAATAGATCTCCGGCCGCTTCACGGCGAGCGACACCGTGGACGCCGGCGGCAGATCCTTGATGAACAGGACCGGCAGTCCCTCTTCGGTGACCTCGTTCACCGGCCCGAGCGTCAGCCCCATCCCGTGGGTGAACGTGAGCCGCTCATTGATGAACGTGCGCGTGGGGAGCGAGGCCGAGTTCAGCTCGCGCGGCGACAGCATCACCTGGCGGTAGCGGCCGTCCACGATGTAGCGGTCGTCGTCCACCGACACGAAGTCGTAATAGGTGCGGATCTCCTGGAGCTGCCCGAACGTCTGCAGCAGCGGGTCGCGGTCCCACAGCCGCACATTGTCGATCGTGGGCCGGTTGGCCTGGATGTCGCGCTCGGTGAGCCGCGCCTCCCCGGAGAGATCGCGCACCAGCACGCTGTCCAGGCCCCAGGCCAGTCGGGTCGCGTCGATGTGGTAGCGGAGCTGCGGCGTCTCCTTGGACAGCTCGTTCGGGGCCACGACGAGCTTCTGGACCACGGCGGGATAGACGACGACGCCGAGCAGCGAGACGCCGACGTAGAGCGCGACCGCTAACCCCGCGTTGCGTACCAGGCGCTTGCTGCGCGCGCCGGCGGTGACGAGCACGGCGCCGGCCAGTGCGGCCAGCGCGGCGAGCTTGAGGCCGATGACCGTGCCGTGGAGATTCGCGTAGCTCGCCCCGAACAGCGGACCGGTCGCGGAGTAGAGCGTGCCCGGCAGTCGCACGAAGTATACGCGCAGCGCCGTCACGAGGAGCAGGAACGCAAGCAGCAGTGCGAGATGCAGCCGGGCTGACGGCTCGATCGTGATGCTCTTCCGGAAGACCACGACATCACCGCGCAGCGCGTACAGCGCGCCGCAGGCGATCAGCGCGACGATGCCGAGAAACATCAGCAGGCCGAGCACGCCCCCGACGATGGGCAGCGTGAACACGTAGTACGCGATATCGCGCCCGAACACGGGGTCGGTTGCCCCGAACGGCGTCTGGTGCAGAAATTGGAGCACTGGCACCCAGGCGCTGGACGTGGCGAGCGCGATGAACAGCGACAACACAAGCGCCGCCGGCAGCGCCAAGCGGCGCACCAGGCGCGTCACGTCCACAGCGGGCGTCTGGGTGTTCAGCTGCATCACGACCGGGTTCGGCACGACCCCACGCTGCGCGAAGCGCAGGTTGGCGTACAAGAACGCGAACGCCACGCCGCCCGTCACGATGCCCAGCAGCAGCGAGCCGATCAAGCGGGTGGCGAACACGCGCTCGTAGCCCAGTGCGCTGAACCAGGGCCACTCGGCAAGCAGGCGCACCAGCGGCGAGATGAAGAACATCAGGACCGCGAGGCCGAGCAGCAGCCAGAGGCCGACGCGGCCGCGCCTACGAGTGGGGAGACGAAGTGTGCGGGGGGGGGGTTGTGTCATTGGTGGGAAGCTAACCCCGCGCCCAGCCATAAAGGGTACGGATAGACAGGGGGAACACCGATCGGGGTGATCGCAATCTTGTCCGGGCCCTGAAGGGCCGGCTCGGCGACTACGGACGTCCTGAAGGACCTCTTAGGGGAGGTGCAACAGGAAACGCCAACTCGAACGGAAGTCCGACGCGCCCCCTGAAGGGGTATATTGCAACAGGAGGAGACGTCTATGCTGCTTGCCCTATTGCTCTCGCTCGCACCCGCTGTCACACAGGCCGACGGTCCGGCCCCCATTACCGTCAAGCTCAATCACGAACAGTTCTCGCGCGGCGATAAAGCACGTGTCTATGTCCAGACCGCGCGCGATGGCTACCTCATCGTCCTGCACGCCGACCCACAGGCCAGAGTCCGCGTGCTCTTTCCCCGCGATCCCACCGACGACGCCTTTGTACGCGGCGGGAAGCGCGTGGAAATCCGGGGGCGGTCCGACCGCGATGCCTTCATTATGGATGCCGAGGACGGCGCGGGCACGGTGCTCGCCGCGGTCTCGAGCGACCCCTTCACCTTCGACGGCTTCGTCCTCAACGGCCACTGGGACTATCGCTCCCTCGGCGCCGGGTCGGTGCAGGACGACCCGCTCGCCGGACTGCTCGATATCGTGCGGCGCATGAGCGGCGAGAATCGGTTCGAGTACGACGCCGCGACCTA
>DASYTD010000037.1:0-3788 GCA_036002655.1 Gemmatimonadales bacterium
CGCTACAGCGGACTCACGCAAATCAACACCGCCAACGCCGCGCGGCTGCGGCCGGTCTGGACCTTCTCGACCGGCGTCCTCGGCGGGCACGAAGGCCAGCCGCTCGTCGTCGGCAACACGATGTACGTCGTCACGCCGTTCCCCGACGTGCTGTACGCCTTCGATTTGACGCGCGAGGGCTATCCGCTGAAATGGAAGTACCGGCCTGACGTAAATCCGACGTCGGTCGGCATCGCGTGTTGCGATGCGATCAACCGCGGCGCCGTCTACGCCGACGGCAAGATCGTCTACAACCTGCTCGACGGGCACACGGTCGCCGTGGATGCGATCACCGGCCGCGAGCTGTGGACGACGCAGATCGGCGACATGGGCCAGGGCGAAACCACGCCGATGGCTCCGTTCATTGTGCGCAATCGCGTCTTCGTCGGCCCGTCGGGCGGCGAGTTCGGGATCTACGGGTGGGTGAAAGCGCTCGACCTCGCGACGGGCAAGATCGTGTGGACGGCGCACAACATGGGACCCGATTCGCTGATGCTCGTCCGTCCCGGAACGTTCAGCAGCCCCAACGTCGGCGTCTCCACCTGGAGCGGCGATTCGTGGCGGCGCGGTGGCGCGCCGGTGTGGGGCTGGATCTCATACGACCCGCAGCTCGACCTGATCTATTTCGGCACGGGCAATCCCGGCCCGTACAATCCCGAGCAGCGTCCCGGCGAGAACAAATGGACCAACAGCGTGCTGGCGCGGCGCCCCGGCGACGGCTCGCTCGTGTGGGCCTATCAATTCACGCCGCACGACAGCTGGGACTACGACGCCAACGCCGAGATGATCCTCGCCGATTTCGTGGTCGGCGGACGGATGCGCAAAGTGCTCGTGCATTTCGATAAGAACGGCTTCGCGTATACGCTCGACCGCGCGACCGGCGAAGTGCTCGTCGCCGAGCCGTTCGCGCACGTGACGTGGGCCAAGGGCGTGAACCGCACGACCGGCTTGCCGATCGTCGATACCACCAAGACGACCGGCGCGTCGCGCGGCAACGTCGAGGGCATTTGTCCGAGTCTCGAGGGCGGCAAGAGTCCCGCATCGCCCTCCGCATACTCGCCGCGGACGGGCTGGTTCTATACCGCGACGAACAATCTCTGCATGAGCTTCGCGGCCACGCAGGTGACACGCATCCCGGGCACGCCGTACATCGGCGCATCGACGCCCTACGTCGCGGGGCCCGGCGGGCACATGGGCTCTTTTCTAGCCTGGGACGCAGCACGCGGCCGCAAAGTCTGGGAGATCAAAGAGAAGTTTCCGGTGTGGAGCGGCAGCGTCGTCACCGCCGGCGACGTCGTGTTCTTCGGCACGCTCGACGGCTGGTTCAAGGCCGCCGATGCACGGACCGGGCGCCAGCTCTGGAAGTTCAAGGTCGGCTCCGGCGTCGTGGGCGCGCCGATCGCGTTCCGCGGCGCGGACGGCAAGCAGTACGTCGCGGTCTACGCGGGCATCGGCGGCGACTGGTTCCTGCTTGCAGGCGACGTCCGGTCCGATGATCCGGCCGACGTCCGGCCGCCTGCCGATTTCGCTCCCGACCTCGCGCGCCACACGAGCCAGGGAGGCATCGTCTGGATCTTCGGCCTATGAAACCGTGCGTCGTCGGTGGTGCGTCGTGCGTGGGCCAACTGGCGGTGCTTCTGACATTGCTCGCGGGGTGCAACCGCGGTGAGAGCCGAATCCCGCCCTCGATCCGTTACCCCGATCACGTCTCGGCCGGAGGCAGCCTACCGCCGGCCGCGGAGATCACGAATCCGCTCGGAAGCGATTCGGGGACGGTGCAAGACGGCGCGGCGATCTTCAGCACGATGAACTGCGACGGCTGCCACGGCGGAGGGGCGACGGGATGGGTGGGGCCGAGCCTGGTGGACGGCCGGTGGCGCTACGGCGGCACCGACGGGGCGCTCTATCAGTCCATTTTCTACGGGCGGCCACGGGGGATGCCGGCGTATGGCGGGATCCTCTCGCCCGGTGCTATCTGGAAGATTGTCAGCTACATACGCGCGCAGCCCGTGCCGGTGACGGTCCCCACAGAGTCATGGAGGTAAAGGAAAGCATTATGTTGGGTCCCCGAATCTCCTTGGATGCGAGGTCCCCATGCGCGCCGCGCGTATCGCCATCTGCTTCTTCATCATTCTGGCAATCTTCGGCTGCGGTGGATCGCGCCGGCCGGCGCGCCAACGCGTGCTGCTGCCCCCCACGCTGAACCTGGTCCCGCACCGCAACATCGGGCTGTTCGTCTTCTCGGTCGAAAACGCCAAGGGCACGCTCCACGAATTCGCCACGCGGCGCTTCGAGGAGTACGTGCTGGCGGCGCAAAACGGGATCGAAATGCGGGAGTTCACGAGGTCAGATTCGAGCCGCGTGTTCGGCCCGGGGGCGGATACGAGCGCTTGCCCTGTCGCCTTCTTCGGCCATCTCAAGATCTCCAACGTGAAGCCGAGCGGTCATCTGACGTCAGGTCTGTCGCCGGTAATGCAGGCGACGGTCACGGTGGACCTGTCGGTGTGGCTCGTGAACACGCGGACCGGGGGCGTCATGTGGCGCCGCAGCTCGTCCCTGACCGAGAAAGTCGGCGGCCTCTCCTTCATCGGTGGCACGCCCGAGTTTTCGGCACGGGATCCGAACGATGCGTATGGGCGTCTGATTAACCAACTTGTTTACAACGTGACGTACGACGTGCGGTCGACGTGGGTTGATCAGTAACCCTCACCCCCTGACCCCTCTCCCCGTTGGGGAGAGGGGGAACGGCAAGCAAGATTCTTGAGAAGCTTCCGCAGCGCAGATTCTGATACGCACTCGTTCCGCAGCCGTATTACCTGGAAACCCCTCGACTGGAAATGCGCAGCCCGCGCGTCGTCATACGCGGCGCGTTCTGCGATTGCGTGAATTGAGCCTTCTAGCTCGAGTATCAGTTTCAATTCAGCGCAGAAAAAATCGACGACAAAACCGTCGATCACTTTTTGTCGTTTGAACTTGAGGCCCAGCATCCTGCGGTTCCGCAACAATCTCCAGGCCCGCATTTCGGCGATTGTTGCTTCTTTCCGAAGTTCACGAGAACGCGCGAGCTTGATGCGCGAAATTACCCGCGGCGCAAGCCGATTGTCCCACCGTCCCATCGATCCATGTTTCACTTGAAGTCGCTGCGCGCATAACCACCGCTGTGCAGCCACAGCACAATTCGACGCGGATTCCGAGGTCCCGTTCCCCCTCTCCCGGAACGGGAGAGGGGGTCAGGGGGTGAGGGTTCAGCATCCATGCCCCCACATCTCCACCGCTTCCACAAACGCCGCCGCCCGTCGAGTCAGCTCCGCATCCGTAATCTTCGCCTTGCCCGACTTTTCCACCGCGCGGTCCAGCGCCGACCAGAGACTGCGGCGCGACGGGTCGAGCTGTAGCGCACGCGCCAGCGGGTCGATCGCGTCGTCCCACCACTCGTTGTCGGCGTACACGTCGGCGAGCGTCTGCATCGCATCCACGTCGTTCGGCTGTTCCTGCAGGTGCATCATCAGTGAATCTTGAAGACGGCCGGTCGCACTCAGTTCATCGAGTGTATTCGGATCTACCGGTGGTTGTGCTGGCCAATCGGCCACGACTTCAACCGGCGGCAACACCTCCGGCTCCGTCACCAGCACCGGACACCCCATGATCCAGACGAGGTCGATGGCGACGGCTACACCCAAGCCTTTCCAGTAGCTCATGGCATCCTCCCGTGGTTTGACCGGGAAGAACGCACGAGGCGCGCCAGGCAA
>DASYTD010000038.1:0-3825 GCA_036002655.1 Gemmatimonadales bacterium
TTCGGCGGCATGATCAGCATCGAGCTTGGTGACGAGGGCGTAGCCCGCCGCTTCGTCGAACGCACCAAGATCTTCGCACTAGCCGAGTCTCTGGGGGGCGTCGAGAGCCTCATTGGGCACCCGGCGTCGATGACGCATGCCAGCGTGCCGCCGGAAATGCGCCGCCGGATGGGGTTGACCGACAGCTTGGTCCGCCTCTCCGTGGGCATCGAGGATGTCGAGGATTTGATTGCCGACTTGGATCAGGCGCTGGCGGACGATTAGCCACGCCGAAACACCGGATTCCGGCGTGCGTACGTGTGGGAATCCAATCAGGAGATAGGCATGACCGAGCCAACGAATAACCTTCCCGCGGCGCGTCCGCGGAAAGTCTTGACCCAAATCGCTTCCGTCACCTGGGAGCATCCGGCGGATCGCGCGGCGCTGCAGTCGCTGCGCGCCGTTCCCGGGTTCGACCAGGTGGTGCGGAAGATCTACGGGTTCATCGGCGAGCGCGGCATCCGGCTGCTGTTCCAAGCCGACGCCGTCCGCGTCGGACCCAAGCAATTCCCCCGACTCAACGAGCTCTACACCGACGTGCTGACGACGATGGATTGGGATCCACGGCCCGAATTGTTCGTGTCGCAGACGCCGTTCGTCAACGCCGGCGCCTTCGGCATGGACCGGCCGTTCATTGTCATCAATTCGGGCGCCTTGAAGCTGCTCGACGATGACGAAATGCGCACGTTATTGGGCCACGAGCTGGGCCATGTGATGAGCGGGCACGCGCTCTATCACACGATCCTGATCCTGATCCTCAACTTCAGTTTCTCCACCCTGCCATTTCTGGCGGGCATTGCGCTGTTGCCGATCCGGATCGCATTGCTCGAGTGGTTCCGCAAGAGCGAGCTCTCGTCCGATCGCGCTGGCCTGCTCGCGACGCAGGACCCGATCGCGGCCATGCGCATGTATCTGAAAATGGCCGGCGGGGGCGACATGACGCAGATGGACCTCAACGCATTCCTGGTCCAGGCGAAGGAATACGAGGAAACGGGCGGGGCGCTCGACCGCATTTTCCAGATCCTCAACACCCTCGACCGCACGCATCCCTTCAACACGCTGCGCGCGGCTGAGCTGCAGCGCTGGATCGAAGCCGGGCACTACGAGCGCATCCTGGGTGGCGAATACACGCGCCGCGGTCCCGACGCCGAGAACCGGCCGATCGACAAGGACATCGACGAGGCCCGCGAGCACTATATGAAGGAAGCAAAAGCCGTCGTGAACGACGTCGTGGACTCCGCGAAGCGGGCCGCGCAGGCGTTTACGGACGCATTCAAGAAGAGGTGAGAGTACTGGTCGTCGGAGGCGGCGGCCGCGAGCATGCCCTCTGCTGGGCACTGCAGCGCGACGCCGCCTCTGAGTTGTTCGCCGCACCCGGCAATCCCGGCACCGCCGTCATCGCCACCAACCTCCCCATCCCTCCCGCCGCGATCGACGATCTGGTGGCGGCCGTTCAGCAACACGCCATCGATCTCACGATCGTCGGTCCTGAAGCCCCGCTCGCCGCTGGTCTCGTCGATCGTTTGCGGGACACGGGACGTGCGGTGTTCGGGCCGACGGCGGCCGCTGCGCGTCTCGAGTCGTCGAAAGCGTACGCGAAGGAAGTCATGCGCCGTGCCGGTGTGCCGACGGCGGCGAGTGCGGCGTTCGTCGAGCTGACTCCGGCGCTCGACTATATCCGCGATCATGCCGAGCCGCTGGTGGTGAAGGCCTCGGGGTTAGCCGCTGGCAAAGGTGCCGTCGTGTGCAAGACGCGCGCAGACGCTGCCGCAGTCGCACGCGCCATGCTGGCAGGCTCGCTGGGCGATGCTGGAAGAGAGATCGTGATCGAGGACTTCCTCGAGGGAGAAGAGCTGTCCGTGCTCGCGCTGACGGATGGCGAGCGCGTCGTGATCTTGCCGCCCGCACAAGATCACAAGCGGCTGGGTGAGGGCGATACCGGACCGAACACCGGCGGGATGGGCGCCTACTGTCCCGTTGGGATCGCGAGCGAAGCGCTGCTCGCGCGCGTGCGGACCAAAGTCTTCGAGCCGGTGTTACGCGAGGTAGCCGCACAGGGCGCGCCGTATGAGGGCGTGTTGTATGCGGGACTGATGATCCTCACCGATGGAACGCCATCGGTACTCGAGTTCAATGCCCGCTTCGGCGATCCCGAGACGCAAGTGCTGCTGCCGGCGCTCGCCACCGGCTTCACGGAGCACCTCGCCGCCATTGCGGAACGGCGCTGGAAACCGGCGCCGAGTCTCCAGGTGCTCGACGCCCAGCGTGCCGCCGTCACGACCGTGTTGGCCGCGCGAGGCTATCCGGACAATCCCGAGAAGGGCGTGGCCATCGTGCTTCCGCCACCCGATGCACTCGGCGATGACGTGATCGTCTTTCACGCCGGAACATTCCGCGATCCAGACGGCCGGCTACGGACCGCGGGCGGACGCGTGCTGAATGTCACCGGCCTCGGCCCCACCGTCCCGCTCGCGGCGAAGGCCAGCCGCGACGCGGCAGAGCGCATCTCCTTCCAAGGCAAGACCTGGCGACGCGATGTCGCCTGGCGCGAGATCCAGCGTGCCGGAACTGCCTGAAGTCGAGACGATCGTCCGCGAGCTTGCCCCGCGTCTCGAGGGTTTCCGCATCACGCGCGTGCAGCTGAACAAGACCGACGTGTTGCGCCGCGTCTCGAAGGCTCGGCTCATCAAGACGTTACGCGGTAATACGATCGATCAAGTCACCCGCCGGGCCAAGCACGCCGTGTTCCGGCTGTCGAGCGGCCATCGGATGATCATCCAACCGCGCATGACCGGCTCGCTCGTCGTTCACGAGCGGCCGCTCACGAAGGAGCAGACGAAGTACGCCGTGCTCATTTGCACGCTCAACGACGGCCGACGCTTCGTGTATCGCGATGTGCGTCGTCTGGGAACGATCTGGCTACTCGACGAGAAGGGGTGGAAGGCCTACACCGAGCGGATCGGCCCTGAGCCTCTGGAAGAGACGTTCACGCCGTTCGTGTTCGCCGAGCGACTGCGAACCACGCGAACGGCGGTGAAGAAAGCAATCATGGATCAGCGCCGCATCGCGGGCGTCGGCAACATTTACGCGAATGAAGCGCTGTTTGAGGCCGGAATCGATCCCTCGAAGCCCACACACAAGCTCAGCCTGACGGAGTTCGCGGCCCTGCACGAAGCCACGGTCGGCATTCTGGGCCGTGCGGTGGAAGCCGCCGGCACCACCGTGCGGGACTATCGCACCGGCACCGGCGGCCGAGGCCGCTTCCAATTCAAGCTGCGGGTGTACGGCCGTGGCGGCGAGCCGTGCGTCCGCTGCGGCAAGAAGCTGGTCACCACGCATAGCATCGACCTGCGGGCAACGACTTTTTGCCCCGGGTGTCAGCGCTAGTCCACAAACGCCCACAGCAGCTCGCGGCTCTGCCGGTCGAGCGCCTCCGGCCGAGCCAGGTGGTACAAATCCCCCGCCAAATCGCGGATCAACAGGCCGCCATGAGGCAGACTGCGCGGCCAATCATCGAGCCTCGTTTGAAAGCCCCTCGGCCCCTGCCGCGTCTCGACCCGCCAGCGCCGGATCTCGACCTCTTCATCGATCTCCAGCACGCGCGTCACCTCGAACACGAACCCCGCCACGGCGAGCGCCATCTCCAGTGCCGCGCGCGAGCGCGCATCCAAATCCTTGGGATCTCGCACGAACGCGAACTCTTCCTCGTCGGCATCCCGCAACGACAAGTGGCGGGCGGGCTCCGTCCACGGAAAGCAACGCCGCACAGATACGGCGCGCTCGTTC
>DASYTD010000039.1:0-8974 GCA_036002655.1 Gemmatimonadales bacterium
AGGCGCTCTCCTTTTTGGCCGATGGAAATGGCGCCGATCGGGTGCACGCGCGCAAGTCCGGCGCGGCCCGATTGCCGCACGATGAAGCCGACGGCAGCCTGGTTGTCCGTGACGGGATCGGTATTGGGCATCGCGCAAATAGCGGTGAATCCACCGGCCGCCGCCGCGCGCGCCCCACTCGCCACGGTCTCTTCGTCTTCGTTGCCCGGCTCGCGCAAGTGCACATGCAGGTCCACGAGTCCCGGCACCACGATCTTCCCCTTTACGTCGCGGACCTCGGCACCTTCAGGTGGCGTGATCTGTCCGGTCACGCTCGCGATCTTGCCATCCTGTATCAGGACATCGCCCGGGTGGTCTACGTCGCGGCTCGGATCGATGACGCGGCCACCCCGAAGCAGCAGCGCGCGACTCACTCGCTGCCTCCCCCGACCGCGCCCGCCCGTTTTGCCGCGTCAGCCAGCTCGGCGCGTCCGCCGGCCAGCAAGTAGAGCACAGCCATCCGCACCGCGACGCCGTTCGTCACCTGATCGAGGATCACGCTGTGCGGCCCATCGGCGACGCGCGAATCGATCTCGACGCCGCGATTCATCGGCCCGGGATGCATGATCGTGATGTCGCGCGGCGAGCGATCGAGTCGCTCCGGTGTCACGCCGAAGACGCGGTAATACTCGCGCACACTCGGGATGAATCCCTTCTCCATGCGCTCGAGCTGCAGCCGCAGGATGTTGAGCACGTCCGCCCATTGGATCGCCTCTTCGATGCGCCCGAACACCTTCACGCCGAGCTCTTCGATGCCGCGCGGCATCAGCGTCCAGGGCCCGCACACGGCGACTTCGGCGCCGAGCTTGGTGAGCCCCCACAGATTGGAGCGGGCGACACGCGAATGGAGCACGTCACCGACGAGGCAGACCTTGAGGCCTTCGATCTTGCCGTGCTTGTCGCGAATCGTCAGCAGATCGAGTAACGCCTGCGTCGGGTGCTCGTGCTTGCCGTCGCCGGCGTTGATGACGTTCGAGGCGATGCGGTTCCCCAGAAATTCGGCGGCGCCCGACGAGGGGTGGCGAATCACCACCATGTCGATGCGCATCGCTTCGAGGTTGCGCGCGGTGTCCACCAGCGTCTCGCCCTTGGAGACCGATGAGCCGGTAGCGGCGACATTGACCGTGTCGGCCGAGAGCCGTTTCTCGGCGAATTCGAACGAGATGCGGGTGCGGGTGGAGGCCTCGAAAAAGAGATTGACGATCGTTTTGCCCCGGAGCGCAGGCACTTTCTTGATGGGTCGCTCCGAGACTTCCTTGAACGGCTCGGCCGTATCGAGGATGAGCCGGATCTGCTCCGGCGTCATGTGCTCGAGCCCCGTCAGATCTTTGCCGAGCGTCGCGGCGGCGGTCATCGGATTACATCCACCTGATCACGGCCGTCCAGCTCCTCGACCTGCACGTCCACCCGGTCGTCGGGCCCCGTCTTGATCGATTTACCGACGATATCGGCCTGAATCGGCAGTTCCCGCCCGCCGCGGTCCACCAGCACGCACAGCGAAATACGTTTGGGGCGGCCGAAATCGGCCAGCTCGTCTAGCGCGGCGCGCACGGTGCGGCCCGTGTAAAGCACGTCGTCCACGATCACCGCGTGCTTGCCCGTGAGATCGCCGGGCAGACGGGTTTCGCCGATCACCGGCTTCGGCCCCACGGTCTCCAGATCGTCGCGGTACAGCGTGATGTCGAGCGCGCCGCGCGGCACCTCGGCGCCTTCGTCCGTTTCAATGAGTTTGGCGATGCGCTCGGCCAATTCGACGCCGCGCCGCTGGATCCCGATGAGCACGAGATCACTCGTCCCATGGGCGAGCTCGAGGATTTCGACCGCCATACGCTGCAACGCCCGCGACATCGCGCGGGCGTCAAGGAGAGTGGTGCGTTCTTCTGCTTTTGGCCGAGGCATCTCGGGGCTGAAAGGTAGCCGCTAGCATGACGATTCAGAAGGGCTGAGCCCGCGGGGCGCGCGGCGGCCGCTCGAGAGCCGGCCGCCGCGACCTGATGCCCTGCCCTAATCCCTGAGGCGAGTACGCGTGGTCACGTACAGATCGTTTCCTCCGAATCCACCCGGCCGGTTGGAGAAGAAGTACAGCGTCGTTCCGTCAAACGACAGCGCCGGAGCGCCGTCGAAGGCCGTGCTGTTGACCACGGCCCCGAGGGGGATCGGCGCAGACCACGGGTCGCGAGTGGTCGCGCGCGTCGCGACCCACAGGTCTTCGTCCCCGACGCCGCCCGGGCGACCCGTGGAGAGAATGATCTCCAGGCCGTCGCGACGGATCGTCGTGCGCGTATCCCGGAACGGACTGGTGAGCTCCGGGACCAAGACGGGCGGACCGAATTCCCCCTCGTCCCCCATCCGGGTGCTCGCGTAGATGTCCCAGCCCTGGTCGGCGCCCGGCGGATTATTCTGGACGGTGAAGTACAGAGTGGTGACCCCCGTCTCCTCGTCCTCGAAGTAGGTCGGGCCGGCGTCGCGATAGACGCTGTTCACCACGCACCCCAGGTTCTCCCTGGGCTGCCAACCGAAATCGTCGCGCTTGTCGTGGCGCCGAGCGACGAAGATGTCCGCGAGCCCGCACCCGCCGGGACCGTGGAAGTACAGCCGGTGCCCGTCCGGGGTGAACGTCGGGGCCAGATCCATCCCGGCGGTATTGATGTTGGGTCCCAGGTGCTGCGGTGTGCCCCAGGGAGCGTCTGTGCCGGCCCGCTGCGAAACCCAGATGTCGAGCATGCCGAACCCTCCCGGGCGATCGGAGCTGATGTATAGACTGAGGCCGTCCTTGGAGATCGCGGGGTGCTGCTCACTCGCGCCGGAGTTTACGACCGGGCCGAGGTTGCTCGGCATGGACCAGGCGGACCACCGGGGAGCGTCTTCGGACTCCGTTTCAGACTCGACGCCCGCCGTGACAGCTTTCGAAGCCCGAGGACCCGCCAGCGGTTCGTCGCTCCTGCACGCTTGGGCGAGCGCCACGCATCCCAGCAACAGAATGATTGTCTCATTGTGTTTCATCATACACCTCCGCGTTTGATTGCCTTGGCCTGCGCCAGCCGGTAACTTCGATCTGCCCGGTTCAGTCTGATCCGGGTGCGTCATCACGCCGTGACCGCGCCGTCACCGCTCGCGGTGACGACACCGGCATGGTGCGCCGGAAGGGGCTCGCATGATCACGTTCCGGTTGCTCGGGACACTGCACCTCACCGACGCCGCAGGCCGCGAGGTCCGAAGCCTCCTCACACGACCCCGGCGTCTCGCGCTGCTCGCCTATCTCGCCGGCGCTACGCCTCGGGGCCTCCACCGCCGCGACAGTTTGCTCGCGCTGTTCTGGCCCGAGCTCGATCAGGACCATGCGCGGGCCGCCTTGCGTCAAGCGCTCCACGTGGTGCGCAGCGCGCTGGGCCCGGACATCGTCATCACCCGGGGCGACGAGGAGATCGGGCTCGACTTCGCCCGGCTGTGGTGCGACGTCGCGACCTTCGACGACGCGATCGCGGCGGGACGATTCGCCGAGGCGCTGGACTGCTACCGCGGCCCCCTCCTCGAAGGGTTTTTCATCTCGGCCGGTGGGGAGTTCGAGCGGTGGCTCGAAGGCGAGCGCGCGCGGTTACAGCAGGCGGCGGCACTCGCCGCGCGAGCGCTGGCCGAGCGGTGCGAGGCGGAGGGCGACGTTCACGCCGCCGCCGAGTGGGCCCGCCGGGCGACGCACCTCGCGCCCCACGACGAAGCATCGCTCCGTCGGCTCGTCACATTGCTCGACCGCCTGGGCGATCGCGCGGGAGCGGTGGAGGCGTACGAGGGGTTCGCGACGCACCTCGGCGCCGACCTCGAGACCGAACCCGCCGCCGAGACCAAAGCGCTGATGGCGGCCGTGCGGACGCGGGACACGGCTGCGCCGGTCGAACTCCCGAGTCGCGCGCCAACGACTCGCTCGCCTGGCCACCGTCGCGTCCTCTGGCCGGGACTGATCGCCGTGAGTCTCGTGGGGCTGCTGCTCGTCTTCAACGCCGGCGGCTGGCGTGCACGCGTCTCGCTCGGGGCGCACCCAGTCCGATCGCTGGCCGTCCTGCCACTCGAGAACCTGTCGGCCGATTCCCTCCAGGCGTCGTTTGCCGACGGCATGACCGAAGCGCTCGTCACGGACTTGGGCCGGGTTAGCGGTGTGCGGGTGAGCTCACGCAACGCCGTTCTAGCGTGGCGCCATAGCGGCAGGCCACTCGTAGACCTGGGAGTCAGCGCCGCGGTGGAGGGAGCGGTGCAACGTTCTGGCGACCGCGTGCGGGTGGATCTCCGACTGATCGACGCAGGATCGGGCCGTCAGCTTTGGGCTGGCCGCATCGAGGATGTAGTGAACCATCGATTTGCGATTGAGGACAGCGTGGCACGCGTCGTCGTGGCGGCCCTCCACCTCCCCCTCACGCCAGCCGAGGAGCAGGCGCTCCGGATGGTGCCGACTGGCAGTGCGGAGGCGTACGATCTCTATCTGCGTGGCAAGATCCGGGTGCGGCGCGAGACCCTTGCCGACGACTCCGCAGCAATCTCCCTGTTCGAGCGCGCGGTCGCTCTCGATCCGTCCTTCGCCGCGGCGCAGGCGCAGTTAGCGCGTGCTTACGTGCTCCGAGTCGCCCAATTCGTGCCTGACGACACGTTGGCGCTCGAGAAGGGCTACGCCGCCGTTGAGAAAGCCTTGCAGCTCAATGCCGATCTTGCTGAGGCGCACTGGGCGCGTGGCTCGTTGTTGTGGGGAGCGACGCGAGAGTTCCCTCACGAGCGCGCCATTCAGGAGGACCGGCGGGCGCTGGCCCTGAACCCCAATCTCGCCGAGGCACACCATCATCTCGGCATGATCTATCTGCACATCGGGCTGATCGATAGCGCGGTCGCGCAATTCCGACAGGCCTTGACCTTGAACCCCTTCGATGCCAACGCGCAGCGACGCATCGGCATCGCGCTGATCTACCGAGGGAAATACGAAGCTGGGCTCGTGGAGCTGCGACAGGCGGGGCCCGACCAGAACCCCGCGCTGTGGACCTACCAAGTAGCCTGGGTGCTCCTGTATCTCGGGCGAAACGCCGAGGCCTCGACGTTCATGGAGGACTACCTGCGCCTCCATCCCGAAGACCGGGGGGGCGTGGTGCGTAGTACGCGAGCCATCTTGCGGGCGAAGACCGGAGACGTGGGCGGCGCGGAGGCGGACATCCAGCGCGCGATCGCGTCCGGCAAGGGCTACTTCCACTTCCATCATTCGGCCTACAACATCGCGTCGACGTACGCCATCTTGGGCCGGCCGGGCCCGGCTCTCCGCTGGCTACGCGAGGCCGCGGAGACCGGGTGGCCGTGCTACCCGTACTTCGCGAACGATCCCAATCTCTCAACCATCCGGACCGATCCGGGCTTCGTGGCCTTCATGCGGGATCTGAAGGCGCAGTGGGAGCGCTATCGGACGATGCGCTGAGCTAGCGATGCGACTTTGCTCGCAAGTCTTGCCAATCGCGCTCGCGACACTCCTGGCTGCCGCAGCACCGCTAGCTGCGCAAACACCACGTCCGCCGACCGACACCGCCAACCGAGCGGGATCCGTCGCGCCCCGCTTCACCCTCAAGACCGTCGCGGGCGACAGCTCCAGCCTGTCCGATTACGCCGGCCACCCCGTGTTTCTCAACTTCTGGGCGTCCTGGTGCACGCCATGCCGCGGGGAGATGCCGGACATCATCGCCGTCTATCAGGCCAACAAAGACGTCGGACTGCAGGTACTGGCGATCAACCTGACGGACCAAGAGCGGATGAGGGACGTGCGGAAGTTCGTAGAGGAGTTCCGCATGCCGTTCCCGGTGTTGCTCGACCAGAAGGGCAAGGTTCGCAAACGGTACGCGCTGGCCGGCGTGCCGACTTCGGTGTTCATCGATGCGAAGGGCGTGGTGCGCCTCGTGAATCCCGGGCCTATCACCAGCGACGCGATCCAGCGTGGCCTCGCCGAAATACTTCCCGCGCCAGCACACACCACCGGGCATTGAGGAGGGTGATTCTATGCACTTCCTATCACTTCCAGATCGCCGTCTCGCGGTCCTCATGATCGGCATCGGCCTCCTCGCGCTCCCGAGGCCGTCATTCGCTCAAGGCTGAGTCCCGATCCGATTCACAACCCCCAGTTTGGGGGGACACGGTGAGTCTCAATCAACGGACCTGCGGGCCCACGAGTGGCAGGTCGCGGTTGATTACCGGTACCTCCACGCCGACCGGTTTTTCATCGGTAGTCAGGCGGCAACGCCGCCTGCGCAATTTTTCGGCCAGCCGCTCATCATCAGTATTCATTCTGTTAACATCAACGTCACATACGCCGCGACCGATCGCTTCAGCCTACGACTCACGGTGCCAATCTCCCGGGGCAGTCAGTCACGATTCTACCCGGATACGGTCCGACACGTCGCGCGCGCCGGTGGCATAGGCGACATCGGTCTGGTCGGTACCGCATGGCTGCGGAACCCCACGGCCCACACAACAGGCAACCTCGCCCTCGGCGTGGGAATGAAGATCCCCACAGGCAACTACAAGGTCACCGAGCCTTACTTTCTGGCCGATGGCAGCTCAGTCCAGCACCCGGTGGATCAATCCATCGAGCTCGGGGACGGCGGGTGGGGCGTGATCCTCCAAGGGCAAGCGTTTCGACAAATAGACTCCCGCGCCTTCGCCTATTTCACCGGCTCCTACCTGGTGAGCCCGCGCAATCACACCGGCGTGACCAGAGCGCCCGCTGGACAGCCAAACTCCACGGTGCGCATCTCCGTGCCTGATGTGTACACGGGACGCCTCGGGATCGCGTATGGTGTGCTGCGGCAACAGGGGCTGTCGATCAGCCTCGGCGGCCGTGTTGATGGAATCCCGTATCACGACCTGATCGGCAGCAGTGATGGATTCCGGCGGCCCGGCCACATCGTCTTCGTAGAACCAGGAATCACGCTCGCGCGGGGCCCGAACACGCTGACGTTCAACGCTCCCATCCGGGTGGCTGCCCGTCTGGCGAAGCCGCTCAGCGCGACGGTCGGCTCCGGGGATCTCGCCGGAGTGTTGATCTTCGTCGCCTATTCACGGCGGTTTTGAACTGCGAGATACACAGGGGTCAAAGGGGGGTTGCCGTTCAGGACGGACTGCACGTTGGCGACCGCGATCGTGGCCATCTTGCGGCGCGTCTCCTCCGTTGCGCTCCCGATGTGGGGCAGCAAGACCGTGCGCGGCGCGGCGAGGAGACGCGGATGGATGGTGGGCTCCTCGGTATAGACGTCGAGCCCCGCCGCGCCGAGGTGTCCCCGCTCGAGCGCCAGCGCCAGCGCCTCTTCGCGGACGAGGTCGCCACGCGCGGTGTTGATGAGAATCGCGCCCGGCTTCATGCGCCCCAGCGTTTCGCCGTTGATCACGCCTTTGGTGTCGGGCGTGGACGGCACGTGCAAACTCAACACGTCGCTCTCGGCGAGTAAACGGCTCGCGTCTACCCGCGTCGCGCCGGTCTCCTTCTCGAATTCCGGCTTGGGACTGCGCGCCGTGTACAGGATGCGCACGCCAAATGCGGGAGCGCGCCGCCCGACCGCCTGGCCGATGCGGCCGGCGCCGTAGAGACCGAGGGTGCGGCCCCGCAGCTCCATGCCGAGGAGCTGTTCCGGGTGCCATCCAGCCCATTTTCCACTGCGCACGAGGTCGACGCCTTCGACGAGCCGGCGCGTGGTGGCGAGAATCAATGCCCAGGTGAGATCGGCCGTCGCATCGGTGAGCACACCAGGCGTGTTCGTCACCAGGACGCCACGCATCTCCGCGGCGACGACGTCCACGTTGTTGTACCCGACGGCGACGTTCGCGACGATGCGCAGACTCGGAAGATTCTTCAGCTCCGTACCGCCTACCCAGCGCGACAACAATGGGACGATGGCAACGAAGTCGCCCTTGGGCGTCGGCTCACTCGCGGCGAGCCAAGTCACCTCCAGACCCGCCAGTTGGGACGGTTCGAGGAGGTTCCTCAGCTCGGCCGCAATGAGAACGCGCTGGGTCAAGCGCTAGCTATTTCTTCCCAAACCCGAATGCCACCCCCGCACGCAGCGCCAGCGCCGATCCACTCGATTTGGAATCGGCTTGCGGGGTGCCGTCGATTTCGGCATCGCCGAAGTGGACGGAGAACCACGCAACGCCCAGGTCCAGTTGCGTCGTGGGCGTCAGTCGAACGAGCAGGCCTCCGGTGGGCCCGAAGGCCGTGCCATTGGCCGAAAGTGTGCTTCCGCCCGATGACACGCTGTAATGCGTGAGGGCGAAACGGACGCCGAGGTACGGGGTGACCGAGGAAGCGGCTGCCTGTTCGAACGCGTACCTGCCATCCACGAAAAAGGCGCGGACTCCGAAGGTCTCGCTGAATCCCTCGATACCATGGCTGGTATACTGGATTCCGCCACCGATGGAGACTCCGCGCTTCGCATGGTAGCGGAACTGCAAGTCGCCGCCCAATCCCCCGTTTATCCCGTCGAAATCGGAGCCGTTCAGCGCCGCGTAGAGCCCAGCGCCGGAAAAGGAAAAGCTTTGTGCGGGGAGCAACACCGGGCCACAGGCGAGGAGCAGTGCGGCCGCGGCAACGCGATACGATCCCATACGATTCTCCTTCCGAGAACCAGCGAGTCGCCAGCGGGGAACTACACGACAATCATGAACCGCCGTCAGATCGTCCGGAAGGGGCTTTCAAGTTGCGGGGTCCAATGTATTCCGACTGCGGGCGAATCAAGTGATCCTCGGCATGTTGCTCGATCACGTGCGCGCACCAGCCCGCGATTCGCCCGCACGCGAACGTCGCCACAAACGAGCGCGGCTCGAGGCCGAGGGCCTGAAGCACCAGGGCCGTAAAGAACTCGACGTTGGTACGCAGGTTGCGCCCCGGTTTCACTTGCTCCAGCACCTTCAGGGCCGTCTGCTCCAC
>DASYTD010000040.1:0-18238 GCA_036002655.1 Gemmatimonadales bacterium
GGCGGCGGTGGCGCTCTGCGTCGCGACGACGATCCTGATCAAAATGCAGCGGCAGCGCTACATCTGGGTGACGCTCGGCCCACTGGCGTGGCTCATCGCGGTCACGATGACTGCGGGATGGCAAAAGGTCTTTGCCGCAGACCCGAAGCTCGGCTTCCTCTCGCATGCCGCCTTGCTTGCTCGATCGACGGATCCCAACGCGGGCAGGCTGATATTTAACGATCGGCTAAACGCCGTCGTGGCGCTGTTCTTCATGGCGGTCGTCGCGATGCTCGTGTTCACATCTGCGCGGGAGTGGTGGCTGGTGCTGTCACGCCGCAAGCCCGCGGTGGTGCATGAGGCGCCGTACCAGGAGAGTGGACTCGTGGCGGCTGACTAGCAGGAGAATGATTCCGACCGCGACAGATTGATTCTCGAATGCGCCGAGCGTACCCTTAGTCTGTTGCCGGACCCTCAGGAGCTTTCCGATGCCGGTGACCGCTAAGCTATCACGAAACTTTTACGATAGACTCGGCGACGATGTGGCAAACGAACTAGTCACCTGGCTCAACGAGGTGGACGCTACGTACCGGACCGATCTTCGCGAACTGAACGAGCTCAACTTTGCTCGGTTCGACGCTAAGCTCGAGCAGCGGGTCGCGCAGCTCGAGGCCAAGATGGATGCGCGGTTCGCCGAGTTCCGAGCGGAGGTCCGTAGCGGCTTGGCCAGGCTGGAAGGCGGGCTTATCGCCCGCATCGCCGTCGCCGAGAGCCGGCAAACCCGGCTGCTTCTCGCGACCTGGATCGCGACGCTCGGCGTCCTCGCCGCGCTGATCAAACTATGAGGCGATGCCTGAAGTCCTCCATGTGTCGTGCCTTCATGCTAATCATGGTCGGTAACGTAGCCTTCGGCTTGTGGATTCGACCGGACGTCAAGCGAGCGGCGGCCGCCGCGCGCGCCGAGGATGCGCCCGCGTGGGCGGTGGTGCTCCTCATCGTGAGCTTGGCGATTCTCGCTTACTGCACGGTTGAGGTGTACCTGATCCACATCTCTCGCGAAGCGCCCCCCCGGGACGCCTAGCTCCCCACCGTCGCCAGACACTCGATCTCGACCTTCGCGCCCAGCGCGAGACCGCTGCCTGCGGCCGTGGAGCGCGCCGGCGGGTCCTTGGGGAAATACGTGGCGTACACCCCGTTCATCTGCTCGTAGTCGCGGATGTTCGCGAGAAACACCGTGCACTTGAACACGCGCTCCATTGAGCTGCCGGCGTAGAGAAGCACCGCCTTGATGTTGTCGAGCGTCTGCTGGGTTTGTTTTACGACGCCGGTATCCACGAGCTGCCGAGTGCCGGGAAGTACGCCAATCGCGCCGGACAAATAGAGCACATTCCCAACCCGCACCGCGCTCGAAAACGGCAATCCGGGCAACGAGCCCGGTAGCTGAATCACCTGTTTCTCGGCCGGCACCGGGGGGATCGTCGGGTTTTGTGCGGCAAGACCGGTCGTCAGGGTAGTCAATAGGAGCAATGGAATTCTCATTTTTTAAAGCTCCACTTGTGCGCCGACCTCAAAGACTTGGTTCGGCGGAATTTTGAAGAATGCGGTCGCCCGCAACGCATTGCGCGTCATGAAAGCGAACAATCGTTCGCGCCAAATCGCCATTCCGGGTCTCTCGGAGGCGATCAATGTTTCGCGTCCAAGAAAGAACGTCGTGCCTTGCATTGGAATGTCGAGGTGTTGGTTCTTACACGCCACCAAGACCTCGTTGATATCGGGGTCTTCCATGAACCCATAGTGCGCGACGACGGTGTGAAACCCCTTGCCCGCCCGCTTCACACTCACGCGGTCACTCGGCAGCACGTGCGGGACATCCTCGGTAATGACCGTGAGAAATACGATCTTCTCGTGCAGCACCTTGTTGTGCGTGAGGTTGTGCACGAGCGCGGGCGGTATGCCATCGGCGGTGCCGTACATGAAGACGGCCGTTCCCGGCACGCGGATAGGCGGCTCGGCGGCAATGTCCGCGAGCAACATTTTCACGGGCAGCGATTGCTCGGCCATGCGACGGGAAAGGATCTGCCGGCCGTCCTTCCACGTCGTCATGAGCACAAACAGTCCGATACCGATTGCCAGCGGAACCCAGCCGCCATGCGGGATCTTGAGTGCATTCGCAGCGAAGAAAACGAGCTCGAGTGCTAGGAAAAGCCCGCACAGCGGCAATGCCCGCGCGCGACTCCATCCCCAGGCGGCGCGCATCAGAAGGTACAATAGCACCGTCGTGAGAATCATCTCGCCGGACACGGCCACACCGTACGCCGCACCCAGCCGGTTCGAAGACCCAAAGCCGATCACGAGGACCATCGTGACCAAGGCAAGCGCCTTGTTCACGCCGGCGACGTAGATCTGGCCCATCTCCCGTGACGATGTGTGCTCGATCTGCATTCTCGGCCAATAGCCCAGCTGTACCGCCTGGCGGGTGAGTGAGAACGCGCCCGATATCACGGCTTGCGACGCAATCACGGCAGCGGCGGTCGCGAGGATGATCAGCGGATAGAGCGCCCACGCCGGGGCGAGCAGGTAGAACGGGTTTACGGCTGCCGTGGGGTCGCGCAGCAACAGGGCGCCCTGCCCGAAGTAGTTCAGCAGCAAGCTTGGCAGCACGAAAGCGAACCAGACGATGCGGATCGGCCGCACGCCAAAGTGTCCCATGTCAGCGTACAACGCTTCGCCGCCGGTCACGACCAGAAACACGGCGCCCAGCACGAGGAAGCCGGCCCACCCGTTGGTGACGAAGAACTGCACGGCGTAAGACGGATTGATCGCGCCGATGACGCTTGGCGTTCTTGCAATTTCGGCGACGCCCAAGATCGCAATCGTCGTGAACCACACGATCATCACCGGACCAAAGAATGAGCCGACCTGGGCCGTGCCGCGGCTCTGGATCCAGAACAGCCACGCGAGGACGACGAGAGCCAGCGGGATGATCCACTGCTGCAGCGCCGGCGCAGCGACGCCCACACCCTCTACCGCACCCAGCACCGAGATGGCCGGCGTAATGACGCTGTCGCCGTACATCAGCGCAGCGCCGAAGATCCCGATCGTGATGATGAGACGATGCGGCGTCAGTCCCCGTGTCGAACGCCCGCGCTGTAACAACGCCATCAGCGCGAGAATGCCGCCTTCGCCCTTGTTGTCCGCGCGCATCACGAAGACGAGGTATTTCACCGACACGATCAGAATCAACGACCAGAAGATCATCGACAGCACACCCAACACGTTTCCCGTATTGAGCGGCATCGGGTGTGTGCCATGAAACGCCTGGCGCAGGGCGTACAGCGGACTCGTACCGATATCGCCGTACACGACCCCCAACGCCGTCAGCGAGAGGGCCGCCAGATAGCGGCCGCGTGGCTGCGAGTTAGTGTGGGTCACGGCTTTCGCGGGCTGGGGCGTGGTCACCGGGGAGGAACCCTATGCGAGCGAGTCCAGAAAGGCCAGAGGATTACCAAACCCAAGGCGCCACCGGCACTTACAAAGAACGCCGTCGCCCCGTCGAGCTCCTGGAAAACCACTCCGAGCAGCAGCCCTCCGGCCAGCGCGGCGACGCCCGTGAAGCCGTGGTAGACGCCAAATCCGCTGCCTCTCTGCGTCCCTGCCGCGGCCGAGACCAGCGCGCGTTCGGGACTCTCGGTGAGTCCCGCCACCACACCGAGCGCGAGGAAGAGGATCCAACCCGCGAGCGGCCCCGCGGCGAACGCCATCCCCGCGGCGAGTGCGACGTAGGTCACCCAGCCGATCCACATCGTCCGCGACGGACCGATGCGATCCGACAACGCACCGCCGACAAAGCTGGTCGCCGACTTCACGACGTGGACCGCGGCCCACAGCAACGGTACGAGCGCCACGGCGATGCCGAGGCGCTGCGCGTGCAGGATGATCAGCGTCTCGGGCATGCGGAGGAGATAGAAGGCGGTGATAGCGATGACCGCGGGCGGTATGCGGCGGGAGGGGGCGGTAGGGGGCGGTAGAGCGGACGGCTCCTGCGCTTCTACCGCCCCATACCGCCTCCTACCGCCCCTTACCGCCCACATGGCCAGGACCAACACCAACACACCTGGAACCAGGCTCGCAAGAATCACTTTCCGCACGTCCGCACCGGTGGCCAGCATCCACCAGGCCACCAGCGGTCCGATCACCGCACCGACGTGGTCGAGGCCGCGCTGCAATCCGAACGCGCGACCGACGAGCGGAGCCGGCGTGACGTCCGCGATCAGCGCATCGCGTGGTGGGGTGCGCAGCCCCTTGCCGAGCCGGTCTACGACGCGCAAGGCTACAACCTGCCAGGCCGCCGCTGTCACGGCGATGATGGGCCGCACGGCAGCGGCGAGAAAATAGCCGCCCACGATCAGCGGCCCGCGGCGTGACGGGCGATCGGCGAGCCGCCCCGCGACGAGCTTTACAAATGCCGCGGCCGCGTCGGCGGCGCCGTCGAGCGCGCCCAGCGCCACTGCCCCACCGCCCAAGACGCCGGTGACGAACGCCGGCAGCAGCGGGTACACCATCTCACTTGCGAAGTCGTTGAGAAGGGAGACTGCTCCGAACAGCTTGACCTGCTTGGGGAGACGGAGGGGGGGCCGATCACTCACCCAAGCCAAGTCCCCAGCGAATCAAGGTCACCGGCAGGCCGCCGTACGGGAGCACGGCGTCGTGGAAGGCGCGCAGCGTGAAGCTCGAGCCTCTGGCCGTGCGGAAATCATCGCGCAAGCGGAGCAGCTCGCGGCGCCCGACGGCATAGCACAGCTGGTACGCGGGCCAGGCACAGTAGCGCCGCACTTCGGCCTCGGCGTTGCCGCGCTCGACGTGGAGCTCGTTCACCATCTGATCCACCGCCTGCTCGCGCGTCATCCCACGCGTGTGCAATCCGACGTCGAGCAGAATGCGCATCGCGCGCCACAATAGGTGCACACGCTGGAAAAAGAGCTCTTCATCCGACGCGTAGAAGCCCTCCTCCCCCATCATGTCTTCGCAGTACAGCGCCCAGCCCTCGACGGTGAGGGGAGTCCAAAGATTCTTCCGCACGTGCGACGGCAGCTCTTTGGCAATGACGAGCTGCAGATGGTGCCCGGGATACCCTTCGTGCAGCGCCGTCGCGGCGAGCTCGTAGCGGCAATGGTCGCGTAGGATGCGCTCCTGCTGCTCCGTGGGCAGACGCGAATCGGGCACCGTGACGTAGAACCAACCGGTGCGATCTCGGCTGTACGCACCGGGGCTGTCGTAGGCGGCATACGGAATCACTGGGCGCATGAACGCCGGCGTAGGAATCACGCCGAGGGGTGCTTTGGGAATGGGCGCGAGCCTGCGCTCCGCGACAAAGTCGCGGGCGCGCGACATTTCCTTCGCGTATGCATCCACGAGCTCGCCCGGGCTCGGGTGATCGGATCGCAGCTTATCCACGAGCTCCGGCCACGGCTTGCCCCCCCCGTCGAGCCGAGTCGCTAGGCGCACGAGATCCGCTTCGATCTCTTCTTTCAGGCGTAGACCATACCGCCACAGCTCCGGCGCGGTGTCGCGCAGCGCGTGCTGATAATGCAGCAGGAAGTTGAACGCCTCCTCGCCGATGGCAAAGTGCTCCGTCCCCATTTCGAGCCAGCGCTCGAGATTCGAATCGAACTTGAAGAGCGCGGCGCTTGCCTGCTCCGCCGCGGCCGCCAGCCGCGTCGCGTGCATCGGCGCCTGAGCGCCGAGTGCGGCCACCAGCTCTTTCACGAGCAGCCGGCCGCCTTCGGTCATGCGCAACGCCGTCTCCACGAATACGCGGACCGGCTCGTCGAGCGTGGCCTTGAGGTCGTCGAGAAACTCGGGGATGTCCTCGAGCCTCCCAATCGCGGCGGCTGCCTTCTCGGCCGGCGTCCGGTCGGCGGACAGCAGCAGATGATGGAGTCCGCCAAGCAGGTGGGAGAGCCAAAACTCGGGATTCTTGGCCTGGGGCTTGATCTTCTCGAAGCGCCGCAGCGAAACGCGAATCTCGTTCAGGAGGGCGGTGCGGTCGATTTCCTCCTCGAGATCGGTGGCATTCACTCCCTCGAGAGCCGTGGCAAGGGACTTGAGGGCGGCGAGATGCGGAGCGAGCGCGGCGGGGCTGAACCGCCCGTAGCGATCGTCGTGGCCCCCCCCCGGGACGCCGGCCTGGGTGGCGGCCACCGGGTCCATGTGCCAGTAGAGGTCGAAAAACGACCGCTCGATGTCGCGGAAGCTCATGCGTTCAAGAGCCGGTGGCATTCTTCATCGGACAACACCCGGTCCGTCCGTTTCGCGGCGTCGAACAACGTCCGGCACGCCTCGTCATCGTTGGGATCGTAGCCGTGTTGCTCCAGCCAGTACTTCACGTTGGACAGACCCGACACCGGCGAGATCTCGATGCGCTGCTCGAAACCGAATTCCTGCGCCGGTACCGAACTATACACGCGATCAGCGAGCCAGTTGTGGCCCTTCTTCTTGGCCTTGATGATCGCGGCGGCGTGCACGCCCGTCCCCGTCCGGAACGCATCGGTGCCTACGACGGGGTAGTTCACCGGAATCGGCACGCCCACGGCCTCCGCGACGAGGCGGCAATATTCGGGCAGCCGCCGGATGTCGTGCCGATGCGCGCCCAACAACTTCAGATTCACGATCAGGAGATCCATCTCGGCGTTGCCGACCCGCTCGCCGACGCCGAGTGCCGTCGCATGCACGCGGTCCACCCCGGCCTCGATCGCCGCGAGACAGTTGATGAGTCCCATGCCGCGGTCGCGATGGCCGTGCCAATCGATTTTCACGTCTTTCTTTTTGACGATTTCTTCTTTGACGAATTTGATGAGCGCCCGAACTCCGTCTGGAGTTGCATGCCCAACCGTGTCGGCGAGACAGATCCGCCCTGCGCCGCACTCAATGGCCGCACCATACAGCGCCTTAATGGTTTCAGGCCGGGCCCGGGTCGTGTCTTCCGTGACGTACATGACCGGCAGGCCATGCTTGACCGCGTATGTCACGGCCTCTTCGGTCGCCTGGAGGATGCGATCCAGGGTCCAGTCTTCCGCATACTGACGAATCGGTGACGAGCCGATGAACGTGGCCGCTTCGATCTTGATGCCTACCTCGTCCGACACGCGAACGATGGGCTCGATGTCGGCGACGACGGTGCGGGCGGCGCAGTTCGGGGCGATGGGGAGCTTGTGTTCACGGATTTCCGTCGCCAAGGCCCGTACCTGATCCACGACCCGGGGGCCGGCACCCGGTAAACCGATGTCGGCCGCCACGATGCCCAGATCGGCCATCAAGTGCAGCAGCCGCTTCTTGACGTCGAGTGACGGATCGGTGACCGACGGCGACTGCAAGCCGTCGCGCAGGGTCTCGTCATTGAGGTCAACACGAACGCCGGTCCAATCGAATCCCCCGTTTGGCCCGCCGGCGCTATTCCAATCGTAGATGAGCTGGCGCTCCTCCATAGGGCGTAGTGTCGCGCCGCCCCCAACCAAGGTCAAGCGTGACATTGCAGGACCGCCCCGCGGTACCATACTTTGCGGACCATGCCCGACCCCATAGACGCACTGCTCTCGCACGATCGCGTGCGCGCCGCGCGCGTGTATATCGAGCGCTCCGACGAAGCGACGCTCGCCCGTCAAGCCGCGTTGTCCGCGATCCCCGCGCCGACGGGGGCCGAAGCGGCGCGTGGCGCGCACGTCGCGCAGCTGTTTGACGACGTCGGATTGAGCGATGTTCGTGTGGATGAGGTTGGAAACGTTCGTGGATGGTATGCAATCGATGGCGGTGCCGTCGTAGACGGTTGCGTCGTTCTCTCGGCCCATCTCGACACCGTCTTCGGCGCCGATCTCGACGTTACGGTGGCACGGCGCGGTCCGCGTCTCGAGGGCCCCGGGATCGCCGACAACGCGCGTGGCCTGGCCGCGCTCGTGACGATCGGTGAGGCCCTGGTCCGCACCCGCGTAACGACGCAACGACCGGTGTTGTTTGCAGCCACGGTGGGGGAGGAGGGTTCCGGTGATCTGCGTGGGGTCCGGTATTTGTTCGGCCCGTCCGCCCGTCCGACCGTCCGTCCGTCCGCCTTTATCGCCCTCGATGGCGCCGGGATCGAGCGCATCGTCCACCGCGCACTCGGGGCGCGACGCTATCACATCACATTCCAGGGTCCCGGCGGCCACTCGTGGGCGGCGTTTGGCGTGGCCAATCCGGCGAACGCCGTGGGCCGCGCAACCGCGTTGCTCGCGGACCTCCCCACGCACCACGCACCACGTAGCACGTGCGCCGTCGTGCGCCTTGGGGGCGGTACCAGCCTCAATTCGATTCCGCAGCAGGCTTGGTTCGATGTCGACCTGCGCAGCGAGGATCCGCGCGCACTCGAGCGGCTCGACGAGTCCGTGCAAGCGGCCCTGACGCGCGCGTTGGCCGACGAAAACCGCCACCGCGTGCCCGGTACGGCGCCGCTCACCATAGACGTCCGGCGCGTCGGCGACAGACCTTCGGGACTGACCCCTCGCACCCATCCGCTCGTGCAGGCGGCCGTCGCCGCGACACGGGCAGTAGGCCAGGAGCACCAGCTGGCGTGCGCCTCGACCGACGCCAACGTCCCGATCGCACTGGGCGTGCCCGCCGTGGCGCTGGGGGCCGGCGGCCGGGCGGGCGATGCGCATCTGCCCACCGAGTGGTACGAAAACGACAAGGGCGCGCTCGGCATCGTGCGCGCCCTCCTCGTCACCGCGGCGATGGCGGAAGCTCGCTAGTGCGCCCTCTCGGCTGCGCCGCCTCCCGGTATTCCTTTACTCCGATGCATCAGGAGTAGCAGCGGCAGCGACAGGACGAACGCGATACCGAACAGCAGGAACAGCTGCTCGAACGACAGCATCATCGCCTGTTTCGTCACGATCCCGTTCACAAACCCGATCGCTTTCGTCTGCGCGATCGCGGGCACGTCACCACGGCCCACGAGCGCCTGCGTGATCGCCGCGATCCGCTCCCGTGTCGCCTCGGCGTAGGGCGTGATGTTCGCGGCGAGATCGGCACGATGAATCGCCGTAAAGCGCTGGAGCAGCGTGGCCGAGAGCGCGATGCCTACGCTGCCACCCAGCTGCCGCATCAGATTGAAGAGCCCCGTGCCGTTCGGAATCTTCGACATCGGCAGATCGGCGAGCGCGAGGTTCGTCAGCGGCACGAAAATCAGCCCCAGCCCCACGCCGCGGAAAATCAGCGGCCAGAAGAAGTCGGACATGCCGCTTTCGGTCGTGAAATGCGCATGCTTCCACATCGAGAGCGCGAAGATCGCGACGCCCGCCGCAATGGATAATCGGCCGTCGAACTTTCCTTGCAGCCGGCCCATGAACGCCATCGTGAATGCGCTGGCGAGCGCGCCGGGGAGAATCACGAGACCGGTCTGATTCGCCGTGAAGTTGCGTACGTTTTGGAGGTAGACGGGCAGCACGAAGACGGTCGCGTACAGACACACGCCGAGCACCAAACCGTACACCACGCCCACCGCCAACTGGCGGCTCTTCAGAATGCGGAGATCCACCACGGGATATTCCGACCGCAGCTCGTGCCAGATAAACGTGATGAGGGCGACGGCGCTCGTAATCCCCAGCAGGCGCACCTGCCCCGACGCGAACCAGTCGAGCCGCTCGCCGCGCTCGAGCATCGTTTGCAGCGCGCCGATGCCGACGGCCAGGAGACCGAGCCCCACGACATCCACGCGGGTGGACCGCTCTTGGTGCCGCGAGTCGTTGATGAACGACAGCGTCAGCGCCAGGGCGAGCATGCCGAACGGGATGTTGATGTAGAAGATCCACGGCCAGCCGTACATGTCCGTGATCCAGCCGCCCACGGTCGGGCCGAGCGTGGGCCCGACCATCACGCCGACGCCGAAGATGGCCATGGCGGTGCCGTACTCTTCGCGCGGGAACTCCTCGTAGAGAATCGCCTGTGACGTCGAAAGCAGCGCCCCGCCGCCCAGGCCTTGCACGATCCGCCAGAAGACGAGGGCCTCGAGCGAGCCGGCGTTGCCGCACAGGAACGACGCCACCGTAAACAGCGCGATCGACCCGGCGAAGTAGCGGCGCCGCCCGAAGTAGGCGGACAGCCAGCCGGTGATCGGCAGTACGATCACGTTGGCGACGATGTACCCGGTCGAGACCCACGCGATCTGATCGAGCGTCGCGCCCAGGTTTCCCATCATGTGCGGAATCGCGACGTTCACGATGCTGGTGTCGAGCAGCTCCAGCACCGACGCCAGCGATACCGTGATCGCGATCAGGTACTTGAACCGGTACCTGTCTTGAGGAATCGGGAGTGCGGCAGCGACCATGTTAGTGTGTCTTGATCGTCGCGACGACGCTCATGCCCGGCCGGAGCGGATGCGCGGGGTCCATCGCGCCATCCAACCGGATCCGCACGGGAATCCGCTGCACCACCTTCGTGAAATTCCCGGTCGCGTTGTCGGGCGGCAGCAATGAGAACTTCGCTCCCGTCGCGGGAGAGAGGCTCTCGACGTGTCCCCGGAAATGCAGGCCTTTGTATGCGTCCACGGTCACTTCGGCTGAGTCGCCCGGCGTAACATCGGCCGTCTCGGTCTCCTTCAGATTCGCCGTCACCCAGACATCATCGAGCGGCACGACGGTCATCAGCGGCTGACCCGGCTGCACGAGCTGGCCGAGCTCGACCGCCTTTTTCGAGACCACCCCATTGGAGGGCGCGATGACGCGGGTGTAGGAGAGCTGCAGCGCCGCCTGATCGCGGGCGGCGCGGGCCGCGGCCACGCGGGCGTCGGCGCCCACCAAGGCGGCCTGGGCGGACGCGAGCTGCGCCGCCGCCGCCGCCGCCGCGGCGCGAGCGGCGTCGAGCTGCTGCTGGCTGACGACGTTCTGCAGCGCGAGCGGCTCGATCCGCGCCAGGTCGGCGGCCGCCTTGAGGGCGTTTGCCTGCGCCTGCGCCACCGCGGCGTCCGCCTGCCCCACCCGCGTACGACTGCTCACCGTCGCGAGCAGCGCGGCGAGATCGGCTTCGGTTTGCGCGAGGCGCGAGCGGAAGTCGCGGTCATCGAGCACCACCAGCGTGTCGCCCGCCTGCACCGGCTGGTTCTCCGCCACGCGAACCGCGGCGACGTAGCCGCCGACTTTCGAGAGCACCGGCACGATGTGCCCGTCCACTTGGGCGTTGTCGGTCGAGACGTGCGAACGGCCGAACCACCATCTGCGCGCGCCGAAGACCAGCAGCGCTACCAGAACAACGCCCATGATCATGAAAACCGTCCGGCGCGAGCGCTTGGGACGCACGGTCGCGGGTGCCCGAGTAGCCGGAGGCGACTGTCTCACCGGAGTCTGCGTGTCAGGTTCCATCGTGGTAGCCATTAGCGTCTCTCTTTTCGTGGTTGTACAGACCGTCCGGCCGTCAGGCCGTCCGACCGTCCGACGTTAGTGCAGGGTGCGAGCGCTGCCGACGGAACGGGCGAGTACGATCCGCGCCGTAACGGCCGCAAAACGAGCGTCAATGTCCGCATCCCGCGCACGCAGCAATGTTTCTTGCGCGGTGATCACTTCGATGTTGCCGACCACGCCGGCCTTGAAGCGCTGGCGCGCCTGCGAAACTTCCTCCGCGGCGAGCTGCAGCCGCTCCGCCGCCACCGCCTGCTGCGCGCTCGCCGAGCGCAGATCGAGCAGGGCGCCGTCCACGTCGGCGGCGACCTGTTGCCGCAAATCACCCAGACGTACCTCAGATTCGCGCAGGACTGCCTGCTGCTCAGCAAGTCGGCCTTCGCGCCGGAAGCCGTCGAGAATCGGCACCGTCACCTGGACGGCGACCTGCCGCGTGCCCATGGCGTCCGGCATGCGCACGCCGCTGAGCCCGTAATCGGCCTCTAGCTCCAGCCGTGGCAGCCGCTCGGCGGAAATCGCCGATACGGACGTGCGGGCAGCCGCGCCGCGGGCGACTTCCGCGGCGAGATCGGGCCGCGCGGCGACGGCCTGCGCCACCGCCGCGTTGCGATCGGCCGGCACGTCCGCGGCGCCCAACTGTGCGTTCAGCGTATCGGTAAGCGCGATCGGAGTCGCCGGATCGAGTCCCAGTGCCCGCGCAAGATCGATCTTCGCGCGGTCGAGCTGGTTCTCGGCGACGATCAGCCGGCCTACCGCTTCCGCCAACTGCGTCTTGGAGCGCGTGACGTCAATGGACGCGCTCACACCGGCCTGCTGCTGCGCAATCGCCAGGGTGAGGAGCTCCGCGGCGAGCGCGGAATCGGCCTGCCGCGCACCGACGACGGCTTGTGCCCTGCTGGCACGCGCGTACGCCAGCGCGACGGTCTGCGCGCTCGCTTCAACGACGGCCGAGCGGTCCGCGCCGGCTGCGGCCGCCGAGCTCTTCGCCGCGTTTACACGGCCCAGGTTCGAGAAGTCGAACAGCGTCTGCGTAACCCGCACGCGGCCGTCATACGCGTTGAATGGGCCGATGATCGTCGGCACGCCGGGGAACGAGATTCCCTGTGCCTTGGAGTTGAAGTTGCGGTTCGCCCACGAGCCGGAGAGCGACAGGCTGGGCAGGAGTCCGGACCGAGCCTGCCGCACGCGAGCGCTCGCCGCATCCACGCGAAAACCCGCGATGGCGACGGACGGCGGCGCCGACTGGCTCTGTCCCGTTGCGCGACGAATGGCCTCGGCAAAGGAAAGCCGCACCGGCGATGGTGTCTGCGCCTGGAGCGAATCTGCGCTAATCAGCGCGAGGATCAGTGTGATCAGTGGCAATGCCATGGAGATAGAGATCGATGTGAGTGTTGAGGTAGCTGGCGACGTCAAAGCCTTCCGGCATGCAGGCAGAGAACGCTTTGCGGGCGACGACGGCGTGCATCAGCGGCGCCATGGCGAGCTTGGTCGCAACGGCCACGTTCACCCGGCGGAACTCGCCCGCCTTGATGCCGCGCTCGATGACGCCGGCCATCAGGCGGTGGCCGCGGGTGACGACTTCTTCGTAGTAGAAGCGGGCCAGCTCGGGGAAATTGCCGGCTTCGGCGATCATCAACCGCGGAATCCCAGCGAGCGACGTCTCGCCCACGAGGCGCCAGTACTCCCGCACCAACCGCTCGAACAGATCGCGCGCGCTGCCGGTGAAGGATTGCGCGACCGCCTCGCCCTTGGCGATGACCGGGACGATCGTCCCGCGGACCAGCGCTTTAAACAGCGCTTCTTTGTTTTCGAAGTAGAGATAGATCGTGCCTTTGGTGACCCCGGCACGGCGGGCGACATCTTCGAGCTTGGTGGCGGCAAAGCCGCGGTCGGCGAAGACCTCGAGCGCCGCCTCGATGATCTCTTCGGGTCGGGCCTGCTTACGACGACGCCAACGCGGTTTTGGGACTGCACGGGGCATGAGCGGCTCCAAGGTTACTAACTGAACGGTCAGTAAGTAACTTTAGTTTCCGTGTCCCGTCAACCCCTTTGCCGATAGTAGAGAATGAGGTCGGTGCTGGGCGGCCGCGCGCCCAATTGCCGCATGAGCGTCACGATCTGACCGCGGTGGTAGGACGAGTGGTTGATGAAATGACGAAACATCTGACGGAACGTATGGACGTATTCGCCGCCGCTGGAAGGCTTTACGAGCCTCGTCTCCTCCAGCCGGTCCTTCGTGAAGCCCCCGACAAACCTCCCCCGCTCCGCCTCGACGTCGTCCCAGCGACTGCGAACCTGGGGCAGTGACTTCAGATCCTTTCCTTGCGCCACCGCTGGGTTGGGCTTCCCAAGCCAGCGGTGCAGCCAGACCTGCTCGACCCACACGATGTGCGCCAGCGTGCCGTGGATTCCGCCAAAGCTGCTCTTCATGTCCCGGAAGTACTGCTCCTCCGGAAGCCGGGCGACCGCCTCGAAGATGATGCGGTTCGCCCAGGCGTTGTAGTCGAACAGCTCGAGGAACTCGTTCAATCGTGGCAGCAGGTGCTGGCGCAGCAGGCGTCGGCTGGTGAATCGACGGTAGATGCAGCGACGGTAGGTGAGGCGACGGTCAATTCAGGTTGAGTATCGCCGACTTTCACGACGAATACCTCCCACTTGTACCCATTGGGATCCGTTACCCACACCTTGTCCTGCAGCGCGTAGCAACAGTCGGTGTTCTCCTCCTCGAACGTCGCTAGCCCTTCGGCCTTGAGCCGCTCGGCCGCCTCTTTCACCGCCACTGTCGACTGCACCTGAATCCCCAAATGATTCAATGCTCCCGCGCCGCGGTCCGGGGAGGCATTCAACGTGAGATTGAGGCCCGGCTCGGCGACATCGAACTTCGCGTATCCAGGCTTGAGCTTCACGGGCTCGAGGCCGAGGAACGTGCGATAGAAACGGACGGACTCGTCGAACCGGGGCGTGTTCAGCGCAACATGGACTTTCACGACCGAACTCCTTTCAGTGCGGAAACGGGAACGAGGCTGTTGCGGGTGCAGCATTCGGTGTACAGGAACGCCAGTAAGTCGCGGAGCCCCGCCGCATCGGCCCGGCACCGCAGGAACTTCCCTTCCCGCGTCACGCTGACCAGTGCTTCGCGTTGCAGGGCGTCGAGATGGTGCGAGAGCGTGGAAGGCGGGATGTCCAGCTCTTCCTGGATCTCTCCCACGACCATGCCGTCGGGATGCGCGGCCATGAGCAAGCGGACGATGCTGAGCCGCGCCTCGTGGCCGAGGGCGGCGAATTTGGGGGCGAAGTGCAGCGCGTTGGGGGCATCCACACTTCGATTATACTAGAATTGTCGTACTTGTCAACCGGCTAGCGGGCGGCGGTGATTTCCCCTGCATCCATCACGGAATCCTGGACTTGCCGCCCCTCGATCACCTGCCTGTCCCCGACCACGGAGCCCTTCACGGTCGCGTTTTTGACCTGCACCCCGCAGCCCAGGATGCTGTTGGCGATGGTGCTGCCGACGATGCTGCTTCCAGCCTCGACCGAGACATTCGGCCCAATCGTGACGTCTTTGAGGGTGACGCCATCTTCGATGTACACGGGCTCTTTAATCTGCACACCAGCGGGCACCTTGGCAGGACGCTTGCCGCGGCCGTGCTCGAGCAAGTGCTGGTTCGTCTCGAGCAGCGTGTCCACCTTGCCGCAGTCGTACCAACCGCCAACCTCGCTGACGAAGAGCTTCTTGCCGTGGTCCACCATGTACTGGAACGCATCCGTCAGATAGAACTCGCCGCCCTTCCCTGGCGGGCTCTTCAGGACGTGCTCGATCCCGTCGAATAAGGTGCGCCAATCTTTGACGTACTGGAGCCCGATATTGGCTCGCCGGGAGATCGGCGTACTCGGTTTCTCCACGATCTGCGTCATGTACCCTTGCTTATCCGTCACCACGACGCCGAACCGCTGGTAGTCCTCGACCTCTTTCGTCCAGATGATCCCGTCGGCATTGCTCGTCTTCACGATGGACAGATCGGCATCGAACAAGGTGTCCACGAAGATGACGATGACGGGTCCATCCACGTACGGGCGCGCCAGGTTGACGGCGCCCGCGGTGCCGTCGAGCACCTTCTGCTCGATGAAGCGCGCCGGAATGTCATAGTGCTCGCGCACGTACTGCTCGACCTTCTCCTTCAGATGGCCGGTGATGATGATCAGCTCTTCCAGCTGCCCGGCGCGGCGCAGCGCATCCATGACGTAGTCCATCACCGGCCGGCCCGCGACGTTCACGAGGGGTTTGGGAACGCGCTTGGTCAGCGGCAGGAGCCGCGTGCCTTTGCCGGCCATCGGCATGATGACTTTCATTTGGGGGGCACTCGTCCGTAGCGATCCTTGAGCCGCACGACGTCGTCCAGCTCGGGCGTGGACGCCTCGAGCAGGTCGCTCACCACCACGGCCTCGAATTGATGGATCTGTTTCGGGGGAATGTGAAATGCCTCGCCGGCGCGCACGCGGCGCTCGATCAACGTCTCGCCCTGCTGCACGCGCAGGATGATCTCGCCGGACAGTACGTAAATGGATTCATCCTTCCGGTTGTGATACTGCAGGGAAAGTACGTGGCCGGGCTCGATATGCAGGATCTTGCCGACGTAGCGATCGGCTTTCGCCCAGATGAGCTCGTGGCCCCACGGCTTTTCTACACGATAAGGGAGATCGCTCATTCGAATGCCATTGGGCATGCGGCGTGGGCCGTGCGGCGCAGCAAGGGAGGGTCGAAGCGGGTGGCGCTATCCGTGCGACGCCGCACGCGTAACGCCGCACGCCGCACGTTCATTATGCCAATCTCAATTTGAGCGAGGACGGTAGGGTCACGCACGCCGTCACACATATCCCGCAGCCGACGCATCCCTCCGGCTTCAGCACCGGGTGTCCGCGATCGTCGAGCGCGAGCGCAGCCTCGCCCACGGGGCACGCGCGCGCGCACACGCCGCACTCGGCGCCCTGGAACGTGATGCAGCGCTGCGGATCGAGCTCGAGGACGCCCATGTGCACCGACGACCACGGTACGGACGTGAGCGCGCCGGTCTCGCACGCGGCAGCGCACGGCATGTCCTCGCAGACGATGCACGCTCTGGCTGCCGGATCAATGTACGGCGTGCCCGCCGCGAGACCGACGCCCTCCCCGTTCGCCGGCATCTTGAGGATCGCGTGTACGGGACAGACATCGATGCAATCGCCGCAGCGCGTGCACGCCGCGACGAACGCCACCTCGGGCGCGGCGCCCGGCGGCCGGAACCAGCGCTTCGGCGCGACGCGTTGCTCCGTCCGTTCGGCAACCTCGTGCAGCAGGCGCCCGATCGTGTTCTGGAAGAACGCACGCCGTTCGGTCAAAAACTCGGCTCCAGGCTGACTTGCCAGCGAAACGCGAACCGACTGCCATTCCCATCCGCTGCATAATCCCAGCGATTAACGATCAAGGGAGCCTCGAATCGCATCGTCCAGGACAGGTCGTTGATCCGATGGCGGGTTACTACACCGAAGCCGCCATCATACAACGTAGTGTACGACTTGCCGCTTGGGACCGACGGCACGGCCTGGGAATCAACGATGCCGGCATCCGCGAACGCCTCGAGCGCGACAGCGGCGAAGAGTCCGCTCCGGCTGCCCCGAAAGACGTCTCTCGTCGCTTCGAGGTTCAACGCTACGGCCCAGCGGCCGCCGAGCTCCGGGCCGAAGCCGCGCAGATTGGCATCACCCGGCGCATGGTAATGAAAATCGGGCCGCACCAAGAGCGCGCCACGGCTGCGGAGCAGCGGATTGGTGAAGGTCTCGTACGGACCGGCGCCGGCCAGCATGATCCGGCGCTGCAAGGGTGGATCATTTTGGGCGACGTAGGCGCCGCCGAACAGGCGCGCGCCGAGCGTCGTCTTAAGAAGGAAAGGCGTGCGCAGGCTCACCTCGCCGGTCGCGCGCGCAAACCCTTCCACATCATAGCGTTTTGAAGATTGATCGCCGGCGCCGGGGTTCCGATACACGATCCCGCCGCGCACGCCGGCGCAAGCTCGCCAGATGCTGGCGCCGCGCTGGCTGGTGACGGAGGCCCAGGGTCCCGCCTCGATCGTGCCGGCGTTGTCCCACAGCCGCCGGTCCACGTAGCCGAGGTCGTTGACCGCCATCCAGATCGCGTCGAAGCCGGCGTGACGGTCGGCTCCGAATCCCAAGTGCTCGCGCATCGAGCGGTCGGCCTGCAGTGCGATGCCGAGACGGCCTTCGACAAACCAGAACGTGGCGCTCGCTTCGGTCCGGGGCATCGGCCGGTTGATGGGATTGCCGAATCGGAAATAGTCGCCGAAGCGGTGGGTCGCGTCGGGGTCGAGGGCGACCGACTCTACAGCCAAGTGTTTCTCGAACCGGCCGAGGTAGTTGGAGCGCGCGCGCAGCGCCCCAGTCCACCCGCCGTAGTCGTTGTACCACACGAGCGGCAGCAACCCGGTCACGAGCCGATCCCGCCTCGCCTCCTGGCGCGTGGGGTTGTCGATGCGCACCAGGTGCGCCGCCCGTCCGCTGAACAGCCGCTTTTCATGGTTGTTGAGCGCGTTCCAATCGTGCGCGCGCTGGCGCGGATCGAGCAGCAGACGGCCGGGCTTGTGATTCGTCACGAATTCCACGCGCTCGCGCTCGGCCTGGCCGCTCGCCCGCCCGTACACGGTATCGCGGTCGCCGACCTCGATCGGCATCCAGCCGTCGCCCAGCCGGTCGATGGTGACGACGGTGCGCCAGCGGTTGCCCATGCGATGACGTTCGACTTTGCTGAGGCGATAATCGATCAGGGGTGTGCCGTGCAGCCATTGCCCAAA
>DASYTD010000041.1:0-13689 GCA_036002655.1 Gemmatimonadales bacterium
TATAGAGTGGTCGCGTTCGACAATCGCGGCTTTGGATTTTCGGACAAGCCGGCGCACGGCTACAGCAACGCCGAATACGCGCAGCTCGTCGTCGCGCTCTTGGACTCGCTCGGCATCTCGAGCGCCGTGCTGGTCGGCCATTCGATGGGCGGGGCGATCGCCGCTGAGGTCGCGCTGGCGCATCCCGATCGCGTGCGCGGCATGGTGCTGATCGACGCCGCCGGCTACGGCGTGCGCTGGCCCGGCGTACTCAAGATCGCGCGCTGGCCATTTGTGGGAGCGATCGCCACCGCGTTTCGGGGACGCTGGATCACGGGTCGCATTCTGCGGTCCACGTACGCCGACCCCGGCAAAGTCACCGCAGCGGATGTCGATCAGTATTACGCGCCGGTGCCCGATCCCAACTTTGGTCGCGCCTTGCGAGGCGTGCTCCGAGAGTTCAGGTTCGACAGTCTCGGCGGCCGCCTCGTCGCTGTGCACACCCCCACATTGATTGTGTGGGGCGACGCGGATCGTTGGATTTCGCTGCGTGATGGGAGCCGGTTCGCGCGCGAGCTGCCGCGCAGCGAGTTCGTGCTGATCGCGCGCGCGGGGCACGCCGTCCCCGAGGAGTCGCCCGACGAGTTCAACCGTTTGCTGTTGGATTTTCTCAAGGAAGGTTTGTCCCGCATTCCGGAGAACGTCGCATGGTCCACGCCGCCCTCGCGCTTGTCGCGCTCCAGCAACCCGTAGACTCGGCCTACACCGCCAAAATCCGTGCGCTGACGACCGAGCCGCGCTTCAACACCGAGCTCACCGATCACCTCCCGGCAGACTCCAGAGTTCCGACGCCCTTCCAGGTCCTCGGCTACGTGTCGGGCACGGTGGGAAAGCTCTCGTACGTCGCCGACATCACCCGTTATTTCCGGGCGCTCGACGAAGCGTCGCCGCGGGTGAAAGTGTTCGACCTGGGCACGAGTGATGAGGGCCGTCCGATGATCGTCGCGGCGATTGCTGATAGTGCCACGATCACCCAGCTCGAGCACTATCGCGGCATCACCGCGGCACTCGCCGACCCACGGCGGCTTTCCCCCGATTCGGCACAGCGGCTGATCGCGGCAGGGAAGCCGATCTATTACGCGTCGGGATCCATCCATTCGCCCGAGACGGGCTCGCCGGAAATGCTGATGGAATTGGCCTACCGGCTGGCGGTCGAGGAGACGCCGTTCATTCGACAGATTCGCGACAGCATCATCACACTCATCACGCCAGTCACCGAAGTGGACGGCCGAGACCGGCAGGTGGACATCTACCGTTACCGGAAGGCGAACAAGAACATCGGCCCCGGCCTCATCTATTGGGGCAAGTACACGGCGCACGACAATAACCGGGATGGCATCGTGATGTCGCAGGTGCTGACCCGGACGATGATGCGCGCGTTTTTCGACTGGCATCCCACGGTCCTGCACGATCTCCACGAATCGGTGCCCTTCCTCTATACCTCGACGGGCACCGGGCCCTACAACCGCGAGCTCGATCCGATCGTCATCACGGAGTGGCACGAGCTGGCGTTCCAGGAGATCACGGAGCTGACCAAGCGCGGCCTCCCGGGCGTGTGGACGCACGACTTCTACGACGGCTGGACTCCAAATTACATGTTCTGGGTGGCCAACGGCCACAACTCGATCGGCCGATTCTACGAGACGTACACGTCACGCGGCGCCGACTGCCACACCGTGAAGCTCCCCGACCGGCAGACGTCGGTCCAATGGTTCCGGCCCAACCCACCGCTCAACGGTGTGCGTTGGTGCATTCGCAACAACATCAATTACCAGCAGTCGGCATTGCTCATCGCGCTGAATTACATGGCGCGCAACGGGCATCGCTATCTCGATCAGTACTATCGCAAGGGCGTGCGCGCCATCGAGCGCGGGCGTGCGAAGGACGGACCCAACGCCTTTCACATTCCCGCCAACCAGGCGCGACCGGTGGAAGCGGCAAATCTCGTGAACCTGCTCCGCTTCCACGGACTCGAGGTGCAGCGCGCCGACCGGGCGTTCAAGGCTGGCGGCATGGACGTCGCGGCCGGCGATTACATCGTGAAACTCGATCAGCCCTACGGACCGCTCGCGAAGAGCTACTTCAGTAAGCAAGACTACGGTCCGGACGATCCGCGACCGTACGACGATACGGGGTGGACCCTCCAGTACGTGCGCAACGTCGCGCTGCATCCCATCAATGACACCACGGTGCTGCGCGCGCCTCTCTCGTTGCTGACTGCCGATGTGCGTGTCAGGGGTCAGGTGTCAGGAGTCAGGGGGGCGGGAGCCTATCTCATCGCGCCGACGACCGAGAGTGGCTTGATCCAGTTCCGTTACGCGTTGCGCGATGTGCGCATGTGGGCGAGTGAGGACACGTTCAGCGCAGAGCGCCGATCGTGGGGGCGGGGCACGACGATCGTGCTATCAGAGGGTGTGGCGGATGTCGAGCGCCGCATCACACAGGCGGCAGAGTCGCTCGGGCTCAGCGTCGTGGGCGTGCGCAACGCCCCCCAGGTCGCTCGACACGAGCTCGACTTGCCGAAGATCGCGCTCATCCACTCCTGGCTCAATACACAGAATGAAGGATGGGTGCGCTACGCGTTCGACGTGCTGCGGATTCCGTACACCTATCTCAACGTGCAGCAGCTGAAGAACCGCGACCTGCTGAAGCAGTTCAACGTGCTGGTGCTGCCCTACGTCACCAGCAATGCCCAGTCGATCGTGAACGGATTGCCGATGAATGGTCCGGCAATCCCCTGGCGGCGCACACCGGAGACGCCGAACCTCGGCGGCATCGATTCCACCGACGATGTGCGGCCGGGCATTGGGCTCGACGGCATGACGGCACTCGGTCAGTGGATCGAGGCAGGCGGTGTCGTCATCACCGAAGGCGCGACGTCCGCGGTGTTCACCGATTACGGCGTGACTCGCGGCGTGGACATCACGCCGGCGCGGCAGCTGCGCGCCTCCGGTGGGATCTACCGGGCCGTACTGAAGGATGCGCGCAGTCCGATCGCGTACGGCTATGCCGATACGCTCGCCGTCTACTTCAATCAGTCGCCGCTCTTCCAGGTGGACACGAGCACCGAGATTCCAGAGGATCAGGATGCCGCCCTCACGGCCGCGCAGGCGCGGGCGCGCCCGCGCGTCGTGTTCGGCTTCCATCAGAAGCGCGATTCGTTGCGGCTGTCGGGTCTACTCGTGAATGGCGAGGAATTGGCCGGGAGACCGGCCGTGCTCGATGCCCCGGTGGGTCAGGGGCATGTCGTGCTGTTTGCCATCCGCCCGTTCTGGCGGTGGGAGACACAGGGAAGCTTTGCGCTGGCGTTCAACGCAATCCTGAATTGGAATGATCTGAGCGTGGCCTGGCCAACGGCTCCCAAACCGACAACGCGGGCAGTGGCGGCGCCGGACGAAGGGCCTTAGATTTCATCAACCAAACGGTTGACGAAATTGCCACTGTGCCACCCAAGCTTAGTAATGACAGAGCATTACGCATCATCGGGGCGGCCCGCGAAGAGTTCGCCAGGCGCGGCTTCGCGGGCGCGCGCGTAGAACAGATCGCGCGCAGGGCCGGCGTCAATAAACAACTGCTGTTTTACTACTTCAACTCCAAGCGCGGTCTCTTCCAGGCTGTCCTCACCGAGTCAGCCAGCGAGCTCGAGAGCGCGCTGGCGGGGTTGGCCTTTCCGCCAGGCGGTCCGCTCGAGCGCCTGCGTCTCACGCTGCAGGCGCAATTCGAGTTTCTCGCGCGCCACCCACAGATCGTGGCACTGCTTGGGCAGGGGACCCGCTCAGGCGCTGCGTTCGCGCCCGCGATCAATCGCCTCGTGGTGCTGCTCGCGGAAGGCCAAGGCTTGGGTCAGGTGCGGGACGACGTCGACCCGCACCTGGCCGCCGCCCAAGCCCTGATCCTGATGGTGGGCTACCTCAGTATGGAAGCTGTCGTCGCGGCCAGCGCGCGACCGCTCGGCGCCGACGAACCGGCGCTGCGCGAGCGGTGGCGCGAGGCTGCCGTTGACCTAGTGGTTGCCGGCGTGAGCGCTGGCTAACACCGGAGCTTCAGTTTCGAAGATCAGGTGGCCGGACTCGAACCGGGCACCCCGGAGCGCCAGGCTCAATACGTCACCCAGCTCCTCGACCAGATGCACGTTGAGCGTCTTTCGCACTTCCTCCGGTAGATCCTCGAGATCGCGCTCGTTCTCCTTCGGCAGGATCACCGAGGTGATCCCCGCCCGAACGGCGCCCAGCACCTTTTCCTTCACACCGCCGATGGGCAGGACGCGTCCGCGCAACGTGATTTCACCGGTCATGGCGATGTCGTGGCGAGCCGGCCGGCGCGACAGCGCCGAGACCAGGGCCGTGGCCATCGTGATTCCCGCCGACGGGCCGTCTTTGGGAATGGCGCCCGCCGGGACGTGCACGTGAATGTCCGTATCCACGAACGCACCGTCAGGAATTCCGAGCAGATCGGCATGCGACTTGGCGTAGGTCAACGCGGCGCGGGCTGATTCCTTCATGACGTCTCCCAGCTGCCCGGTGAGCACCAGCTCGCCCTTACCCCGCATGACACTCGCTTCGACGAACATGATGTCGCCGCCCACGGGGGTGTAGTACATCCCCGTCGCGACGCCGACTTGATCCTCACCGGCCATGCGCTCGGGGTGGACCTTGGGACGTCCAATGAGATCAGGGATGTCCTTCGGCCCGACCGTCACCTTCTCTGCGGCTCCGTCAGCAATCTTGCGAGCGACTTTGCGGCCCAACTTGCCGATTTCACGCTCGAGCTGCCGTACGCCGGCCTCACGGGTGTAGCTGGCAATGATTTCAGCCAGCGCACCGTCGCTGAGCGTCAACTGGGTTGAGAGCAAGCCGTTCTCGCGGAGCTGCCGCGGGACGAGATAGCGCTTGGCGATCTCGAGTTTCTCGCGCTCGGTATAGCCGGCGAAGTTCACCGTTTCGAGCCGGTCGAGCAGCGGCCCCGGGATGCTCTGGAGGAAGTTTGCGGTCGCGATGAAGAGCACCTCAGAAAGATCGAACGGCACGCCGAGATAGTGGTCGGTGAACGAATCGTTCTGCGCCGGATCGAGCACCTCGAGCAGCGCCGCCGCCGGGTCTCCCTGGAAGGAAATACCCAGCTTATCCACCTCATCGAGCAGGAAAATGGGGTTCTTGGCGCCCGCCTGTTTCATCCCCTGGATGATGCGGCCCGGCATGGCGCCGACATAGGTGCGGCGGTGCCCACGGATGTCGGCCTCATCGCGCGCCCCGCCAAGGGAAATGCGCACGTATGGCCGGCCCATCGCCCGGGCAATGGACTTCGCAATGGAGGTCTTGCCCACGCCCGGCGGGCCAACGAACAGCAGCGTTGGCGCCCGTGCGGCGCGATCGTCCTCGTTCCCTGGCGCCTCTTCCTTCGGCTGCCGCTGACGCAGCTGCCGCACCGCGAGAAACTCGAGCACTTGGTCTTTGACGTCTTGCAGCCCGTAATGGTCCTCCTCGAGGATTTCCGCCGCCCGCTTGAGGTCGAGCGACTCGTCGGCTCGCTTATTCCACGGCAGCTCGGCGACAGTCTCGAGGTAGGTGCGAATGACTTGCGCTTCCATCGACTCGCGGCCGGTGCGCTCCAACCGCGCCAGCTCACGATCAACTTCCTTGCGGGCCGCCTCGGGCAGCTCGAGCGCATCGAGCCGCTTCTTGAGATCATCGGCCTCGGCATCCTCTCCCTCCTCGCCGAGCTCTTTGCGAATCGCCTTCATCTGCTCGCGCAACAGCATTTCGCGCTGCCGCTCGCCGAGCTCTTCCTGCACCTGGGACTTGATGTCCTCCTGTGCGTCGAGCACGGCGATCTGGCGCTGGACGTGGACGAGCACCCGGCGCAGCCGGTCTTCCACGGCGAGCGTCTCCAGCAGCTGCTGGCGCTCGAGGGACTGGATGTCGAGATGACCGGCGACGAGATCGGCGAGGGCGCCGGGATCACTCACGCCTTGCAACACCTGTTGTACGACCTCGGTGGGCAGCCCGGACTTCTGACCCAGCTCCGCCGCCCGCTCGCGCACTTCTCGATGCAACGCTACGAACGCCGCATCCTTCTCATTCAGAGGAGGCAGATCGGACGTCTCGCGGACGGTGGCTTCGAGATAGCCGTTGGTCTCGGTATAGTGGACAGCGGTACCCCGGCTGTCGCCGTGCAGCACCAGCTGTACGCCGCCGAGGTTGCGCTGGACCTGGCTGATCCGCGCGATCGTCCCGGTCGTGTACAGGACGCCGGGCGAGACCTGGTCGATGTTCTCCTTTTGAGCGACGGCGAAGACCTTGCGGTCGGGGTGTTTGAGAGCGGCTTCTATGGCGCGCAATGTCGCGGGACGGCCCGCACCAATCGGCGTGGCGACGCCGGGAAACAACACGGCTTCGCGCAGCGGCAGTACAGGCAGAGTCATCCGGTCAGACATGGCATCTCCAATCGTAGGATGTGTGGACGACATTCAGGCAAGCGGAATGCAGCGTCCATGCCACGAAAAAACGCCGCGCACGGCAGGTCCGTTCCAGAAAACGCCGCCAAACAGGCGCGCCGCTGCCAACTCGACGCGCCGAAGCTGTTGCAACACCGCACGCTTGCGGCTAAATCTTAGTCCGCGAATGGATTCCGAATCGGCATGAACGATCGGCTGGCGCAGCGGCTGAGTCAGGCCCTTGGCTCCTCCTTCACGCTCGAGGGGGAGATCGGCCGCGGCGGCATGGGCGTGGTCTATCACGCGCGCGACGAACGGCTTAAGCGCAAGGTCGCCGTCAAGGTCCTGCCGCCCGAGCTCGCGTTTCGTGAAGAGATCCGCATCCGGTTCCTACGGGAAGCGGAGACGGCCGCGCGCCTGTCCCATCCGCACATCGTACCGATTCACTCCGTCGGTGAAGGGCCCGACGGACTCGTCTACTTTGTAATGGCTTACGTGGATGGTGAATCGCTCGCGGCGCGTCTCAAGCGTCGCGAGCGACTGCCACCTGAAGAAGCACGCCGCATCCTGATGGAGACGGCGGATGCGCTCGGCGCGGGACACGCGCTCGGCATCATCCACCGCGACGTCAAGCCCGACAACATTCTGCTCGAAGGCAGCCGCGGCCGAACCGTGCTGACGGATTTCGGCATTGCCAAGGCGCTGACATCGACGACGGGCCCGGGCACGCTCACCGCGACCGGTGTGGCGATCGGAACGCCGCACTACATGAGCCCGGAGCAGGCGGCCGGCGATCGCGAGATCGACGGCCGCTCGGACATCTACAGCCTCGGCGTCGTCGGTTATCAGATGCTGGCCGGCGAGCTGCCGTTCTCGGCGCCGACCGTCCCCGGATTGCTGCTCAAGCAGATCACCGAGCAGGCACCCAACCTCCAAGACAAATCGCCGACGTGCCCGGACGATCTGGCGTCCTGCGTGATGCGGTCTCTGGAGAAGGAGCCCGAGGCGCGCTGGCCGACCGCGGACGCGCTGCGGCGCGCACTCGAATCGCGCAGCGCACCGCCGTACCGCCCGTCGCGCCGCACGAGCGGCGGCGGGGCTCGCGGCGAGACGCGACTGGGCGGGGGCGGGGGGGGCCTGCCGCCCGCGAGGCAATCGGGAGTCGGCCGCCCCATGGATCGCCGGCGCGCAAGCCGGGCCGCGGCGAAGAAGGACCCCAAATCGGATCTCACGGCAAGCGGCGAGCCCAAAATGGTCGCGAAGTTCCGCGACGCATTCGTGTCGTGGGCGTCTGTCTGCGGCGGTCTTGCGGTACTCGATCTGATCCTCGGCCGCGGCATCAACTTCGCTCAGTGGGTGGCGATTCCGTGGGCCGCGTTTGGCCTGCTGCCGCAGTATATGAAGCTGTGGCAGACCGGCTATTCCTGGCGCGACGTGCTGAACCGGCCGGTCGCACCCGACGCGCAAGAAGCGCTACTCGGTCCGCGCCGCGTCTTGCCGGCACCCAAACCCGACGAATTCGGGCGGCATGTCGACACGGTCCGGCTCGCGCGCAACGACCGGGAAGCGATTCTCAAGATCATGGAGCGCGTGCCGACATCGGAGCGGAAGCTGCTCCCCGACGTGGTGGTCACGGTGGATGCGCTCCTGAAGCGCGCCGAACATCTCGCGCGCATGCTGCACGGAATGAGCGCCGATGTGGACGACGGCGCGCTCGCGCGGATAGAAGCGCGCATCGAGGCCGTGAAGCACCATGAAGAGGGCACCGAGCAAGAACGGCAGCTCAGTTTGCTCGAGCGCCAGCGCCAGGCTTTGAGCGACCTGCTCACGCGGCGCAAGCGCGTCGAAGAACAAATCGAATCGTGTGTGTTGGCGATGCAGAACGTGCGCTTCGATCTGCTGCGGCTGCGTTCGGCGGGTGTGGCGGCGGTGCTCAGCGATTTGACCAACGCGACCCAGCAGGCTCGCGCGCTCTCCCGCGATGTCGATCACGCCATCGCCGCCGCGGGCGAGATCCGCGACTTCCTCAGCGCGTCTCCGGGACCCGTTTCGCCGCCGCCCCGCGGGTCCCGGCCCCCCCGCCCACAGTCTCCGCCGTAGCGCTCTGACCGGCCCAGCACTCGCGCACTAACGCGGGGCCGTCTTCCCGCTGCACCGCAAAATCGAGCAGCTCCAAGAAGCCGGCCGCGGCTTCCTCGCAGCGGCCCGCGCGCAGCGCGGCCACTATTGCAAGCTCGTGGTAGCGCGCCGATCCCGGACGTCGAGCCACCGCATACCTGAGCAGGCTGTCGGCGAGCGGCGGCGGCGCGTTCAGCGCAATCTGGCCGAGGGCCTGCGTGAGGAATTCGCCGGGGAAGGGATGGCGAAACGTGCCCCGGGCCGCCCGAAGGGCGCCGCTCGCTTGGAACGCCGCTTCCCCCCACCGGGAGGCACGCACGGCCAGCAGGGAGAGAGCCGCTCGCGCCTGCGCCGTATCGGCGCCCGCAGCTAGGGCCTCCCGCAGCGCCAACGCCGCGAACGGCTGGTTTCGCGCCGCCGCGAGCAGGGCTCGCAGCAGGAGAGCATCCTGCCGAGGAGCGCGGGCAAATACCGCTCGCAGCAGCGAATCGGCCTGCACCGTGTCGCCCAGGGCGAGGCGAATCCCCGCCGTTCGCACGGTCCACTCGGCGACCGTGGGCTGCGCGCGATGCGCCGCGTCGAGGTAGGGAAGCACGCCGGCATCACTGCGACGCGCCGCGAGCACCCGCAGGAGTGCGAATGGCGATGTGCCATCGTCGCGATTGCCGATCTGCACGAGTGAATCGAAAACGGCGTTCGCGGCCGCTCCGGGATCGAGAAAGCGGCGTGCCGCGACGAACTCGAGACGCGGACGGTCGTCGCTGTGATCGAAGGTCGCGCGCTCTACCAGCCGGGTGACACCGGAGTCGCCGAGCAGCAGCCGCCCGAAGTATTGGTCCGGCGATTCGAGGCTCAGCCATTCTCTGCCCAGCTCATGCAGTTGGCCACCGGGACCGATCAGCCGCTCGATCCACTTGCGATCGTACGCGAGCGGCCGCGGCGACGCCAACACGACGAGATCGGCGGTGCCGCCGAACCATACATGCACGTGGGGGAATACCTCGCGCAGGTTGCGAACGATGCCCGCCACGATTGGGAGCGGCAGCTGATACAACTGGATCCATTGGCAGAAGACGCCGTCATCCGCGAGACGGGTTTTTGCGATGCGGAAGAACTCCGGCGTGTACAGCGTCGCGATACCTGCAACCCACGGATTCGAGGGCTCGGACACGATCACGTCGTAGCGTTGGCGGTCGAGCTGGAAGGCGCTGCGCGCATCGTCCACAACGACGCGGACGTTGGGGCGCAAGAGGACGGAATCGTTGACTTCACGAAACAGGCTATCCACCTGCACGACGGCCGGCTCGATCTCGACGACTCTCACGCGTGTCATGCCCGGCACGGCCGCGAGCACGTGGGCCGTCACGCCGGTTCCGTACCCGATCACCAGCGCTGACGCTGCGGCCGAGCGCGCCACCGCCGGCGCGAGTCCGAGCATCACCTGCGTATCCATGTCGCCGCGGTCCGATCCGTCCACTTTGCCGTTTACCCGGAGCGTCCTGCCGGCTTCGCCCTCCCACACGCTCACCGTCGCATTCGGACCTTCGCGGAAGGTGAGCTGCCGCACCCCCCGGTGCGTCAAAAACCGCTCCCGCGCGGCGGCATCCATGCGCTGGCGCGCGTAGATCGTGGGGCCGAGATCGATGAGCCGCGTGCTCCATCCCGGCGCCGCGGCGGCAGAAACCAGCGCGAGCATGCCCAACCCGCCCGCAGTGAGCACGCGCACGCGGATGCGCCGATCCTCCGCCGAGCCCTCGACAATGCCGCGGGCGGCGAGCGCGGCCAGCGCGAGAGCGGCGATTCCATTCACGACCAGCCCGAGGCGCAGCGTCGCCTGCGTGCCCAACGCCACGACCAGCACGAATCCCGTGAGCACGGCGCCCAGAATGCTGCCGAGCGTGTTGAGTGCGTACGCCGCGCCGACGTCAGCGCCGCGCGCCTCGCGATGGCGTGCGGTGAGATCGGTGAGCAGCGGGAACGTCATGCCCATGCCAATCGCCGGAATCAGCACGACGGCGCCCACCGCGACACCCATGAGCGTCAGCCGTGAGGCGGCAGTCAACTCGGGGATCTGGAACACCGCGATGATGTAGGACGGCAGGAACCCGAAGAACAGGAAGAGCGCCGCGGCGCCGACGCCGGTCACGCCTTGCGCCAGCCCCGCGGCCGCGGCGGTGTCGGCGCGCGGCAGGCTGCGACGCGCAACGATCATGCTGCCCAGACCGATACCGAGCAAGAAGACGAGCAGAATCAGGGTAAACGCGTAGGTGGATCCGCCAACGACCATGATCAACACGCGCGTCCACGCGATTTCGTTGAGCAGTGAGGCGAACGCGGTGAGGCCCAACAGAATCAGCGCGAGAGTGCGGAGGTGGTCGGACGGGGCGCGCGGGGGAGGCGGGATTTGGTCCTCCCCGGGCTCACGCCCGGGGTCAGCCGACAATTGCTGTCGGCCGAGGTGGATGGCAGCAGCTCCGATGGCGAGGTTGAGTGCAGCAGTCAACCACAGACTCATTCTCACACCCACGAATTCGATCAGGAAGAAACCGGCCAGTGCAGTCCCGGTCATCGCACCGAGCGTGTTCAAACCGTAGAGACGGCCGAGGGACGGCCTGAGCAGTCCACGATCCTGGCCCATGAGCGCTCGCGTCAGAACCGGCAGCGTGCCACCCATGAGCGTCGTGGGAATCAAGAGCACCAGCGCCGCCAGTCCAAAGCGTAGGGCGACGCTCGCGCCTCCCCCGATCGCGAGCGCGCCGGCAGTGCCGATGTACACCCGATGCGCGAGAGCGAGGACGAGGGGGGAGAGAATGCCAAACACACCGATCGCGATCTCGAGCCAGCCGTACAGCACGGCCGGTCGCGGTGAGCGGTCCGCAGTCCGGCCGAGCAACCAGGCACCGAGACCGAGGCCACCCATGTACGCGGCGACGACGGTCGTCACCGACTGGATCGTGGAGCCGAACGATTGATACAGGACACGAACCCAGAGGAGCTCGTAGATGAGCCCGGTGGCGCCCGACAAGAAGAACAGAAAGTTGTAGACGAGTAGCGGGAGGGACTTAGAACGCATGCAGCTCGCGCATCGCCTGCGCGAGATCCTCCACCTGGGGCAGGATGAAGTCCTCGAGGTCGGGGGCGTACCCGACGAACGTATCGGTCGAGGCGACGCGCTTGACCGGCGCATCGAGCCACGGGAAGCACTGGTCGGCGATGCGCGCCGCGATTTCGGCGCCGTAGCCCCACGAGAAGGCGTCCTCGTAAGCCACGATCACCTTGTTCGTCTTCCGGATCGACGACGCGATGGTGTCCCAGTCCACGGGGGAGAGCGACCGGAGGTCGATGACCTCGACGCTGATGCCCTCCTTTTCCTCGACCGCTTTCGCGGCCACGAGCGCGCGCTGCACGACCGCGCCGTAGGTCACGATGGTGACCGCCGTCCCCTCACGCACGACCTTCGCTTTCCCAAACGGGATCATGAAGTTGGGGCCGGGATTCGGGGCTTTGTTGTAGGTCTGGCGGTAGAGGTGCTTGTGTTCGAGGAAGAGAACGGGGTCGTCGGAGCGGATGGCGGTTCGCAGCAGGCCGTTCGCGTCGAGCGCCGTGGACGGGCAAATGACCCGCAGCCCGGGCACCGACGTGAAAACGACGGCTCCCGTTTGCGAGTGATAAATGGAGCCGCCCTTCAAGTAGCCCCCGTAGGTCACGCGCACCACCGCTGGCGCGCTGAAGGCATTGCTCGACCGCCAGCGGATGGTCGCCAGCTCGTTGCGGAGTTGGTGGTACGCCGGCCAGATGTAGTCGAAGAACTGGATTTCGACGACGGGCTTGAGCCCGCGCGTCGCGAGGCCGATCGCACGGCCGACGATGTTGGCTTCCGCGAGGGGCGAGTTGTACACGCGGTCGCTGCCGAACTGCCGCTGGAGTCCCCAGGTCACCTTAAAGACGCCGCCTTTGCCCTTCACTTCCTTGAGGTATTGCTCGCGGCTGACGTCAGCGACGTCCTCACCGAAGACGACGATCCGCGGGTCGCGAGTCATCTCGTCTTTCATGCACGCATTGAGCAGATCCACCATCGTGGTGGGCTCGCCGGTGAAGTGCGGATCGTCCTCGGTGTCGAACTGCTCGGATGTGGGGTCCACGTCCGGCGAATAGACCCACAGCAGCGCCGATTCGGGCTTGGGCTGGGGCGAGGCGAGCGCCATGTCGACCGCAACCTGGATGTCCTCTTCGACCTGCGCTTTGATCGCCTCGATCTCGGGCTCGGTGGCCACGCCGTCGTCCAGCAGGCGTTTCGGGAATGCCGTGACCGCGTCGCGTTTTGCCTCAGCCTCGCGCTCGCGCGGCGGCTTATAGAGGATCTCGTCGTCGGAGAGGGAGTGGGAATAGGGCCGGATCACGTGCGCGTGGACGAGGGCCGGCCCTTTACGCTGGCGACACCATTCGGCGGCGCGCGTCAGCGCTTCGTACGACGCGATCGGGTCGCAGCCGTCCACTTCTTCGATGAGCAGATTCGGGAAGTTGGCGACCAGCTTCGATACGGATCCGCCGGCGGTTTGCACCTCGATGGGCACCGAGATCGCGTATTTGTTGTCCTCGATGAGGAACAACACGGGCAACTTCAGATTGCTGGCGCTGTTCAGCGCCTCCCACCACTCACCCTCGCTCGTGGTGCCATCACCGGCGGAGCAGTAGACGACTTCGTCGCCGTGGATGGGCTTTTCCTTGAGGTCAATCCGGTCATAGCGCAGCCACGCCTCGGCGCACCCCACCGACTGTAAGAACTGCGTCCCGGTGGGACTCGATTGGCTGACGATATTGAGCTGCTTGTGGCCCCAGTGCGACGGCATTTGCCGGCCGCCGGAATTCGGGTCGTCGGCGGCGCCGACCGCGGCGAGCAGCATCTCCGTCGGCGTCATGCCGAGCGTCAGGCAGAGCGCGCGGTCGCGGTAGTAGGGATAGAACCAGTCGTATCCCGGTCTCATCACTTTCCCGGCCGCGACGAGGACGCCCTCATGGCCGGCGCCCGAAATCTGGAAAAAGATCTTGTTTTGTCGTTTGAGCTGGATCTCCTTGTCGTCAATGCGGCGGGACAGGAG
>DASYTD010000042.1:0-2776 GCA_036002655.1 Gemmatimonadales bacterium
TTGCGGGTGAGGTAAGGCGGCGGCGACCCCTTCAGCGTCGTAGGATCAGCGGCGCCGCCCCTTGCGCAGCGCGTCCTCGACCATGAGCAGCTCGCCGAGGTTGGCCTTCGTGAGCAGCCCCACGAGCTGACCGTTGGAGAGCACTGGGAGCATGTGGCGCTGTTGCAGCCGGGCCAGCACACCGTCGAGCATGTCGCGCGGGTCGGCGGTCTCGAAGTCGCGCTGCATCACGTCGCCCACGCGCGCCTCAACGCCGCGTTCGGCGAGCGCCTTGAGGAGATCGGCGCGGGTCAGCACCCCCGCAATGCGATCTCCCTCAACAACCGGAAAGTCCTCCTGGAAGCCGGCCAGGACGTGTTGCACTGCGCGGCTCAGTGGATCGCCGGGCGCTAGGCGACGAAAGTCGGTGATCATGGCGCGCTCGACCGGGACGCGCTCGACGGCCGAGCGCAGCTGCACCGTCGCGGCTTCCCCCGCCGCGCCGATCCACACGAATAGCGCGATCAGCACCAGGAACGGGTTCGCGAACAAGCCGACGAAGCCGAACAGGACCGCCATGGCCTGGCCCACCGTCGCCGCGGCACGCGTGGCCCGCACGTAGTCCATCCGCATCGCGAGGAGCGCGCGCAGCACGCGGCCGCCGTCCATCGGAAACGCCGGGAGCATGTTGAACGCGACGAGCGAGACGTTGACCCACAGCATCCGGCTCAGGAAGCTTCCGTCCATGCGGGTCAGGTTGCTGACGGGTGGGACGCCGGCCCCCAGTTGTAGCAGCACAAAAAAGATCGCGGCGAGCACGACATTGACGGCGGGTCCCGCCAGCGCGACGAGCAGCTCCTGGCGCGGGTCGTCGGGCATGCGCTCTAGGCGGGCGACGCCGCCGATGGGCAGCAGGGTGATGTCGCGGGTCGGAATGCCGAAACGCCGCGCGGTGAGCGCGTGTCCCAGCTCGTGCAGCACGACGATGGCGAACAGGGAGACGATGAACGCGACGCCCATCAGCGCGTCGGCGACGCTGCGGCGCGCGGCGTAGTAGTTGATGGCCACCCAGCCGAGGAGGAGCACGAACGTGACGTGCATGTACAGGTCGATGCCGGCGAGCCGGCCGATGCGCCACGACCACTTCATGCTCGCAACGTACCGCGCATTGGGGCGTTCGGAAGCCCTCCCTCCCCTTCGGGCCTGCGGAACTCAATCCTTTCTTTCTCTTTCTTTCCTTCTGGTTCCTCAACGACAGCGCGAGTTGTCATCCTGAGCGAAGCGCGCGGCACGCGCGCGTAGCGAAGAGCCCGCCCTGAGCGCAGCGAAGGGATCTGCTTTCGCTGGCGGCCACCGAAAAAGCAGGTCCCTCGCGCCTTCGGCGCTCGGGATGACCATCGGCGCGGCTTCGTGAGGTAAGGAGAAAGGGAAGAGGGGACAGTGGCCCCCCCCTCAGCGTCGTAGTACTCTATCTCCAATCCCCAGCGCGAAGCCGAGCGAGCGTCGCGAACTTCACGGTATCGATCGGCCGTACGATGAAGCAATCGGCCTCTTTGGGCGTTGCCGCCCGCAGTGGCGGCCTCGCCGGGCCCCAATCGAGCCCGACGCTACTCAGCCTGCCACGTCCTCCACGTCCGGTAAAACAGTTCCACCTCGTCTAGGAACCCGCCGTGCCGCGGCTGCCAGTTGAGGAGCCGCACCGCTTTGCTCGAGTCCAGGTGCTGGTTAAGGGCGAGCGCGTCCGCAAAGTCACCCATCGTTTGCCGAGCTTCGGCGAGCGGGAGGGGCCGGATCGCGCCCGTGTAGCCCGCCGCCCGGGCGGCGGCGGTTGCCAGTTCGAGTACCGTGAAGCGGGACCGGTCGGTCACGTTGAAGATCTCGCCAGCCAGATCGCTCTCGGCGGCGCGGACATAGGCGTCAGCCAGGTCGTCCAGGTGGACCATCGTCCAGCGGTGCTGTCCGGTGCCGACGACGGTGGGCGGCTTTCCTGCGGAGGGCCCCGCAAACCACTGCGCCGTCAGCCCGCCGGTGCCGCCGTACACACACCCCGGGCGGATCACGAGGCCGCGCATGTGCTTTGCCTGCAGCACCAGCTGCTCGTGGAGCGGCCGCCAGTCGACGAGCTTGATCGGATTGAGCGGCGTGGTTTCGTCCACCATCTGGTCACCGGTGTCGCCGTACACCCAGGCGCCGCTCGTCAAGATGAGGGTCTTGGGCTGCGCGCCACGCTGACCGGCGTCGAGCAGGGTCTCGATGGTCAGCTTGTTCTTGGCCACGCCGTCCGCCGAGTAGTCGAAAGCGACATGGATCAGAGCGGCGCAGCGGGCAGCGACGTCCGCGTAGCTCTTCGGGTCGGCCAAGTCACCGATGACGGGGTCGATTTCGTGGCGGGCCAAGCGGGCGGCTTTGGCGTCACTCCGGGCGAGGCCCCAGACGCGGTGGCCGTGGCGCCGCAACGCGGTCGCGACGGCGAAGCCGATGTAGCCGGTGGCGCCGGTGAGGAAGACTTGCATGCGAGGGGAACGGCGGTGTGCAGGGAACGGGTTCCGCGGGGCGGCCTAACGCTTTGCTGGGGGTGAGTGGTGGGTCGTTGTGTTGCTACTCCGCAACAGATCCCTCGCTACGCGCGCGTCCGGCGCGCTTGCTTCGTTGAATAAAGTCTTCACGCGCCCTTCGCTGCGCTCAGGGCAGGCTCTTCGGGGGAGGGGAACTTAGGCGCGGCGCGGTGGGTGGATGATCACCCGCCGCGCCTTGTTGTTTCTGACATCGTGTTGAGGAAACGTTCAGCAGCTCTGGG